>JBAYRO010000044.1:0-22765 GCA_041676645.1 Burkholderiaceae bacterium | reverse complement strand
TCCTCGTAGCCGCTGCGCCCGAGATCGGTGGCGCGGATCATCACCATCGGCATGCCATTGTCGATGCAGGTGACGTCGACGCCATCGATCCGGTCGCGTACCCGGCCGGTCGGCAGCAGGCCCGAGCAGACCGAGCCGGCGGTATCGAGGAAGTCGATCGTGATCGGGGCGGCGGTGCCCGGTACCCCGTCGATGCGCGCTTCGCCGTCGTAGCGAACCCGTCCACCCGGCGTCTGCACCGTGATGTCGCACTGCATGCCGGTATTGCGGGTCAGCACCCGCAGCGTGGTGGTTTCACCATGCGCTTGCAGCAGCCCGGTTTCCAGGGCGAAGGGCACCACCGCGGCGAGCATGTTGCCGCAGTTCGGCCGGGTATCGACGAAGGCGCGGTCGACCACCACCTGGGCGAAGAGGAAGTCGATGTCGACGCCGGGTTCGCTGCCGGCACGGATGATGGCGACCTTGCTCGTCAGGGGATTGGCGCCGCCGAGCCCGTCTATCTGGCGCCGGTCGGGCGAGCCCATGGCGGCGAGCAGGACCTGGTCGCGCAGTTCGGTATCGGCAGGCAGGTCGGCGGCGGCGAAGAAGGGGCCGCGCGACGTGCCACCGCGCATGAACAGGGCGGGAATTGCGGTCTGCATGCAGTCATTCTTGTCGATTGTCATGCGAACCGACAAGATCGGCCGGGCACTAGCAGTTATGCCGATTCGGCATGATAGGCTGCAAGCTATCGAAATCGAGGTAGCGGTGAACCTGCGTCAGCTCGAATATTTCGTGCGCGTCGCCGAACTCGGCAGCTTCACCCGTGCATCCCATGCGCTGGGCGTGGCCCAGCCGGCGCTCAGCCGCCAGGTCCGGGCGCTCGAGGTCGAAGTCCGCCAGAGCCTGCTCGTGCGCAATGGCCGGGGCGTGTCGACCACCGCCGCCGGGCGCCTCATGCTCGAGCACGGCCGCGGGATCCTCCACCAGGTGGAGCGGCTCACCCAGGAGCTCGACCAGGCGCGGGACGCACCGGTCGGCCGGATCGCGCTGGGCCTGCCGCCGACGCTCTCCAAGCTGCTCGCGGTGTCGCTGATTCGCGCGTTCCGCGAGCGCCTGCCGGCGGTCGTCCTGTCGATCGCCGAGGGCCTGTCGGTCACCATGCTCGGCTCGATCGCCGACGGTCGGCTCGATCTCGCGGTGGTCTACAACCCGATCGCTTCGCCGGAGCTGGAACTCCATCCACTGCCCGAGGAGCGCCTCTACCTGATCGAGCGGCGTGGCATCGACGATGCCGGCCCGCACGGCGCGCCGATCGCGCTGGCCGACCTGGTCGACCGGCCGCTGGTGATCCCGAGCCGGCCCAATGCCCTGCGCATGCAGGTCGACTCCGGCCTCGCCCAGCGCGGACTCGCGCCGAGCATCGCGCTCGAGACGGACGGGGTCAACGCGATCCTGGAGCTCGTCGCCGATGGCGTCGGCGCGGCGGTGCTCGCCGGCAGCACCGTGCGCACGCTCGGTGCCGATCCCCACTTCGTGTCACGCCCGATCGTCGACCCGCCGCTGGCGGCGCGCCTCGCGCTGGTCTCCAGTGCGCGGCGCCCGGCCAGCCCCGCCCTGCGCGCCGCGATCGAGTTGCTCTGCGAGCGGATCGTCGGCCAGCTCGGCGACGGAAATGGCGGAAATGGGGTCAGACTCCATTAATGGAATTAATGGAGTCTGACCCCATTTCCGCAAGCGTCAGTCCTCGCCCGGGGCGCCGTCGAAGGCGAGTCGCGCGGCTTCGTAGGATTCGAGCGTTGCCACGATCTCGCCGGTGATGCGGTCCGACCAGGTGTTCTCGACCTGGCAGGTGCCGGCGCCGGCATGGCCGCCGCCGCCGTAGCGCAGGCAGAGCGAGCCGATGTTCATCCGCGCGGAGCGATCGAGGATCGACTTGCCGATCGCGAGCACGGTGTTCTGGCGGCGCAGGCCCCAGATCCGGTGGATCGACAGGGTGCACTGGGGGAACAGCGCATAGATCATGAAGCGGTTGGTCGCGTAGATGGTGTCTTCGCCGCGCAGGTCGAGGACCACCACCTTGTCGTGCACCTTGGCGCAGCGCCGGATCTGGGCGATCGCCCGGGCGCGGTGCGCGTCGTAGAGCTCGATGCGCTCGCGCACATCGGGCAGCGCCAGGATCTGGTGGATCGCCAGGCTGCGGCAGGCGTCCACCAGTTGCAGCATCAGCTGGTAGTTCGAGATGCGGAACTCACGGAAACGGCCCAGTCCGGTGCGGGCGTCCATCAGGTAGTTCAGCAGCGTCCAACCGCCCGGGTCGAGGATGTCGTCGAGGTCGTAGCGGGCCGAGTCGGCCTTGTCGACGGCCTCGAGCAGGTCCTCGCCAATGCCCGGGAAACGCTCGGCGCCGCCGAAGTATTCGTACATCACCCGCGCGGTCGAAGGGGCGTCGGGGTCGATGACGAAGTTGTTCCGGTCACCGATGTTGCGTTCGAACTCCGAGGCATGGTGGTCGAACACGCGGTGCGCGCTGGGGACGTAGGGCAGGTTGGCCGTGATGTCACGGCCGGTGATCTCGATCCGGCCGTCCTGCATGTCCTTGGGATGGACGAACAGGATGTCATCGATGATGTCGATCTCGCGCAGCAGCGCCGCGCAGACCAGGCCGTCGAAGTCCGCTCGGGTGACGAGTCGGTAACGGGCGCGTTGCATGGATCCTCCCGGATGGGGTTTGGGAACGAGTCTCGCACGGACGCGGCAACGCCAAACGGTCGATCAGTCGGGGGATCGCCGGCCAATTGAGAAGGCGCCGGCGTCCCGCGGGCCGGTTGTCGTTCCGGTTCTCGCAGCGGTGGATTGTCTCAGGCGACGGGCGTGCGCAATGTGACAAGTTCCTCGGCTGCGGTCGGATGGACCGCCACCGTGGCGTCGAACTGGGCCTTGGTGGCGCCCATCTTCACCGCGATCCCGACGAGCTGGATCATTTCGCCGGCCTCGGGGCCGACGATATGGACCCCGACGACCCGGTCGCTGGCATCGTCGACCACCAGCTTCATGAGCACGCGCGAAGGTTCCTCGCTGAAGCTCTCGTGCATCGGGCGGAAGCTCGTGCGATAGATGCGCAGCTCGCCGTAGCGCTCGCGGGCGGCTGTCTCGGTGAGCCCGACCACGCCGATCTCGGGGGTCGAGAACACCGCCGCCGGGACGTCCTCGTGATCGCAGATCCAGGGCGCGTTACCGAAGACCGTGTCGGCGAAGGCGTGCCCCTCGCGGATGGCCACCGGTGTCAGGGCGATGCGGTCGGTCACGTCGCCCACCGCCCAGATCGAGTCGACACTGGTGCGGGAGTCGGCGCTGACCGCGATCGCCCCGCGTTCGCGCAGCTTCACGCCGGCTTCCTCCAGGCCGATGCCGGCGCTCGCCGGCAGGCGGCCGGTGGCCAGCATCACCTGGCCGACCGGCCGGCTGGTGCCGTCGGACAGGCTGGCGACCAGCTGCCCGCCATCGCGGCGAATGGCCCGCACTTCGGTGCGTACCAGCACTTCGATGCCGGACGCGCGCATGGCCTGGGCGAGATGTTCGCGGACATCGTCATCGAAGCCGCGCAGGATCTGTTCGCCACGGTAGACGACGGTGACCTGCACGCCCAGGCGCTGCAGCAGGCAGGCGAACTCCACCGCGATGAAGCCGCCGCCTTCGATCAGCATCGCTTCGGGCAGGGCTTCGAGATCGAAGATCTCGTTGCTGGTGATCGCGAGTTCCGCGCCCTCGATCGCCGGGCGGAACGGGGCGCCGCCGGTGGCGACCAGGATACGGGCGGCGTCGATCACCTCGCCGGTGGCGAGCAGCCGGACCCTTTGCGGCCCTTCGAGGACGGCGCGCGAGTCGAGGGTCTCGACGCCCGCGGCGACAAGGTTGCGCCGGTAGATTCCTTCCAGGCGAGTGATCTCGCGGTCCTTGGCGGCGCGCAGCCGGGCCCAGTCGAAGGAGGTCGGGCCGATGTCCCAGCCGAAGTCGCGTGCCTCCTCGAAAGCATCGGCGAACCGGCTCGCGATCGCGAGCAGCTTCTTGGGAACGCAGCCGCGAATCACGCAGGTACCGCCGTAGCGGAACTCCTCGGCCACCATCACCCTGGCGCCATGGCCCGCGGCGATCCGGGCGGCGCGCACCCCACCCGAGCCCCCGCCGATCACGAAAAGATCCACCTGCCTGTTCATTGCGTTGTCCTCCCTGCAGCGGCCGTCGGCCGGGATGCCCGGTTGGCCGCGAAATCATCACGCTCGAGCATGAGCGATACCAGCATGCCGGCGACCAGTCCCCAGAAGGCTGCGCCGATCCCGCCGATCGACACGCCCGAGACGGTCACCAGCAGGCTCGCGAGCGCACCGAAGCTGAAGCGCCCGCCGAACGATGTGACGAAAGCCGCCTGCAGCACCCGCAGCATCGCCAACCCCGCCAGGGTGGCGATGAAGGCGGCCGGCATGGCGAGCAGCAGGCGCGTGAACAAGGGGGCGAACAGGCCGAAGACCACCGCCAGCACGCCGGTGAAGATTGCCGCGGTGTAATGCCGCTGCGCTTCGCCGGCACTGGTGGCGATGGCGTTGGTCGGGCCGGCCAGGCAGGTCGGTGCGCCGGCGGTGAAGGCGCTGGCCACCGTCCAGACGCCGCAGGCCAGGGTCGTGGCATCGGCCAGCGCCTGGTGGCCGGCAGCGGCGAGCACCGCGATGCCCTGCATGTTCTGTACCGCGATCACGGTCACCGCAAGCGGGACGACCAGTTCGGCCATGGCCGCAAGCCGGAACTCGGGGGCGATCAGCAGGGGCTGTGCGAAGCGGGGGCCGTCGGTTGCGCCCGGTTCGGCGGCGCCGCTCGCCAGGATCAGTGCCACGCCGAGCGCCAGCGCCACCAGCAGCGGCGGAGCCCGGCGAGCCGCGCCCGGCCATGCCGACAGGCCGAGGAAGGCGATCGTCATGGGCACCGCGATCCAGGCGTCCTCGTGCAGCGCGACCACGAGATCGATGCCGAACTTCAGGAACACGCCGGCGACCATCGCCATCACGATCGGCATCGGTATCGCCCGGGTGATGCGCCCGACCAGCCGGGTCGCCCCGAGCACAACCATCAGCACCCCGGTGGCGAGGCAGGCGCCCAGCACCTCGGCATGGCTGAAATGGGTGAGCGCCGGGCCCATCAGCACGGTGCCGGGAATCGTCCAGAAGAACACCAGCGGCATGCGCAGCCAGGCGCTCGCCGCAATGGTCAGCAGGCCGTTGACGAAGAAGCAGGTGAAGATCCAGGAGGCGAGCCGGGTGTCGTCGAGCCCGCCCTGGGCGGCCACCGCAAGCACGATCGCGACCGGCCCGGTGGCGGCGAACACGAAGCCCGCGAGACCGGTCCCGGCATAGACCGGGCCGAAGTCGCGCCAGGCAGCGCGCCATGGGGAGGCCTGTCCCGCCGAACCGTCATCCAGCATGCGGCGAGCTTACCGCAGCCGGGCAGGCCGCGTTCAGTAGCGCACGCGCATCGCCTCGAGGTCGACGGTGACGAGATCGTGGCCGATCGCGGCGAGGGCATTGGTCGCGTACCGGGTCGCCCAGTCGGGGTCGGCCTGGAAGGCATCGGGACCGGCCGCGACCGCGATCGACATCAGGCGGTCGGCGAGCAGGATCTTGCCCGAGGCGCGCACCGGCTCCGCGCCGAGCCGGACGAATTCATCCTCCAGCCAGCGCACCGCTGCAGTGCGTTCGACCGGTTCGGTGACCCGCAGGGGGAATTCCCGATCGGCCGCGAAGTGAACCGTTACGGTGCCTGTCATGCGCGCTCCTTTCTCATCGTTCCTATAATGACCCGCTGCTCAGACACCCCAGGTGACGTCGACACCCTTGGCGTGTGCTTCCTCCAGCATGTCGATCAGCGGCCAGGTCCGCTGGCCAAGGGAGACATAGATGTTCGGGTCCGATCTTTCATGCGGGTCGTCGCTTTCGGGCGGCGGCGGGGGTTCGTGGCTTACCGCCCGGCGCATCGCCTCGACGGCATCGGGGATCTGCTCGACGGTGATGATCCCGGTCGGCCCGGGAGTCTTGCCCATGATCTCCAGCAGCCGCTCGGCCACGGATTGCGTCATCGTTACGGTGCCGGTTCGGCGCGATTTGAATTCGTAGATCATGA
This sequence comes from Burkholderiaceae bacterium, assembly GCA_041676645.1. GTDB lineage: Bacteria > Pseudomonadota > Gammaproteobacteria > Burkholderiales > Burkholderiaceae_E > JAMLIN01. The sequence goes on along the minus strand of JBAYRO010000044.1, from coordinate 16,618 downwards.
CTGTGGCTCTCCCTTCATGCCCTTGTCCGGCCGCAGCCGTTGCGCCGCGAGCCGTTGCGGGGCTCGTCCCGGGATTCCTCCGTGGAGTCGTCCCGGTACTCAGTGTAGCCGCGCTGTTGTTCGCGACCGCATGCACACCGGACTATAACTGGCGGCAGGCCGGCTCAGTTGACGCCGCCGCGCGGGTCCTCCTGCCGGCCCGCCCGGCCAGCATGAGCCGCCCGATCAATCTGGACGGGCTTGACGTCGAGATGTCGATGCTGGGGGCGCGTTCCGGCAAGCAGACCTTCACCCTGGCCTGGGTGACGCTGCCCGATGCCACGGCGCAGACCCGGGAGCGGGTGGTGGCGGCGATGGCCGACGGAATGCTGCGCAACATCGAGGCCGACGAGATCGAGCGCATCGAACGCGAGGTTCCGGTGGTCGACGCCGCCGGCAAGCGGATCGCGAGCCAGTCGATGCTTGCGGTCATCGCCCGGGGCAATCGCCCCGAGGCGGGCACCGGCATGCAGGCGGTCTTCGTTGCCCGTGGCAGCCGCGCCTGGCAGGCGGTCGCGATCGGCAGCCCGCTCGACGAGGAGGCGGCGGACATCTTCCTCGAATCCTTCGCGATCAACGGACCATGAGCGGAGCCACCCGATGAGCCGGATACTCCCGCCGGCGGCGGGCGCGCGTGTGTTCGCGGCGCTTGCCGCCGGCTACGTGATGTCCTATGCGCTGCGTTCGGTCAATGCCGCGATCGCGCCCGAACTCGTCGCCGACCTCGATCTCTCGCATGCGGCGCTGGGCGCGCTCACCAGCGCCTACTTCTTCGCCTTCGCCGCCTTGCAGCTGCCGCTGGGCATCTGGCTCGACCGCTACGGTTCGCGTCGCACCGACGGCATCCTGCTGATGGTCGCGGCGCTCGGCTGCCTGATCTTCTCGCTGGCCGATTCCTTCGCGATGCTCTGGGTCGGCCGCGCCCTGATCGGCGCCGGCGTCGCCGGCGCGCTGATGTCGGCGGTGCGTGTCTACCGCTTCTGGTTCGCCCCGCAGCTGCAGCAGTCGCTGATGGCCTGGATGCTGGTGGCCGGTTCGCTGGGCGCGCTCGCGGCCACCGTGCCGGTGCGGCTCACCCTGCCGCTGGTGGGCTGGCGCGGTGTCTTCATGATCTCCGCGGTCCTGCTGATGCTCGCGGCGGTCGGCATCCTGCGCCTGCTGCCGCGCGACGAGCCCACGGTGCCCAGGCAGCCCGGCGCCGAGTCGATCTGGCGCGGCTACCTCGTGGTGTTCGGCGATCCGTACTTCTGGCGTTTCGGGGTGCTCGCGCTGTGCGCGCAGTCGGGCTTCATCGCCTTCCAGAGCCTGTGGACCGGGCCCTGGTTCACCGAGGTCCTGGGCATGTCGCCCGGCGCCGCGGCGCAGGCCCTGCTCGTCTTCAACATCGTGCTGATGTTCGGCTTCCTCGGGATCGGCTGGGCCTTGCCGCGGCTCAGCGCCGCCGGCTGGGGAGTGCCCCGCCTGGTGGTCATCGCCACGGCGCTGGTCGTCGTCCTGCACCTCGCGATCCCGTTCGTCGACGGACTCTTCGCGGTCGGGCTCTGGGTCGCCTATGCCGTGGTCGCCACGATCTACGTACCGGCCCAGTCGCACGTGAGCCTCTCGTTTCCGGAGGAACTCACCGGCCGCGCGTTCACCGCCTTCAACCTGCTGATCTTCGTTGGCGTCTTCGTGGTGCAGTGGCTGTTCGGAGTGATCGTCGACCTGGCCAGCGCCGGCCCGGTGGCCGATGCCCAGGGCTTTCGCCGGGCCCTGCTGGCCTGGGCCATGCTCGAAGCGGCGGCGCTCGCGGTGTTCGTGCTGTGGCGCGTCTCGCCCCGGGTTGGGGATGGCGTGTCGCCGGAGTCGGCCATGCGCCCGCCGGCCGGGCGTTAAGAGCTGCTTTCAGGCGAAGTCGATGACCTGCCGCGGATGCGGGAAGGGATCGCTCACATACCAGCCATTGGCGCGGTTGTGCGGATGGGCGGCGGCTTCGGTGAAGTCGAGCACCGGCGCCACGCAGGCATCGCACTGTTCGGCGATGCGCGCCCATTCGTCGCGGGTCCGGGTGGCAAAGGCCTCGGCGAAGCGCGCCGACGTGGCGTCGAAGGTGCTTTCGTCGAACTGGCGTGCCGGGTCGATCTCGCCTTCCAGGCCCAGCATCTTCAGCAACTCGGCGTAGAACTTGGCCTCGAGCGCGCCGACCGAGACGAAAAGGCCGTCGCTGGAACGATAGACCCGATAGAAGGGCAGCTTGCCGTCGAGCAGGTTGTTGCAGCGCCCGAGGTTCCAGCGGCCGGCCGCGAGCATGCCGTGGAACATCGGCGACAGGCCGATGGTGCCGGCGAGGATGCTGGTCGAGGCGACGCCGCCCCGGCCGTTGATCGAGCGCTGCACCAGCTTGGCGAGCACGCCCACCAGGAGGGTCATGGCGCCGCCACCGAAGTCGGCCACCACGTTGAGCGGGACGATCGGTTCGTCCTTGCCGATCGCGTTGAGGATGCCCGAGAGCGCTAGGTAGTTGATGTCGTGCCCGGCCCGGGCGGCATAGGGGCCTTCGTTCCCCCAGCCGGAGAGGCGCCCGATGACGAGTTTCGGATGGGTCTTCGCGAGTTCGGCGGGCGCGAGGCCCAGGCGCTCGAGCACGCCGGGACGGAATCCCTCGGTCATGACGTCGGCCGTGGACAGCAGCTCGAGAAGCTCGGCGCGGCCGGCGTCGGACTTCAGGTCGATATGCCTGGGCGTCTTGCGGTTGTTGAAGACGTCGTACTTGTCATCGATGCCGATGCCCAGCGAAGGGTCGGTGGGCGGGCTGATCCGCAAAACCTCGGCGCCCAGGTTGTCCAGCATCATGCCGGCGAAGGGCACGGGGCCGATCGCGTGGAGTTCGACTACCTTGAGGCCGGCGAGCGGTGCGCCGGCTTTGTCCTGTGCTGACATGTCTCTCTCGTTTGCTTGCGTCGGATCGGAGGAAGCTTACGACACTTCCGGACCGGTTTCAGCTGGTTTGCGGATCGGGGAGCAGGCCCTTGGCGAAGCCATCGGGTCGGCCGGGCGACGACCGGGACTGGAACTCGACCCCATCGGGCATGTGGATCGTCGAGGTCGGAACCGCGAGCTCGCCGCCGTGGCGACGCACGATGTCGGCGATGCGCAGCAAGAGGTCTTCCTTGGTCTCCATGTACTCGTTGTAGTCGGTGCCCGTGGTGAAGGCGTAGAGGAAGAGCTTCAGGGCGAAGTCGCCGCAGGTGTCGAAATTGAAGACGAAGAAGTCGTGCTGGATGCCGGGATGCTCGGCGAGCATCTTGTTGGCGTCGGCGACGATCGCCTGGACCTTGTCGACATCGCGGTAGCGGATCTGCACATGCTCCTCGATGCGTCGCGCCGTCATCCGCGAATGGTTGATCAGCACCGCGGTATTGAACATCGCGTTGGGGACGTAGAACGGCCGGCGATCGAAGCCCATCACCCGGGTGGCGCGCCAGCCGATCTCCTGGACCTCGCCCATCACCTCGGTGCCCGGCATGATGATCCACTCGCCGACCTTGAAGGGTCGGCTGGCGTAGATGGTCAGGCCGCCGAACAGGTTCGCCACCAGGCCCTGGGCGGCGAAGCCGATCGCGATGCCGCCGATGCCGCCGAAGGCGAGGATGCCGGAGATCGAGAAGCCGAGCGTCTGCATGGCGACCAGCACCGCGGTTATGATGATCGAGGCGCGCACCAGCTTGCTGATCGCGTCGGAGGCGGTCGCGTCGAGTTCGCGGCCCCTGGCATGCGCCTGCGCCTTCAGGCCGCCTTCGACGCGATGGACCGAGCGGATCATGAACCAGGCGATGACGCCGATCACGGCGAGGTCGCGTACCGGCGGGAACAACTGGTTGAGCAGGGTCAGTTCGCCTTCGCGATCGAGCACGCGTACGGCGACCGTCAGGCCGACGATCCAGACGAGTCCGCGCAGGGGCGGTCCGAGCGCATCGAGGAAGGCATCGCGCCAGACCTTGTTGTGGCCTTTCGAGCGGCGCAGCAGGGTATCGATCGTCTTGCGTATCACGAGGTTGAGCACCAGTACCGCAAGGATGACGAGGAAGACGGTGATGATGATCATCCAGGTGTCGTACTGGTCACCGAACCATTCGGTGATTGCTGACATGTTCATGCCGGGAGCTCTCCTTGTTCGAATTCCGGGAAACGGCGGCGCTTCTCGATGGCCGCCGGCGGGCCACCGGGGGCCGGTGTGTCGGGGAAACGGCCGCGACGGCAATGGCCCGGCCGGATGAAGCGGACGAGGATCGTCCGTCGGGAGCGGCCCGCGATCACCTGGCGCCGCCCGGGGGCCGCAGCGGGCCCCCTGAGGGTTTCATCCTAACATCGGCGCCGCGGCGGCCGGATCGGCGCCGTCGGGTTCAGGGGGAGCCCGGAATAGCGCGCGCCGGTAGCCGACGGCTTCGGCGACATGCCCGACGGTGATCGTGTCGGCTTCGTCGAGATCGGCGATGGTGCGGGCGACCCGCATGATGCGATGCATGCCCCGGCCCGAGAGCCGCAGGTGGCGGGCGGCGCTGGCCAGCAGCTGGCGGGCATCGTCGGGAAGCGGCGCGTGGCGGTTGATCGCCGCGGCGTCGAGCCGGGCGTTCGGGCGCCCCTGGCGATCGAGCTGGCGCCGCCAGGCGCGGCCCACCCGGCGCGCGATCGTCGCGCTGGGCTCGGCCGGCCGCCCCGCCAGCAGGGCCGCCTGGTCGGTGGGGGCGACGTTCAGCTGCAGGTCGATGCGATCGAGGATCGGTCCCGAGATCCGCTGCTGGTAGCGCCGAACCCGCTCCGGGCTGCAGTGGCAGCCGATCGAGCCGAACTGGCCGCAGGGGCAGGGATTCATTGCGGCCACCAGCTGGAAATCGGCAGGCAGCGTGATGGCATGGCCGGCGCGCGCGATCTCGATGCGGCCGGTCTCGAGCGGTTCGCGCAGGGCGTCGAGGGTGCCGCGACCGAACTCGGGAAGCTCGTCGAGAAACAGCACGCCGAAGTGCGCCAGGCTGGCCTCGCCGGGCCGTGGCGGATTGCCGCCGCCGACCAGGGCGGCCGTCGAGGCGCTGTGGTGGGGGCTGCGAAAGGGACGCGCGCGCAGCCGGCGCGGATCGAACAACCCGCGCAGGGCGGCGATGGCCCCGGTTTCGAGCGCTTCGTCCTCGGCAAGCGGCGGCAGGATGGAGGCGAGGCGGGCGGCGATCATGGACTTGCCCGACCCCGGCGGGCCGACCAGCAGCAGGCTGTGGCGTCCCGCGGCGGCCAGCTCGGCGGCGCGCCGGGCGGCCGGCTGGCCGAGGACGTCGGCGAAGTCGGGGCAGGGCTGGGGCGCGGCGTCGGCATCGGGCATCGCAGCCGGCAGCGCGAGGGCGAGTTCGGTTTCGCCACGGAAGTAAGCGCAGACATCGGCGAGACTGTCGGAGGCCAGCACCCGCACGCCCGGCACCACCGCCGCCTGGGCGGCGTCGGCCGCCGGGACCACGAGGCGGCGATCGGGCGCCTCGCGTCGCAGGCCGAGCGCGATCGCGAGCAGCCCCGGTGAAGGCCGCAACGCGCCGGTAAGGGACAGTTCGCCGACGAGCTCGTGGTCGCGGACAGGCTGGGCCGGGAGCTGGCCCGTCGCCACCAGGATGCCGATCGCGATCGGGAGGTCGAAGCGGCCGGAATCCTTGGGCAGGTCGGCCGGTGCGAGATTGACGGTCAGGCGCCGGTTGGGAAAACCGAAACCGCAGTGCAGGAGCGCCGCCCGGACCCGCTCGCGGCTCTCGCGCACCGCCGCGGCGGGCAGGCCGACGATGTGGAAGGCCGGCAGCCCGTTGGCGACGTGCACCTCGACGGTAACCGCGGGCGCCCGCGCGCCCAGCAGGGCGCGGCTATGGACCAGGGCCAGTGACATCGCGCTGTGCGTCTGCGGACGGTGCGCGCAGGCCCTTGTTCAGCCTGGCTGGTCGGGATCGCCGGAACCCGCGGTGTCGCCGGGCTCGCCGGCGAGATTGTCGGGCTCGGGAGCCGAATCGGCGGGCTCGACGGAATCGCGGGGCTCCAGCGCACGTTCGAGTTCGGCGATGCGGGCCTCGAGCGAGTCGATCACGGCGCGATGGGCGTCGAGTTCGTCGCGAGTGACGAGATCGAAGCGTTCGAAGGTCTGGACGACCAGCGCCTTGAGATTGCGTTCGAGGTCCGCCGCCGGGCTCGAGCGCAGCAGCTCGCTGACGCGCTGCTGGATGTCGGCCAGCACCGAGGGCCGGGAGGTTTCTGGGGTTTCCATGTGATCGAGTCTACACCGGGCGCCTGCCCGCGCAACGGTCTTGCGGCCGATCCGCATGGCCGATGCACCGCCCGGGTGCATTCCCCGCACGGTTGCGAATCCCCGCCCGACATCGCGCCCCGGCCACTGCACCGAAAGCGTGCGCCGACGCCGGGGAGCGCCCGCCCGCCGGGGCTTGCGGCATCTGGCACGGCACGTGCGTAGGGGATTGCGCCGGGGACGTCCCGGCTTTCCCGAAACGAAGCACCGGATCCTCCTGGAGAAATCGATGAAACGAGTCCTCATTGCAGCCGCCGTCGCCGGGTCGGCCGCTGCCGTGATGCCCGCGGTGGCAGCCGACGAATCGCCGTTCTCGGCGAACGTCTCGATCGTCAGCGACTACAAGTTCCGCGGCCTCTCGCAGGCCAATGCCGAGCCGGCGCTCCAGGGCGGCTTCGACTACCGGCATCCGGGCGGCTTCTACCTCGGCACCTGGGCGTCCAGCATCAGCTGGCTCTCGGACGGACAGCCGGATGTGAGCAGCAGCCTCGAGTGGGATTTCTATGCCGGATACTCCGGCAGCGTCGGTGAGTTCGGCTACGACGCGGGCCTGCTCTATTACTACTACCCCGGCAACTACCCGTCGGGCTTCAACAGCCCGGACACTCTCGAGGCCTACATAAAGGGCTCCTGGAAGTTCCTCGGCCTGAAGTACTCGCATTCGCTCACCGACCTCTTCGGCGCGGACGACAGCAAGAACTCCGGCTATCTCGATCTCAGCGCCGAGTTCCCGCTGGCCCAGGGCTTCATCCTGGGGGCCCATGTCGGCCACCAGAAGATCAAGGGCATCCCGGGCTCCTGCGATTCCTACGTCGACTACAGCGTCGGCGTTGCGAAATCCTTCGCCGGCTTCGACTTCGGCCTGAACTACGTCGATACCGACTACGACGACCAATGCATGACCAATGCCTTCGGCGAGAAGCTGGGGAAGGGCACGGTCGTGCTGTCGGTGGGCAAATCGTTCTGATCACGCAGGCATGAGCGGCGGGCCGGGCCTGTCGCCGCAAGGAGAGCAAGCATGAAACTCATCACCGCCATCATCAAGCCGTTCAAGCTCGACGAGGTCCGGGAGGCCTTGTCGGGGATCGGCGTCCAGGGCGTCACCGTGACCGAAGTGAAGGGATTCGGCCGCCAGAAGGGCCACACCGAGCTCTACCGTGGCGCCGAGTACGTCGTCGACTTCCTGCCCAAGGTCAAGCTCGAGGCGGCGGTGGTCGACGAACTCGTCGACCAGGCCGTCGAGGCGATCGAGAACATGGCACGCACCGGCAAGATCGGCGACGGGAAGATCTTCGTCTTCGACCTGGAGCAGGTCGTCCGCATCCGCACCGGCGAGACCGGCGCGACCGCAATCTGAGCGCGCCGCGCACGAGGAGCCGAGAAATGGTGACCCTGATCCACAAGCTGTGCCTGTCGGCGGCCCTGCTGATGCTGCCGGCGCTCTCCCATGCCCAGACCGCTGCCGAGGCCGTGGTCGACAAGGGCGATGTCGCCTGGATGATGACCGCCACCCTGCTCGTCCTGTTCATGGCGATGCCCGGGCTCGGCCTGTTCTATGGCGGCATGGTCCGTGCCAGGAACATGCTCTCGGTGTTGATGCAGGTGAGCATCGTGTTCTGCCTGATCGCACTGCTATGGGTGGTCTATGGCTACTCGGTAGCCTTCACCGAATCGACGCCGTACTTCGGCTCCCTGTCCAAGCTGTTCCTGTCTGGGGTGACCATCGATTCGCTCGCCGATACCTTCACCGACGGCGTCAAGCTGCCCGAGTTCGTGTTCGTCGCCTTCCAGTGCACCTTCGCCGGCCTGACCTGCGCCCTGATCGTCGGCTCGCTGGCCGAGCGGGTCCGCTTCGCCGCGCTGCTGGTCTTCGCGGTGATCTGGTTCACCTTCAGCTACCTGCCGATCGCCCACATGGTCTGGGGCCCCGGCGGCATGCTTGCCGAGGACGGTGCGCTCGACTTCGCCGGCGGTACCGTGGTGCACATCAATGCCGGTGTCGCCGGGCTGGTTGGCGCCTGGATGCTGGGCAAGCGAATCGGCTATGGCCGCGACAACCTGGCCCCCCATTCGCTGCCGCTTACCCTGGTCGGCGCCGCGATCCTGTGGGTGGGCTGGTTCGGATTCAACGCCGGCTCCAACCTCGAGGCCACCAGCGGCGCGGCGCTCGCCGCCGTCAACACCCTGTTCGCGACCGCGGCGGCCACGGTTTCCTGGACCTTCGGCGAGTGGTTCTTCAAGGGCAAGCCCTCGATGCTGGGCGCGGCCTCGGGCGCGATCGCCGGGCTGGTGGCGATCACCCCGGCCTGCGGTTCGGTCGGCGTGATGGGCGGGATCGTGATCGGCCTGGTCGCCGGCCTCGTCTGCCTGTGGGGAGTCAACGGCCTGAAGCGGATGCTCGGCGCCGACGACTCGCTCGACGTCTTCGGGGTCCACGGGGTGGGCGGTATCGTCGGCGCGATCCTGACCGGGGTGTTCTCCGCTCCGGGGCTGGGCGGCACCGGCGGGGCCGACTATGCGATCGGCGGCCAGCTCTGGATCCAGGTCTTCAGCGTGCTGGTGACCATCGTCTGGAGCGCCGTGGTGGCCTTCATCGCCTTCAAGGTCGCCGACCTGCTGGTCGGGCTGCGGGTGAGCGAGGACGAGGAGCGCGAAGGCCTCGACATCACCACCCACGGCGAGACCGCATACCATCGCTGAGGGCGTCGGTTCCGGTTTCCGGGACATCCGGGGCGGCCAGGGCCGCCCCTTTTCATGCCGTCCGCTTCCCTAGACACCATGGTCGCCCGGGTCATGGCGGGCGACCATGGTGTCTACGCCTTTTTCTTGCGCGGCCTCGAGCGTGGCCCGTTGCCGACTGCGCCGGGTCGGGCGCGCGATAGAATCGACCATCTGTCACCCCGGAAATCGAGATGGTTCCGCACCTGATTACCGCGCTGAAGGGGCCGCTGCTCGAACTCGAACGCCGCATCCTCGACGCCACCCCCCGGATCGAACGCTGGTTCCGGCTCGAATGGCAGGAGCACACCCCGCCGTTCTACTGTTCCGTCGACCTTCGCAACGCCGGCTTCAAGCTGGCGCCCGTCGATACCAACCTGTATCCGGGCGGATTCAACAACCTGTCCCAGGAGATGCTGCCCCTTGCCGTCCAGGCGGCGATGGCGGCGATCGACAAGTACTGTCCGGACGCCCGCAACCTCCTGCTCATTCCCGAGAACCATACCCGCAACCTGTTCTATCTCGAGAACGTCTCGCGCCTGCAGCAGATCCTGCGCCAGACCGGGCTGAATGTCCGTCTGGGTACCCTCAATCCCGAGATCGAGGCGCCGCACACGATCGAGTTGCCGGGCGGGCAGTCGCTGCGCCTCGAGCCCCTGGTGCGCCATGGCCGCCGGCTCGGCCTGGCCGATTTCGATCCCTGCACCATCCTGCTCAACAACGACCTCTCGGCGGGCGCCCCGGCGATCCTCGCCGACCTGCATGAACAGGTCGTGCTGCCGCCCCTTCATGCCGGCTGGTCGGTGCGCCGCAAGTCGACGCATTTCCAGGCCTATGCCGAGGTCGCCAAGCGCTTCGCCAAGCTGATCGACATCGATCCCTGGCTGATCAATCCGCTGTTCGCGATGTGCGGCGAGGTCGATTTCCATGCCCGCACCGGCGAGGAATGCCTCGCCACCAATGTCGACATGCTGCTGCGCCAGATCCGCAGCAAGTATCGCGAATACAAGATCGACGAGACCCCGTTCATGGTCGTCAAGGCCGATGCCGGCACCTACGGCATGGGCGTCATGACGGTGCGGGATGCCTCCGAGGTGCAGGGCCTCAACCGCAAGCAACGCAACAAGATGGCGGTCGGCAAGGAAGGTCGCGAGGTCCACGAGGTCCTGATCCAGGAAGGCGTGCATACCTTCGAGACGGTCGACGGCGCCGTCGCCGAGCCGGTGGTCTACATGGTCGACCGCTTCGTGGTCGGCGGCTTCTACCGCATCCATGCCAGCCGCGGCCGCGACGAGAACCTCAATGCCGCCGGCATGCAGTTCGCACCGCTGCCCTTCGATGCGAGTTGCGTGCTGCCCGAGACCGAGTCGCCGCCCGATCATGCGCCCAACCGCTTCTACGCATACGGCGTGGTCGCCCGGCTCGCGCTGCTCGCCGCGTCGCTCGAGCTCGAGCGCACCGATCCCGATCCCTCGCTCTACGGCTAGGCACTGCACCAAAATGAAACGACCCCCACGCTCACTTCGTTCGCTGCCCCCCGAGGGGGCGCCTCGGTGGCTTCGGGCGGCCGGGCGCCACTGAGATGAGAATCCTGTTCATCCTCGATCCGCTGCCCGAGCTCAAGGCCTACAAGGACTCGAGCGTGGCGATGATGCAGGCGGCGGTGGCCCGCGGCCACCGGCTGCATGCCTGCGAGCCGGCCGACATCTGGATGCGCGACGGCCTGGTGTCGGTGCGCAGCAACGAACTCGAGCTCACGCCGGCGGCCGCCGACTGGTATCGGCTGGGCGCCGAGTCCGCCGAAGCCTTGCCGGCCTTCGATGCGGTCCTGATGCGCAAGGATCCGCCCTTCGATCCCGAATACCTCTACGCCACCCATCTGCTGGAACGCGCGCAGGCGCAGGGCGCGCGCGTGTTCAACGACGCCCGCGCGATCCGCGACCACAACGAGAAGCTCGCGATCACCGAGTTCTCGCGCTTCACCGCGCCCACCCTCGTCACCCGCGATCCGGCCCGTCTGCGCGAGTTCATCGCCGAGCACGGCCGGGCGGTGCTCAAGCTGCTCGACGGCATGGGCGGCGCCTCGATCTTCCAGGCGAGCGTCGACGATCCGAACCTGTCGGTCATCATCGAGACCATGAACCAGTTCGGCGCTCGCTCGGTGATGGCGCAGCGCTACCTGCCCGAGATCGCGCAGGGCGACAAGCGTGTCCTGCTGATCGACGGCGCCGCGGTGCCCTATGCGCTGGCCCGCATTCCGAAGGCCGGCGAATCCCGCGGCAACCTTGCCGCCGGCGGTACCGGCCGGGCCCAGCCGCTGTCGGCGCGCGACCGCGAGATCGCCGAGACCCTGGGGCCGGGGCTGGCTGCGCGCGGCCTGCTGCTGGTCGGGCTCGATGTCATCGGCGACTACCTGACCGAAGTCAACGTCACCAGCCCGACCTGCTTTCGCGAGATCATGGACCAGACCGGACATGACGTCGCCGGCGATTTCATCGCGGCGCTCGAGCGCCGCGCCGGCGCCGCGCCAGGCCGATGATCGGTGTCCTCGTGATTTCCCACGAGCCGCTGGGCACGGCGATGATCCAGTGCACCCGGCACATCTTCGGGCGCATGCCATCGCAAGTCGCCGCGCTCGACGTCATTCCCGACGAGGATCCGGATCGCGCGCTCGAGGCCGCGCGGGCGCTGGCGGCGCGCATCAACGACGGCAGCGGCGTCATCGTCATGACCGACCTGTTCGGTGCGACGCCTTCGCGGATCGCGGCGCAGCTCGGCGAGCCGGGGCGAGTGGTCGTGCTCGCGGGGCTCAACCTGCCGCTGCTGGTGCGCGCGCTGTCACGGCGCAAGGGACGCGAGCTCGGCGCCCTGGTCGACGACCTGATGCCGGCGGCGCGCGACGCGATCATGCAGGTTCCCGGCGACATGGTGGCGGACCTCCAGCCCGAGGACGAATCGAGGGATCTCGCGGCGCGGCTGCGCCAAGAGGGGCGGCTGCGCGATGACGACAGGCCGCCGGATGCCTAGTGCCGAGGTAACCGTCGTCAACAAGCTGGGAATCCATGCCAGGCCGTCGGCCCGCATCACCCAGGTGGCGACCGGCTTTTCCGCCGAGGTCTGGATGACGCGCAAGGGCCGGCGCATCAATGCCAAGAGCATCATGGGCGTGATGATGCTGGCCGCCGGCAAGGGCAGCACCCTGCTCATCGAGACCGCGGGGCCCGATGAGGACGAGGCGCTCGCGGCGCTCGTCGAGCTGGTCGAATCGGGTTTCGGCGAGGAAATCGGATAAGGGCGACGGAAGCCGATACGAACATGTTCAGCCTGCACGGAACCGGACTCGGTGGCGGCATCGCGATCGCCAGGGCAAGACGCCTGGTGATGGCGATGCGCGATGTCGTGCGCTTCCAGATCGAGCCGCACCGGGTCGGCGCCGAAATGAGTCGGCTCGATGCGGCGATGAGCGATGTTCGCATCGACCTCGAGGAGATCTCCGAGCAGCTGCCCGAGGATTCCCCGCCCGAAGGCGGGGCCCTGCTCGACATCCACCTGATGATCCTCGAGGATCCGGCGCTGCTGCAGGGTGCGCGGGCGAACATCGGCGAGCGCGGATGGAACGCCGAATGGTCGCTGGCCGCGCAGGCCGAGCGGCTTGCCGAGCAGTTCGCCGACTTCGAGGATCCCTATCTTCGCGAGCGCGGTCGCGACGTGATCCAGGTTGCCGAGCGAGTCCTCAAGGCGCTTGCGGGCAGCCGCGGCAACACGGCCCGTGACGGTGGCGAGCCGATGATCTACGCCGCCGAGGACATCGCGCCGGCCGACATGCTGAGCCTGCGCAATGCGCTCGGATTCGCGCTCGATACCGGTGGCGGCCATTCGCATTCGGCGATCCTCGCGCGTTCGATGAACGTGCCGGCGGTGGTCGGACTGGGCGGCGCCACCGAGCTGATACGCGACGATGACTGGGTGATCCTCGACGGCGACCGCGGCCTGATGATCGTTGCGCCCGACGAGTCGGTGCTCGAGGAGTACCGTCACCGGCAGGCGGCCGGCCGGCTCGAGCGCGAGAAGCTCAGGCGCCTGGTCAATGTGCCGTGCCGCACCCTCGATCGCGTGCCTGTCGAGCTGCTCGCCAACATCGAACTGCCCGAGGAGGCCGAGCAGGCGCTCGCCGAAGGCGCCGTCGGCATCGGCCTGTATCGCAGCGAGTTCCTTTTCATGAACCGCCGCGATCTGCCCGGCGAGGACGAGCAGTTCGAGGCCTATCGGGCTGCGATACTCGCCATGGACGGGCGGCCGGTGACGATCCGCACCCTCGATGTCGGCGCCGACAAGGCGCTCGATCCCAAGGATCCGACCAGCGGTCCGAATCCGGCTCTCGGGTTGCGTGCGATCCGCTACAGCCTTGCGCGCCAGGACATGTTCCTGGTGCAGCTGCGCGCGATGCTGCGCGCCTCGGCCAGCGGTCCGCTGCGCATCCTGCTGCCCATGATCACCCATGGCCACGAGGTCGACAGCACGAACGCGCTTCTCGAACTCGCTCGCCAGCAGCTGCGCGAAGAGGGCCTGGCCTTCGACGAGGGGGTCCAGGTCGGTGGCATGATCGAAGTGCCGGCCGCGGCGATGTCGGCGGCCTATTTCGCCAAGCGGCTGGATTTCCTGTCGATCGGGACCAACGACCTGATCCAGTACGCTCTCGCGATCGACCGTTCCGACCACACCGTGGCTTCCCTCTACGATTCCTTCCATCCCGCGGTGCTGCGCCTGGTCGCGATGACGATCCGCGCCGCCGATCGCGCCGGCAAGCCGGTGGCCGTCTGCGGCGAGCTCGCCGGCAATCCGCAGGCAACCCGCCTGCTGCTCGGCATGGGCCTGCGGCAGTTCTCGATGCATGCGGCGAGCCTGTTGCCGGTCAAGCGCGAGATCCTGCTGGCCGATACCGGCAGGCTCGCCTCGCGGGTGACCCGGCTGCTGCATTCCGACGACCCGGTGCGGGTGCGCGCGCAGCTCGGCAAGCTTGCAGCGGAGACCTGAATGAACGCTAACGGATCCGTCGGCGCAGTCGTGGCGCAGACCATGCGCTTCGATTCGCCGCTGGTGCTCACGAGTGGCGCGTCCCTGGACGACTATTCGCTGGTGTACGAAACCTATGGCGAGCTCAATGCGCAGCGCGACAACGCGGTACTGGTGTGCCACGCACTCAATGCCTCGCACCATGTCGCCGGCCATTATTCCGACCGGCCTCGTGAGCTCGGCTGGTGGGACAACATGGTCGGTCCGGGCAAGCCGGTGGACACCGACCGGTTCTTCGTCATCGGGGTCAACAACATCGGCAGCTGCTTCGGTTCGACCGGACCGGGATCGATCGACCCGCGGACCGGCGAGCCCTACGGACCCGACTTCCCGGTCGTCACTGTCGAGGACTGGGTGCACGCCCAGGCGCGCCTGGCCGATTGCCTCGGCATCGAGCGTTTCGCCGCCGTCATGGGCGGCAGCCTCGGCGGCATGCAGGCGCTCGCCTGGGCGCAGCTCTATCCGGCACGAGTCGCCCATGCGGTCGTGATCGCTTCGGCCGCCAAGCTCACGACGCAGAACATCGCCTTCAACGAGGTCGCGCGCCGGGCGATCATCAACGACCCCGATTTCCACGGAGGGCGTTTCTACCGGCATGGCGTCGTGCCCCGGCGCGGCCTCGAGGTGGCCCGCATGATCGGCCACATCACCTACCTGTCGGACGATGCGATGGCGGCCAAGTTCGGTCGCAACCTGCGCAACGAGGGCTACAGCTTCAGCTTCGGGGTGGATTTCGAGATCGAGTCCTACCTGCGCTACCAGGGGGAGAAATTCGCGAGCTATTTCGATGCCAACACCTACCTGCTGATCACGCGCGCACTCGACTACTTCGATCCGGCGCGGGCCACCGGCGGGCGGCTCGACGAAGCGCTCGCGCCGGTCACGGCCGACTTCCTCGTCGTGTCCTTCACCACCGACTGGCGTTTCGCCCCGGCGCGCAGCCGCGAGATCGTCGAGGCGCTGCTGTCGGCCAAGCGTCATGTCAGCTATGCCGAGATCCAGGCGGCGCACGGCCACGATGCCTTCCTGCTGGCCGATCCGCAGTACCACGGCATCGTGCGCGGCTACTTCGAGCGCATCGCGCGCCGCATCGGGAGGGGATCATGAACAATGGCCTGCGTCCCGACCTGGCCCTGATCGCCGACTGGATCGCGCCCGGCTCGAGCGTGCTCGATCTCGGTTGCGGCGACGGCGCCCTGCTCGACTGGCTGCAGCGCCACAAGGGCTGCCAGTGCTACGGCGTGGAGATCGACGACGAGCAGGTCCTGCAGTGCGTGCAGCGCGGCGTCGACGTCATCCAGCGCGACATCGAAGCGGGCCTGGGCATGTTCAAGAAGACCCGCTTCGACGTGGTGGTCTCGTCGATGGCGATCCAGTCGACCCATCGCACCGAGTACGTCCTGCGCGAGATGAGCGAAGTCGGGGCCGAGGGCATCGTTTCATTTCCCAACTTCGGTCACTGGTATCACGTGTGGTCGATCCTGCGCGGCCGCATGCCGGTATCGCGCGAGATGCCCTACCAGTGGTACAACACGCCCAACCTGCATCTCGCGACCCTGCGCGATTTCGAGGACCTGATGGGATCGCTCGGGCTCGACATCGTGGATTCGGCCTTCCTCGCCGATGGCCGGTCGGTCTCGGCCTTCGCGATCCTGCGCGCCACGCAGGCGATCTATCGTTTCCGGCGGCGCGGCGGGCAGGGCCCGCGGCCCTGAAGCCGGGCCGGGGTGGCTTCGCCCCGCGCGTCTAGCCGGAGTCGCCGGGCGGGCGCAGCCGCAGCAGCCGGCCCTTCGATTCGTCGAGCAGGTAGATCGCGCCGTCGGGACCCTGGCGGACATCGCGGATCCGCGCCCTGATCTCGTGGAGCAGGCGTTCGGCCTCCTGCAGGGCCTCGCCATCGCCCGCGAGGCGGATCAGGCGTTCGCCGGCGAGCGAGCCGGCGAGGATGTCGCCCTCCCAGTCGCCCCACTGGCTGCCGGTCACGAAGCTCAGGCCGGAGGGCGCGATCGAAGGCGTCCATTGCCACAGTGGCGGCTCGACGTCGGGCGCGCTGGTGCCCTCGCCGATCCGGAAGCCGCTGGCATACTCGCGGCCGAAGGTGATTCGCGGCCAGCCGTAGTTGCGCCCGGGACGGATCAGGTTGACTTCATCGCCGCCGCGCGGGCCGTGTTCATGGATCCAGAGGCCGCCGGTGCCGGGATGCAGCGCCGCTCCCTGCACGTTGCGATGTCCGTAGGACCAGATCTCCGGCAATGCGCCGCTGCGTGTCACGAAGGGATTGTCGCCCGGCACGCCGCCGTCGGGGCGCAGGCGCACGATCTTGCCGATGTGGGTCGACAGGTCCAGCGCCTGCTCGCGCAGGTCGTAGCGATCGCCGAGGGTCACGAAGAGATTGCCGTCGGGCGCGAAGACGATGCGCGCGCCCCAGTGGTTGTTGCCCCGGTGGGCTGGATGCTGCGCGAAGATCCGCTGCGCCGATTC
>JBAYRO010000043.1:0-23932 GCA_041676645.1 Burkholderiaceae bacterium | reverse complement strand
GATACTGCTCGGCAAGGTACTCGGTGATCGCGAGCGTGTCCCAGACCACGAGTCCGTCGTCGGTGACCAGGGTCGGGACGGTGCGCGCCGGCCGATGGCGGGCCAGGCCGGCGGCGAATTCCGGCGTCTGCAGGAAATGCTGCTGTTCCTCGAACGCGATTCCGCACTGGCGCATCAGCAGCCAGGCGCGCATCGACCAGCTCGAGTAGTTGCGATCGCCGATGAGGAGCTTGATCATCTTGCCGGGCTCACAGGTTCGCGCGGCGGGGCAGGGCTCAGCGGCCGGCCCGGGCCCGTCGCGATATGTAGAGGACATCGTCCTCGACGAGGTATTCGGGGGCGACACCCGACATCGCGACCGGCTCCAGGCGCAGCTCGGGCGCCATCGGGCCGCTCGCGATATTGGGCACGCCGAGGCTGTCGAAGTTGTCGCGGGTCATGAGCGTCGGACCCGGGGCGAACTCGAGCGCCGTCGCCTGCAGGCGGCCGATGTCGTCGGGCAGGTTCCAGACCAGGCGCCGACGTCCGGACCAGCGCACGACGTCCTCGACGATCGCGCCGAGCGTGGTGACCTCGGGGCCGGCGAGTTCGAAACAGCGTCCGTTCGCCCATGGCGCGTCGATCGTGGCGGCGATGGCGCGGGCGACATCACCGACCCAGATCGGCTGCATCTGCGCATCGCCACGCGCCAGCGGGATGATCGGCAGGTAGCGGGCCATGCGGGCGAAGAGCCGGGTGAAGCGGTCTTCGGAGCCGTACACGATCGACGGGCGGAATATCGTCCAGTCGATGTCGCGGGTGCCGCGGATCACCTGTTCGCCGGCAGCCTTGGATCGCAGGTACATCGAGGGCAGGCCGGCGGGATCGGCGTCGGTGACCCCGAGTGCCGAGACATGCAGCAGGCGGCGTACGCCGGCGGCGCGGGCCGCGTCGGCCAGCATGCGCGGGATCTCGACATGGGCCTGCGCGAAGCCCGGGCCATAGGGCTGGGCGCGCCCGCCGTGGAGAACGCCCACGAGATTGACGACGGCATCGATGCCTTCGAGCAGCGGCGCGAATGCGCCGGGTTCGTTGACATCGGCTTTCACCAGCTCGACCGTGGGCAGCAGGAGGAGGTGGCGGCCCTCCTCGTATCGACGGCTTGGAACGCGGACGCGCCGACCCTGGCCCGAGAGCGTGCCGACCAGTGCGCTGCCGAGGAAGCCGGAGCCGCCGAGTACCAGGATGTTCTTGTGACGCATGTTCGCCGAATTCCAGGAAGTGACATGATTGCAAGCCGGGTCCCCTATTCTCGCAGACCGGCGCGGTTGCGGGGCAAACAGCCTCGCCCCGGCCGCGTCATCGGTCGCCCGTCGCACCGTGGCGGACCGGTATGGCGGCCCGCGGCGGCGAGGCGGCGGCAACGCGAAGAGGTCGGTTCAGCGGCGCGCGATGTCGTCGGTCGGGCTGGCGGCGGGTTCGGGCCCGGAGTCCTCGGGATCGTCCGCCGGCTCCGGATCGACCCGGCCCAGCAAGCGGTGCAGCAGCAGCGGTTCGTCGCGCAGCATCGCGGCATAGGCGGCCGTATTGGCCATCACGTTCTGCGTGTACCTGCGGGTCTCGTTGAAGGGAATCAGTTCGGCGAACAGCGCGCCGTCCACCGTTCGGGCGATGCTGGCGCGCCAGCGCGTCGGCCGGCCGGGGCCGGCGTTGTAGCCGGCCGATGCGAGCAGGATCGAGCCGTCGAGGCGATCGAGGACATTGCGCATGTACCAGGTGCCGAAATCGAGATTCGTGCCGGGATCTTCGAGCGAAGCGACCCGAAAGCCGCCCAGTCCGCGCTGGCGCGCGATCCAGCGCCCGGTGTTCGGCATGATCTGCATCAGGCCCCGGGCGCCGACGCCGGAGCGCGCGGCCGGGGTGAAGCGCGATTCCTGGCGGATCAGGCCATAGACCCAGGCCGGATCGAGGCCTTGCGCCCGGGCGGCGGCCTCGAGCGGCTCGCGGTAGGGCAGCAGGTAGCGCAGCGACCAGTCGTCGTGTCCGCTCATCCGGGAGGCGTCGTTGATGCAGCGATCGAATATCCCCCGTTCGCAGGCGAGGCGCGCCGCGCCGAGCAGTTCCGCATCCGAGGCGCCCCGCAGGCCGGCCAGCCACTCGAGCTGGGCCTCGCCGCGCAGGTCGAGGCGATAGAGCGCCAGGGCGCGGGCGATGGCGGCGCGGCCAGCCAGGCTGGCGGGATCGACGGCCGGCTGCGGCTCGGCTTGCGGCGCGGGCCGCCCGGTCGCGAGCCCGGCTTCCTCCGCGGCGAGCATCGGGTAGTAGCCGAGGTGCCCGGCCACCAGGGCGAGCAGGGCGTCGGCCGCATCGGGCGCGCCGGTGGCCGTCAGCGCGCGTGCCCGCCAGTAGGTCCAGCGCGGCGTCGCGGCATCGTCTTCGTCGAGATGGTCGAGCGCCGTCAGGACACCCGGCCAGTCGTCGGCGAGCATGGCGGCGCGTACCAGCCATTCCCGGGTGTCGCGGCCGGCATCGGCGGCCAGCCCCTGACGCGCCCATTGCCAGGCCCGGGGGTTGAGGTCACGACCGGCCGAAGCGCCGATGATCGCCCAGAGCAGGCGTGTGTCGGCCTCGGGAAGGTCGGTGCGCTCGGCCAGGCGCGCCGCGGCCTGATCGGGCGCGGGTCGCGCCAGCAGGCCCAGCGCGACCAGCACGACCCGAGGGTCGCTGGAACGGGCGAGCGCACGCGCGGGTGAATCGAGGACGAGGCCGAGATCGTCGGCCCCGATGCCCAGCAGGCGCCCGAGCACCCGGATCGTGTCCGTGGCCTTGGCCTCGAGCGCACTGCGCAGCCGGCGATCCAGCTGTTCCGTGCCGAGCTGGCCCGCCTCGTACATGCGCAGGGTCAGCAGTTCGCAATCCTCGCCCAGTTCGCGGCGCTCGTTCCAGGTGCGCAGCGGCGCATCCCCGGCCGGCAGGCCGCGCAGGACCCGTGACACGCCGGCAAGGCACCACAGTGGATTGCCGATGCGCGGGTTCGCGAGCGGGAAATGCTCGTCGAACAGGTGCCAGATCGAGCGCCGCCCGAGACTGCGCAACCAGTCGGCCAGCAGCCGGTCGGCCACTACCGTGCCGGCATGGGCGGCGATGAAGGCCTGGATCTCGGTATCGAGGGCCGCCGGGTCGGGGGTTTCGGTGCGTTCATCGAGCAGCATCCGCAATCGCCAGAACTCGGGATAGGCGGCGAGCGGATGGCCGGGGTCGATGCGCAATGAGTGCGCGCGCACGCCGGCCTCGTCACGGCGTACCGCGGCCTGGCGCGCATCGAGGAGCGCTTCTTCGTTCGCATCGAACTGCACGCTGGGAGCTGTGCCCGTGTCCGCGATGGCCGGGCAGCCTAGAATCAGCAGGCAGGAAAGGAGCAGCGAGGCGAAGAGCGGGCGAAGGGGAGGCTGAACTGGATACATCGGTTCGCGGGACACTGCAGTGGCGAGCTTAACACGCCCGATCACCACCGCCGACGACCGGCGTCGCGCTCGCGCGGCGCTGCTTGCGGTACGCCGGGCAATGCCCGGGCCGGAGCGGCGCGTCGCCGATGCGGCGATACGCGCCCGGCTCGGCGGGCTGCTTGCCGCCCGTGCCTGGCCGCTGGCCGGGCGGTGCATCGCCGCCTACTGGCCGATGCAGGGCGAACCCGACCTGCGCCCGCTGTTCGCCGACTGGATCGCGGCCGGCGCGACGCTCGCGTTGCCGGTGGTCGTCGGGCGCGGCCAGCCCTTGCGGTTCGCCCGCCATGCGCCGGGTGGCCCCCTGCGCGGCGGTGCGCACGGAACGGTCGAGCCGGCCGGGGACGATTGGCTGGCGCCCGACACGGTGATCCTGCCCTGCCTGGGATTCAGCAAGGACGGCTGGCGCCTCGGCTACGGCGGCGGCTATTACGACCGGACCCTTGCCGGCCTGGCCGCGACCGCGATCGGGATCGCCTACGACGCCGGCGAACTGCCGGGGCTGCGCCCGGAGTCGCACGACATCGCCCTGGACTGCATCGTCACGCAGGAACGTCTGGTCGAGCGTGCGCCGACGGCCCCGCCGGCTGGTGGCGGTTGAAGGCCTCGACGAAGCCCGGCAGATCGCGCGGGCTGAGTGCCTTGCTGAAATGGTAGCCCTGCGCCCGGTCGCAGCCGATGGCGCGCATGGCGGCGGCGGTTTCCTCGTCCTCGACGCCCTCGGCAAGCGCATGCAGGTCGAAGGTGTGGGCGAGGTCGACCAGGGCGCGCACGATCTGCGCATCGCCCCGGTCCGACACCAGGTTGCGCACGAAGCTCTGGTCGATCTTCAGCTCATCGAGCGGGAACTGGCGCAGGTAGGAGAAGGAGGAGTAGCCGGTGCCGAAGTCGTCGATGGCAAGCTTGCAGCCAAGCGCCTTGAGCCGCGACATGAAGCCGACCGCGCTCGCCTCGTTCTGCACGATCGCGCTCTCGGTCAGCTCGAGCGTGAGCCGGTTGCCCGATGCGTTCCAGGTCGCCAGCGCCTGCTCGACGAGGTCCGGAAACGACGCATCGGACAGGCTCTGGGCCGACAGGTTCAGACCGATGGCAAGGTCGAGCCCCTGCGATTTCCAGAACATCTGGTAGCGCAGCGACGTGTTGAGCACGAACTGGGTGAGCTGGCCGATCATCCCGCGCTCCTCGCAGATCGATGCGATCAGGCCGGGGTCGACCGGCTGGCCGTCGGGCCGGGTCCAGCGGATCAGCGCCTCCGCCGCGAGGCAGCGGCCGGTACCGAGATCGATCTGCGGCTGGAAATGGACATCGAGCATGTTGTCGTTGAGCGCCACACGCAGCGCGCGCTCGATCTCGTCGCGATGCTGGGCGTCCTCGTCGACGACCAGGCGCAGCACTTCGATGCGGTCATCGCGCCGGTTGGCCCGGTCGGCCGCCCGGCTGGCGAGCGTGACCAGCTCCATGGGATCCTCGATGGGCATCGGCTCGCAGCTTGCGACACCGGCCACCGGTCGCAGGCCGACGACGGTTTCGTCGCCGCTGGCCCGGCGCACCACCACCGGGCGGGCGAGGGATTCGATCAGGGTGCGTCCCGCGAGTTCGCCGATGGCTTCGGAGGCGAGGTCGTCGACCAGCAGCCAGAGTTCATCGGTCGATACCATGCTGTAGCAGTCGCCCTGGCGGACCATGTTGTTGAGTCGCCGGGCGATCTCGGCATGGACGTGGCGCGCTTCCTCGGCCTGCGCGAGCGCCGGCAGGCGGTCGGACCGGTTCAGCCGCAGCACCACCAGCGCACGTCGCCGCGGGCGGTGGTTTTGATGGCGGATGCGTCCGAGCAGGTCGGCCGGCGCGACCCGCGGGCCGCGCCGCGCTTCAGCAGGCGGGCGCGACATCGTGGCCATAGTAGTCGCGCACCTTCAGGCCATAGGCGCCCGATGGCAGGCCGCGCACGATGCGGATCACCTTGCCATCGCCACCGCGGCCGCGTTCGCCGAGATCGCGGGCGATGGGTTCGGGCAGCGGCTGCTTGTCCGACCACGTCAGGACCAGCACCTTCGGCTCGAGCCGACGGGTGCGGTTGTGCGCCACGATGATGGCCGCTTCGCCCGTCGACAGTTCGACGAAGGAGCCCACCGGGAAAATCCCGATCGCCTCGACGAACTGCTCGACCAGGGGGGCATGGAAGGATCGTCCGGACCACTCGAACAGGTTCATCAGGGCTTCCTGCGGCGCGCTCGCGTTGGCGTAGGCGCGCGGCGTGACCAGGGCCGCGAAGGTGTCGGCGATCGCGGCGATCCTGCCGTGGATGCCGATCGCATCGCCCGCCAGGCCCAGCGGATAGCCGGAACCATCGAGGCGCTCGTGATGCTGGGCGATGCCCTGCTCGACCTCGGGCGGCAGCACCATGCTGCGGCCCAGCGCCTCCAGCCCGAGCCCGACATGGTCCTTGACGATGGCGTATTCCTCGACGGTGAGCATGCCCGGCTTCTCGAGCAGCGCGCGTGGCACCCGGGTCTTGCCGACATCGGCGAGCATGCCGATCATGCCGAGCTTGTTCAGGTCTTCCCTGGGGAAGCCCAGATGACGGCCGAGGGCGATCATGTAGAGCGCCACCTTCACGCCGTGCGAATAGGTGTTGATGTCCTCGTCGCGCAGGCGGGCGACCCACATCAGCGCGTCGGGATTGCCGATCATGCTCGCCACCATGTCGTCGACCGCAGCGTGGACCCGCACGATGTCGATCATCCGCTCGGCGCGCAGGTCGGCAAGCAGGTTCTCGATCGTGCCGCAGCTCGTCGCGAAGGCGCTACGGGCCCGTGGCAGCTCTTCCTCGACCGGCCGGGTGTCGCGATAGCGCTGCGGCTTGTCGATGGGCAGGGACCTGCGCAACGCCGCGAGCCGGCGCCGCCGCTCGGCGGCGACGCGCGTCGGGTCCGGCGCCAGGCCGATCGCCCGCGCGAGCGACAGCAGCAGCCCGCGCAGGCCACCGGGCTCGTCGCTGGCGATCGTCGCTTCATGGACCATCTTGCGAAAGCGCACCCGGGTGCCGCCGCTGACCCGTCCGCCGCGCGGCCGCGGCCGCGCCGGGCCGGTGCGAACGCTCGCGGGCTCGCGACCGGCGACTTCACCGTCGGGCGAGCGCGGGCTCGCGCCAGGCGCGCCCTCGGCGGGCTCCTCGTCGGGGCCGGCTTCGGCGCGCCGGATCGCGTCCACGACATCGACGTCGGATTTCTCGATGTCGACCTCGACATAGGCGCAATAGCGGCGCAGCGTCTCGAGTTCCTGCGGGGTGTCGACCCGGAAGCCGCGGATCAGGAAGGGCGTATCCAGCCATGGTCGGTCGAGCTCGGCCACCCACATGCCGATCGCGACCGACTCCACGCCCAGGCGATAGTGGCGCAGCAGGCTGCCGCCCGGCTCGGGGGGCGGCTCGGGTGTCCGCGAACGGTCGCCGGCCTCGATCGGCCGGGAAACGAGATCGATGTCCATCTGGGCGCACACATGCTGACGAGAGGCCAGCATAGGCAGGCGGGGCGGTCGACGGGAACCGGCGCCGGCCGGGCGGCGGAAGCCGGCAGGTGGGCGGGGGCCGGACTCTCAGGCGCCCAGGGCGCGCAGCAGGGCGAGGCTCGGGCCGACCTGGTTCAGGGTGTAGAAGTGCAGGCCGGGGGCGCCGCCCGCGACGAGGCGCCGGCACAGGTCGGCGACGACCTCAAGGCCGAATTCGCGAAGCGCCGCCGGATCTTCGGCCAGCGCCGCCAGCCGCCACCGGATCCAGCGGGGGATCTCGGCGCCGCAGTTGTCCGAGAAACGGGCGAGCTGGGCGTGATTGGTGATCGGCATGATGCCGGGGACGATCGGCACGTCGATGCCGGCGGCGACGACATCGTCACGGAACCGGAAATAGGCATCGGCGTTGTAGAAATACTGGGTGATCGCGCCGTCGGCGCCGGCCCGTACCTTGGCGGCGAAGGCGGCGAGATCCTCGCCGGGCGAGCGCGCCTGGGGATGGAATTCGGGATAGGCGGCGACTTCGATGGTGAAGGCGCGGCCGCTGTGGCTGCGGATGAAGGCGACCAGGTCGCTGGCATAGCGGAAGTCGCCGAAAGGGCCGGTGCCGAAACCGGAGGGCGCGTCGCCGCGCAGGGCGACGATACGCTTGACTCCGAGTTCGCGGTAACGATCGAGCAGGGCGCCGATCGCTTCGCGTGTGCTGCCCACGCAGGACAGGTGCGGCGCGACCGAAGAGCCCGTGGCGGCGAGCTCGGCGACGACATCGAAGGTCTTCTCCTGGGTCGCGCCGCCGGCCCCGTAGGTCACGCTGAAGAACTCCGGCCGGGTCGCCGCCAGTTCGGCATGCACGGCGCGCAGCTTGTCATGGCCGACCGGCGTATTGGGAGGGAAGAATTCGTAACTGATCGAGAGCGTATTCATTCGGCTGTTCCGGCGCGTTCGCCCACGGGGCAGGTGGGTGAAGCGGTGGGCGTCGGCTTGCGACGCGCAAGGATGAAGAATTCGCGGTTGCCGTCACCGCCGTCGATGGGGCTGGCGATCCAGTCGCGCACCGCCCAGCCCGCGGCGCCGGCCGCGGCGTCGATTGCGGAGCGGACCCGCATGATCGCGGCATCCGAGCGTACGATTCCGCGCCCGTCGAGCGCCTCGCGGCCGGCCTCGAACTGGGGCTTGACCAGTGCCACGAGCACGGCGCCCGGCTGCGCGAGACCGGCCAGCGCCGGCAGCACGAGTCGCAGCGAGATGAACGACAGGTCGGCCACGATGAGCTCGAAGGGATGCGCCGCGGCCTCGGGGCAGAGTCGCGCGAGGCCGGCCGGATCGAGATGGCGGATGTTGGTGCGCTCGATCGCCCTCACCTCGGGCCGCTTGCGCAGGGCCGGGTCGAGCTGGTCATGGCCGACGTCGATTCCGCAGACGAATGCGGCTCCGTGCTGCAGCAGGCAGTCGGTGAAGCCGCCGGTCGACTGGCCGGCGTCGAGGCAGTGCCAGCCGCGCACATCGAGGTCGAAGCCGCGGATCGCGCCGGCCAGCTTCAGGCCGCCGCGCGAGACATAGGTGTCGAGCTCGCCGGCGGTGAGCTCGATCCGCGTGTCGGGCGCGAGCTCGGTCGCCGGCTTGACCGGCAGGGCCCGCCCGCGCCCGTCGAACGCCGACACCGAGCCGGCCTCGATCAATCGCCTTGCCAGGGTGCGTGAGCGCGCCAGGCCGCGCTCGACGATCAGGCGGTCGGCGCGCATCAGTGGCGCCCGGCCGAAGCGGGCGACAGCGGGCGTGGAGGTCGTTCCATCTCAGTAGCGGTAGGTATCCGGCTTGTACGGCCCTTCGACGGGCACTCCGATGTAGTCGGCCTGCTCCGGCGTGAGCTCGGTGAGCATGGCGCCGAGCTTGGCGAGCTGCAGGCGCGCGACCTTCTCGTCGAGATGCTTGGGCAGCACGTAGACCTTGCCGCTCTCGTAGCGATCTTGATGGCTCCAGAGCTCGATCTGCGCAATCGTCTGGTTGGCGAACGAGGAGCTCATCACATAGGACGGATGCCCGGTGCCGCAGCCGAGGTTCACCAGCCGGCCTTCGGCGAGCAGGATGATGCGCTTGCCGTCGGGGAAGATGATGTGGTCGACCTGGGGCTTGATGTTCTCCCACTCGTACTTCTCGAGGGAGGCGACCGCGATCTCGTTGTCGAAGTGGCCGATGTTGCAGACGATCGCCTGGTCCTTCATCGCCGCCATGTGGTCGTGGGTGATCACGTCCTTGTTGCCGGTGGTGGTGACGAAGATGTCGGCCTTGTCGGCGGCGTACTCCATGGTCACCACCCGATAGCCTTCCATCGCCGCCTGCAGGGCGCAGATCGGGTCGATCTCGGTGATCCACACCTGGGCGGAGAGCGCGCGCAGCGCCTGCGCCGAGCCCTTGCCGACGTCGCCGTAGCCCGCGACCACGGCGATCTTGCCGGCGATCATCACGTCGGTCGCGCGCTTGATGCCGTCGACCAGCGATTCGCGGCAGCCGTAGAGGTTGTCGAACTTGCTCTTGGTGACCGAATCGTTGACGTTGATCGCGCGAAACGCCAGCTCTCCGCGCGCCGACATCTGCTGCAGGCGGTGCACCCCGGTGGTGGTTTCCTCGGTGACGCCGACGATCGCATCGAGCTGGCGCTGGTACCAGCCCGGATCCTGCGCGAGGCGCCGACGGATCGACGCGAAGAGGTGCTTCTCCTCCTCGCTCTGCGGATTGGCGATGACGCTCGCGTCGCTGGCAGCCCGCGCGCCCAGGTGCAGCAGCAGGGTGGCGTCGCCCCCGTCGTCGAGGATCATGTTGGTCGGCTCGCCGTCCGGCCATTCGAAGATGTGGTGGGTGTAGTTCCAGTAATCCTCGAGGCTCTCGCCCTTGTGGGCATAGACCGGCACGCCCGATGCGGCGATCGCGGCGGCGGCGTGGTCCTGGGTGGAGAAGATGTTGCACGAGGCCCAGCGCACCTGCGCGCCCAGCGCGGTCAGGGTTTCGATGAGCACCGCGGTCTGGATCGTCATGTGCAGCGATCCGGCGATGCGCGCGCCGGCCAGCGGGCGGCTGGCGGCGAATTCCTCGCGGATCGCCATCAGACCGGGCATTTCGGTCTCGGCGATCCGGATCTCCTTGCGACCCCAGTCGGCAAGCGCGATATCGGCGATCTTGTAGTCGGGAGGGGTCGGGATCTGGCGGACTGCGGACATGGGAACTCCTCGTCGGGTCTGGCGACGGCAGCGAGGGGATCCGGGGGGTGCTCGCTGGCCGTCTGTGAACGGAACAACGAGCGCGGTTGCTGACGGGTCGGCGGGGGCCGACGGATCGGTTCCGAGCCTGGCGACCGGCATGGCGGTCGTCGCAGCGCTCCTCGGAACCTTTAATTCTAGAGGAAATGGGGTCAGACACGATTTTCAGAGAAAATCGTGTCTGACCCCATTTCCGATTTCCTTCGTCAGGCCGAGCGCAGCGCCTCGGCGCGGTCGGTGCGCTCCCAGCTGAACTCCGGTTCGTCGCGGCCGAAATGCCCGTAGGCGGCCGATTTGCCGTAGATCGGCCGCAGCAGGTCGAGCATCCTGACGATGCCCTTGGGCCGCAGGTCGAAATGCTCGCGCACCAGGGCGGCGATCTTCTCGTCGTCGATCCGGCCGGTGCCCTGGGTGGTCACCCAGATCGAGGTCGGCTGGGCCACGCCGATCGCGTAGGAGAGCTGCACCAGGCAGCGGCTCGCCAGGCCCGCCGCGACGATGTTCTTGGCGACGTAGCGAGCGGCGTAGGCGGCCGAGCGGTCGACCTTGGAGGGGTCCTTGCCGGAAAATGCGCCGCCGCCGTGCGGCGCGGACCCGCCGTAGGTGTCGACGATGATCTTGCGTCCGGTCAGGCCGCAGTCGCCCTGCGGACCCCCGATCACGAAGCGACCGGTCGGGTTGACGAGATACTTCACATCGTCGCCGAGCAGTTCGTGCGGCACCACCGGCTTGATGATCTCTTCGATGACCGCTTCGCGCAGGGTGCCGGCGCTGATGTCGGGGGCGTGCTGGGTCGAGACCACCACGGTGTCGATCGCGACCGGCCGGCCGTCGCGATAGCGCAGGGTCACCTGCGACTTGGCGTCGGGACGCAGCCAGGTGAGGCGGCCGTTCTTGCGCTGCTGCGCCTGGCGCTCGACGATGCGGTGGGCGTAGTGGATCGCCGCCGGCATCAGGGTGGGGGTTTCGTCGCAGGCGTAGCCGAACATCAGGCCCTGGTCGCCGGCGCCCTGGTCGAGGTTGTCGTCGTGGGCATGGTCCACGCCCTGCGCGATGTCCGGGCTCTGCTTGTCGTAGCAGACCTGGACCGAGCAGCCGCGGTAGTCGATGCCGTAGTCGGTGTTGTCGTAGCCGATCGCCTTGATGGTGTCGCGGGCGACCTGGATGAAATCGACCTGCGCCTTCGAGGTGATCTCGCCGGCGAGCAGCACCAGCCCGGTCGTGCAGAGCGTCTCGGCGGCGACGCGCGATGCGGGATCCTGCGCGAGCAGCGCATCGAGGACGGCGTCCGACACCTGGTCGGAGACCTTGTCGGGATGGCCCTCGGAAACGGATTCCGAGGTGAAGAGGTATTCCTGGGCCATGGCTTCTCTCCTGGGATTCGCGGCGAACCGCCTGTCTTTCGGGGCGTTGCCGGATCCGGGAGAAGCGGCGACGCTTTAGCGGAATTTGTGCCCGACCGGCTGGTCGGAGTCGCCCCGCAAGTTGTCATTAACTCGGCGACCGTTGGGGCAGGATTATAACGCCCGGTGTCGGCTGCGGGCGACGCCGGCGCCCACCGGGGCGGCGGATTCGCATAGACTGGTCGCCCTCCCTGTCCACGGCGGCCCCCCCGGGCCCGAGCCAGGCCGGTCCGCGGTATCGCCGGCCGGTCGTCCACCATGTCCGCAAGTTCACTCCCCGCATCGAGTCCGCAACCCCACTGGCTGGTCCGCATCACGGGCATGCTGCCGCTGGCCGTGCTTCGCGCCGTCGGGGCGCTCCTCGGGCGGCTCGTCTATGCGGCGTCGCCCGCCTACCGGGGCAGGCTGGACGCGAATCTCGCGCAGGCTGGCTATGGCGAAGCACCCGCGGTGCGGCGCCGGGCCGTGGCCGAAGCGGGGCGGATGGTGGGTGAACTGCCCTGGATCTGGGCGCGTCCGCCGGCCGAGGTCGCCGGGCGGATCTCCTGCGACTCGCTGCGGGTATTCGATGAAGCCGAGGCCGAACGGCGCGGCATCCTCTTCCTGACCCCCCATCTCGGCGGCTTCGAGGCCACCGCGCGCTATTGCGCGGCGCGCCGCCCGATCACGGTCCTGTTCCGGCGCCCGAAGCAGGGCTGGCTGGCCGCCCTGGTGGCGTCGGCACGCTCGGCGCCGGGCATGCGCGCGGTGCCCATCGGCGCGGCGGGGCTGCGTGCCCTGCTGCGGGCCTTGCGCTCGGGCGAGGCGGTCGGCCTGCTGCCCGACCAGGTGCCGGGCGCGGCGGCGGGCGTCTGGGCGCCCTTCTTCGGTCGCCCCGCCTTCACCATGAGCCTGCCCGAACGACTCGCCGCCCAGACCGGCGCCGCGGTGGTGCTCGCCGTGGGCGAGCGGCTGCCGGGCGGGCGCGGCTGGCGGCTGCATCTCGAGCGCATGCACGAGCCGCCGACGCCCGAGCGGCTCAATCAGCGCCTCGAAGGCCTGATCGCCCGGCTTCCCGGCCAGTATCTCTGGGCCTACAACCGCTACAAGCAGCCGGCCGGCGCCGTGCCGCCGCCCGCCAATGGGTGAGTTCGCGGTCCGGATCGGCATCTGGCTGCTGCGCGGGATCGCGCTGCTGCCGCGTCCGGCGGTGCGGGCCATCTCGGACGTCGCCGGCGACGTCGTCTACCTGCTGGCGGCGCCGCGCCGGCGGGTGACCCTGCGCAATCTCGAGCTCTGCTTTCCCGACATGGATCCGCGCGAGCGCCGCCGGATCGCGCGCGGGCATTTCCGTGCCTTCGTGCGCAGCTTCATCGACCGCTTCGTGTTCTGGTTCGGATCGCCCGAGCGGATCCGGCGGCTCTGTTCGATCGAGGGCTACGAGCATTTCGAAGCCAACGAGCATCGCCCGGTGATCCTGCTGGCCCCGCATTTCGTCGGCATGGATGCGGGCGGCGTACGGATCACCCTCGAATCGACCTTCGCCTCGATGTTCGCGGTGCAGAAGAGCAAGGTGCTCACCGAGGTGATGACGAAGGGGCGCTCGCGCTTCAATGGCGCCCGGATGCTGTTGCGCAACGAGGGCATGCGCCCGGCGCTGCGCGTGCTGCGCGACGGCATTCCCTTCTATTTCCTGCCCGACATGGACCTCGGTCCGCGCGATGCGGTGTTCGTGCCCTTCTTCGGCGTGCCCGCGGCCACGGTCACCTCGGTGGCGCGGCTTGCGAAGATCGCCCGGGCGGTGGTGATTCCCTGCGTGACCCGGATGACCGACGATGGCTACGTCGTCACCTTCCATCCCGCCTGGGAGGACTATCCCGGTACGGATGTCGTCGCGGCCACCCGGCGGGTCAATGCCTTCATCGAGGAGCGGGTGCGCGAGATGCCGGAGCAGTACCTGTTCAGCCACAAGCGCTTCAAGACGCGGCCACCGGGCGAGCCCGACCTGTACCGACACGAGCCTTGAGGCCCGGCGGGAGCCCTCGGCAAATCGGCGATAATCGCGCGATGAGACTGAGGTTCACCAAGATGCAGGGCGCCGGCAACGATTTCGTCGTCATCGACGGCGTGTCGCAGCCGGTCGACCTCTCGCCCGCGCAGTGGCGGCATCTCGCCGATCGCCATTTCGGCGTCGGCGCCGACCAGTCCCTGCTCGTCGAGCGTTCGGATCGCGCCGGGGTGGATTTCCGCTACCGGATATTCAATGCGGACGGCGGCGAGGTCGAGCACTGCGGCAATGGCGCGCGCTGCTTCCTGCGCTTCGTGCGCGACAAGGGCCTGGCGACGCACGAGCCGGTGCGCGTCGAAACGCTGGGCGGCGTGCTGGGCCTGTCCTTCGCGGACGATGGCCGGGTCGTCGTCGACATGGGCGCGCCGCGCTTCGAGCCGGCGGAGATTCCCTTCGACCCGATCGGGCTCGAGTCCCGGCGCGAGGGCGGCGACACGCTCTGGCGGCAGGCGCTGCCCGAAGGGGGCGAGCTCTGGTTCTCCGCGCTGTCGATGGGCAACCCGCACGCGGTGTGCGTGGTGGACCATGTCGAGGCCGCCGATGTTGCCGGTGCCGGTGCCCTGCTCGAGCGCTCGGCCCGTTTTCCGCAGCGGGCCAATGTCGGCTTTGTGCAGGTGATCGATCGTGGCGAGGTCCGCCTGCGGGTCTGGGAGCGCGGCGTCGGCGAGACCCTCGCCTGCGGAAGCGGCGCCTGCGCGGCCGTGGTCGCAGGCATCCGGCGCGGCCTGCTCGATGCCGACGTCGAGGTACAGACCCGGGGCGGGCAGCTGCGGATCCATTGGGCGGGCGAATCGGTCACCCTGACCGGCCCCGCCGAAACCGTCTTCGAGGGCGAGATCGAACTGTGAGCGAGAACCTGAAAGTGGACACTGGACTGACCGAGGGTGTCATCGGCGACTACCTTCGCGCGCATCCCGATTTCTTCAGCCGCCATCCCGATGTCCTCGGTGCGCTGAGCCTGCCGCATCCGCATGGCGGCAGGGCGATTTCCTTGCAGGAGCGCCAGCTCGAGGTCATGCGCGAGCGCCACCGCGCGCTCGAGCGACGGCTCGCCGAGATGGTCCGGCTTGGCCAGGAGAACGACGCGATCGGCGCCCGCCTCCAGAAATGGACTCGCCAGCTGCTGCTCGCCAGCGATCCGGCGCAGCTGCCCGACATCATCCTCGATGGCCTGCGCACCGGCTTCTCGGTGCCCGAGCTCGCCATGCGCCTGTGGGGCCTGCGCGAGCCCTACGGCGATCTCGACGTGGCCCGGCCGGTGACGGTCGAGATCATCCAGCTCGCGAGCGGGCTGAGCCGGCCGCAGTGTGGTGCGAACACCGGGATCGCGGCCGCCGAATGGCTGCCCGAGCAGGGACGGGCGGCGCGCTCGATCGCCTTGCTTCCCTTGCGCAAGGGGCTCGATCCCGACGCCTTCGGGCTGATCGTGCTGGGCTCGCCCGATGCCGATCGCTTCCATGCGGCAATGGGTACCGAGTTCCTCGAACGGATCGCCGAGATCGCCAGCGCTGCCCTGTCGCGGATGATCGAGTAGGACGGGGCATGGGCGAGGCACAGCAGGCGCGTGGTCGCGGCCATCCCGAAACGGCCGCCTCGCTCGGCCCGCTTGCCGATCGCTTCCTCGTCCGCCTGCGTACCGAAGGCGGCCGCTCGCCGCGCACCATCGATGCCTATCGCACCGAGCTGGCCGTGCTCGGCGAATTCGCCCACGGGCGCGATGCCGGATCGATCCGCGAGCACGATATCCGCAGCTGGGTCGCCCGCTCGGCCCTCGGCGGCCTCGCTCCGCGCTCGATCGCGCGCCGGCTCTCGGCCTGGCGGGGCTTCTTCGACTGGCTGCGCCGCGAGGGGCTGATCGAAGCCAATCCGGTTGCGGGAGTGCGCGCCCCGCGCGCGCCCGGACGTCTGCCCAAGGCGTTGGCGCCCGACCAGGCGGTGGCCCTGGTCGATTTCGATGCCGGCGACGATTTCGCGTCGATACGCGACAAGGCGATGTTCGAGCTGCTGTATTCCAGCGGCCTGCGCTTGGCCGAACTCTGTGGGCTCGACGCCCGCGCCGTCGGGCCCGATGGCGCGCGCGCCCATTCCTGGCTCGACATCGTGGAGGCCGAGGTGGTGGTGCGCGGCAAGGGCGGGCGCACCCGCAGCGTACCGGTGGGCAGCGTCGCACTCGACGCCCTGCGCCACTGGCTGCGGGCGCGGGCGGACTTCCTGGCGGCCAGTCCCCGGGCGGATTCCCGGGCGCTTTTCCTCGGGGTGCGCGGGGCGCGGATCTCGCCGCGGATCGTACAGCGCAACCTCGCCCGGCTCGCCGTCGCCCGCGGCATCCCGTCGCGGGTGCATCCGCATGTGCTGCGCCATTCCTTCGCGACCCATCTGCTGCAGTCGAGCGGCGACCTGCGCGCAGTCCAGGAACTGCTGGGCCATGCCGATATCTCCACGACCCAGGTCTATACCGCCCTCGATTTCCAGCGGCTGGCGGCGGTCTATGATGCGGCCCATCCTCGCGCCCGCGGCCGGGCCCGCCGTGGGCCGGCACGGTAGTACCCGTCGGCGCGACGCGCGGGAGGATCCTGGCGACCGGCCTTGAAAGCCTGCCGGTCGCCCCCATCTATCATGGTCGATTCGAATCGAGTAAGAGCTTCAGATGAGCAGCCAACCACAGAACGTGCCGGTGACCATCCTCACCGGCTTCCTCGGCAGCGGCAAGACGACCCTGCTCAACCGCATCCTGCGCGAGGACCACGGCCATCGCATCGCGGTGATCGAGAACGAGTTCGGCGAGGAGGGGGTCGACAACGAGCTGCTGATGCAGAATCCCGACGAGCAGATCGTCGAGCTGAACAATGGCTGCATCTGCTGCACGGTGCGCGGCGACCTGGTCCGCATCCTCGGTGACCTGCGCAAGCGGCGCGAGGCCGGCGAGATCGCCTTCGACCGGGTGGTCATCGAGACCACCGGCATGGCCGATCCCAGCCCGGTGGCGCAGACCTTCTTCATCGACGACGACGTCGCCAGCCACTACCTGCTCGATGCCGTGGTGACGGTGGTCGATTCGGTCCACGGCGATCGTCAGCTCGACGAGCATCGCGAGGCCCAGGAGCAGGTGGCCTTCGCCGATCGCCTGCTGATGTCCAAGCCCGACCTCAGCACCGAGGAGCAGCGCGAGCGCCTGCGTGCCCGCCTGCTGCGGATGAATCCGCGGGCCTCGATCCGGACGGTGAACTTCGGCGACGCCCCGATCGACGAAATCCTCGACATCCGCGGTTTCAATCTCAACGCCATCCTGGACATCGATCCGGATTTCCTCGACGAGGACGAGCACACCCATTCGGATGAGGTCACGTCCTTCGTGTTTCGCGCGAAAAAGCCGTTCGATCCCGCCAGGCTGGAGGATTTCCTCTCGGGGCTTATCCAAGTTTACGGACCCGACATGTTGAGGTATAAAGGCGTGCTCTTCATGAAGGGGTCCGATCGCCAGACGGTGTTCCAGGGCGTCCACGACATGATGGGCGCCGATCTCGGTCGGCGCTGGAAGCCCGGCGAGAGCCGTTCCAGCAAGATGGTTTTCATCGGCCGCAACTTGCCCCGGGAGTTGTTTCTCCAGGGCCTGGAGCAATGCCTGGCCTGATCCGCAACAGCGCGGGAACCCCCGCCGAGGATCGATGCCGACCCCTGAAGGAGCCGACATGGCAGGTACGAAAGACAAGAAGTTGTTGACCGAGCAGGACATCCTCAAGATGTCCGAGTCGCAGTACATGAACGAGGCGCAGCTGGAGTTCTTCCGGGAGCGCCTGCGCCAGATGGAACGCGACATCCTCAGCAACGCCGACGAAACCACCGAGCACCTGCGGGAAACCGTCATCGTCCCCGATCCTGCCGACCGCGCCACCATCGAGGAAGAGCACGCGCTCGAACTGCGTACCCGCGATCGCGAGCGCAAGCTCCTCAAGAAAGTCCAGCAGTCGCTCGCCCGGATCGACGAAGGCGAGTACGGCTATTGCGAGGAAACCGGTGAACCCATCGGCGTCGCCCGCCTGATCGCCCGCCCCACCGCGACGCTCTCGCTCGAGGCGCAGCAGCGCCGCGAACTGCGCCAGAAGCTCTACGGGGATTGATCACCCGATCGGGTGATCGTCGCCCAGGAATATCGCTGCGGTCCACTCTCGGACGACAGGCCGATGTGGGCCGATTTGCGGTCCCCGGAGCCCGGTTTCCGGCCCGGGACCCCATGCTAGACTGGCCTGGTCCCCTCTGGTCGGTAGCGTCGTGGTCTTCTCCATCTTCGGTCGCAAGCAACGCCAGAATCCGCCCAAGTCGGCCGCGGCGGCCGCTGTTCGCGAAAGCGCCGCGAACCTGCGCGAGTCGCCGCTGTCGGCCCGCGAGGCCGCCCGGCTGACCGCCCAGAAGATCGACCAGATCGAATCCGAAATGATCCACGGCGGCGCCACGGCGCTCGCCGCGGCGAATTCCACCCACATGCTCACCGAGCCGGCGTCCACCACGCGCGCCGCTGCGACCGGGACGCCAGCGGCGGATGCGCCGGCCGGCGAAGGCCAGCCTGGCGCCGGCGGCCAGGCGATGGCCATCGACGTCAGCGGGTCGGCGTTGCCGCCCGAACTCGAGGAAGCCGCGATCCTCTACGCCAACGACCAGATCGAACCGGCGATCGCCTCGCTCGAGCCGACGCTCGCCGACGGTGGCCGGACCCCCGGATTCGATCGCCTCGTCTGGCTCGTCATGCTCGACCTGTGCCAGTTCAGCGGTGACAAGCAGCGCTTCGATACCGTGTCGGTCGATTTCGCCGCGCGCTTCGAGACCTCGCCGCCGGTCTGGAACGAGCAGCTGGCCCCGGACGATGCCGAGGCCATTGCCGCGCCGGCCGTC
The DNA here is from genome assembly GCA_041676645.1 of Burkholderiaceae bacterium. GTDB lineage: Bacteria > Pseudomonadota > Gammaproteobacteria > Burkholderiales > Burkholderiaceae_E > JAMLIN01. The sequence goes on along the minus strand of JBAYRO010000043.1, from coordinate 5,352 downwards.
GGGGCCGCCCGTACCCTGCCCGCGGTCCTCGATGCCGGCTGCGCCAAGGCGGTCGACACCATGCTGCGCAGTGCCCGCCAGCGAGAGCCGGTGGTCGATTTCTCGGCGGTGACGGCCGTCGATGCCGCAGGCGCCGCCGAGATCCTGCGCCTGTTCGACACCATTGCCTCCTCCGGTGCGAGCCTGCGCATCAAGGGCGCCGCTGCGCTGGCCGCCGCCGCGCGGGCTGCCATCGAACCCGGGGGCGAATCCCAGGCGCTGGCCAGCTGGACGCTGGCGCTCTACGGCCTGCGCCTGCTCGGGCAGACCCAGCAGTTCGATGACCTCAGCATCGATTATTGCGTCACCTTCGAAGTGTCCCCGCCGCCCTGGGAGCCGGTTCCCGAGGGAATCCTGGTGGACGGCCCCGAACGGGCCGGCGGACGCGACGAAACCCTCGACGATCCGACGACCACCCGCAGCGGTCCCCCGACGCGGGTAGCCTCGGCCTTCGTCCTCTCGGGCGAGCTCGTCGGCCGCATCCAGGCCGAGCTGCAGTCGCTGCGGGCGCATGCCCGCGATCGCAGCGAGATCGCGGTCGACTGCCGCGATCTGCGGCGGATGGATTTCGTCGCCGCCGGCGAGCTCCTCAACGAAGTCGTCAACATGCAGGCCCTCGGCAAGAACCTCCTGTTCATCGAGCCGAACCATGTGGTCTACGCCCTGATGCTCGTCATGGGCATTCACGAGCTCGCCGAGATCCGTCGCCGGCTAAACTAGTCGCCTGTCCCCGCCGCGCATGTCGGCGGGGCCGACGGACATCCTCTTCGAACACGACATGGAACAGTTTCACGGCACGACAATCCTGTCGGTGCGCCGGGGCCGGCAGGTCGCGCTCGGCGGCGACGGCCAGGTCACCCTGGGCAACGTCATCGTCAAGGCGGGCGCGCGCAAGGTGCGGCGCCTGCATCATGGCAAGGTGCTGGCCGGGTTCGCCGGCGGCACGGCCGATGCGTTCACTCTCTTCGAGCGCTTCGAGGGCAAGCTCGAACAGCACGCGGGGCAGCTGCTCAAGGCGGCGGTCGAGCTCGCCAAGGACTGGCGCACCGACCGCATGCTGCGGCGCCTCGAGGCGATGCTGGCGGTGGCCGACTCCCGTCATTCGCTGATCATCACCGGCAACGGTGATGTGCTCGAACCCGAGCACGGCCTGATCGCGATCGGGTCCGGCGGCCCGTACGCCCAGTCGGCGGCGCGGGCGCTGCTCGACAACACCGAGCTCGATGCCGAGGCCATCGTGCGCCGGTCGCTCGCGATCGCCGGCGAGCTGTGCATCTATACCAACCAGCAACACGTCGTCGAGACGATCGACGACCCGGCCGGCAGCGAGGTGGGGCGATGAGCCAGATGACTCCTGCGGAGATCGTCTCCGAACTCGACAAGCACATCGTCGGCCAGGCCAGCGCCAAGCGCGCCGTCGCGATCGCGCTGCGCAATCGCTGGCGCCGCCAGCAGGTCGAACAGCCGCTGCGCGACGAGATCACGCCGAAGAACATCCTCATGATCGGCCCGACAGGCGTCGGCAAGACCGAGATCGCCAGGCGCCTGGCGCGGCTGGCGAATGCGCCCTTCATCAAGATCGAGGCGACCAAGTTCACCGAGGTGGGCTACGTCGGGCGCGACGTCGACTCGATCATCCGCGACCTCGCCGAAGTCGCCGTCAAGCAGGTTCGCAGCCAGGCCAAGGCCCGGGTCGACATGGCCGCGCAGGATGCCGCCGAGGACCGGGTGCTCGACGTGCTGCTGCCGCCGTCGCGCCCGGCCGGTGGCTTCGGCTTCGAAGGCGATGCCGGCCGGCCGAGCGAGGCCGATTCGGCGACTCGCCAGAAGTTCCGCAAGCGGCTGCGCCAGGGGGAGCTGGACGATCGCGAGATCGAGATCGAGGTCGCCCAGGCGATGCCCTCGATGGAACTGATGGGGCCGGCCGGCATGGAGGACCTGACCCAGCAGCTGCAGTCGATGTTCTCCAACCTGCCCGGGCGCAAGCGCACCCGCAAGATGAAGATCGCCGACGCCCTGCGCGTGCTGGCCGACGAGGAGGCGGGCAAGCTCGTCAACGAGGAGGACGTGAAGCTCGAAGCGGTCGCCGCCGTCGAGAACCACGGCATCGTCTTCCTCGACGAGATCGACAAGGTCGCTTCGCGCCAGGCCAATGGCGGTGCCGATGTCTCGCGCCAGGGCGTGCAGCGCGACCTGTTGCCGCTGGTCGAAGGCACGGCGGTCAACACCCGCTACGGCGTGGTGCGGACCGACCACATCCTGTTCATCGCGTCGGGTGCATTCCATCTCTCGAAGCCGTCCGACATGATTCCGGAACTCCAGGGCCGGCTGCCGATCCGGGTCGAGCTCGAATCCCTGACGCCGGCCGACTTCGAGCAGATCCTCTGCGCCACCGATGCGAGCCTGGCCAAGCAGTATTCGGCATTGCTCGCCGCCGAGGGCGTCGAACTGCTCTTCGAGCCGGACGGCGTCCGCCGGATCGCCGAGCTCGCCCATGCGGTCAACGAATCGACCGAGAACATCGGGGCGCGCCGCCTGCATACCGTCATGGAGAAGCTGCTCGAGGATGTCTCCTTCGGGGCCCCCGGGCTGGCCGGCACCACGGTGCGCATCGACGCGGCGGAAGTCGATGCCAGGCTCGGCGCCCTGGCCGCCAGCGAAGACCTCTCGCGCTACGTTCTCTGAGCCCCGCGGCGGCTTCCCCGGACGGCGCCACCCCTGGTCAAGTGCCGGCGATCCGGCCGGCGCCACCGGTCGCCCCCGGCTTGCCGCCCGCCCTCAAGTCCGGCGCCCGATGGCCGATTCCTGTCCGTGGACGGGACCGATGCCGACAAGCCGGTGCCCGGGCGCGGCGCATGGGGCGTCGCGGGATTCCGCTGCGGAGGAATGCATGGGAAGGAGGGTGGCGCAGGCCATCGCGAAGACCCTGGCCGTCGGCCTTGCGGCGGCGCTGGGTACGACCGGCATGGCCCAGGCGCCGGCCCGCGATGAGGCCTTGCCGGGGATGCTCGCACAGGGCGGGATCGGGCCCGAGTTCCGTGCCGCCCGGCAGTTGAGACTCGCCACGACGGACGAAGGCCCGAGCGCGGACGCGCCCCTGAGCTTCGGTCGCAGCCAGCCATCGGGGGATGTCCGGCCGATGCCGGTCGTGCCGGGCTCATCGCCGCCGCAGGAACGAGCCCATGAGCAGGAGCGTCCGCAAGAGCGGACACGGGAGCGCGAGTCGTCGCAGCAGGCCGCGGCGACGGCAACGGCAACGGCCACGGCAACGACAGCGGCCACGGCAACGGCAACGACAGCGGCAGCGGCAACGGGCCGGCATGGCGATGCGGACCATGTCGCGGCGCCCGGGGCGGTTCGCGACGAGGCACAGTCACTCGCCCAGCTGCGCTCCCGACTCGAGGAAGTCATCGCCCGGCATGCCGATGTCGATGCGAAGGCCCAGGGCGATGCGCTGCGCGTGGTTTCCCGGACCTCCGAGGCATCGCCCGCAAGCCTGGCAGCGACACCGGCGCCGCGAAGCCAGGCAGCCGGTGTCACGCCCAAGCGCCCGGCCGGGCCGGCAGAATGGCGCGACTGGAGTTACTCCGGCGATACCGGCCCGGAGCACTGGGCGAGGATGAATCCGCACTGGGCCGCCTGTGGCGCCGACGTGCCGCAGTCGCCGATCGACATCCGCGACGGCATCGCGGTCGGCCTGCCGGAGATCGGATTCGACTTCCCGCCGGCGGTCCTCACGATTCGCGACGATGGCCGTACGATCCGGGTGGTGGTGCGCGAAGGCCCGGCGATCGCCACGCTCGGCAGGCGCTTCGAATTGCGCGAGATCGGCTTCCACCAGCCGGCGGAGTTCCGGATCGATGGTGAGGCCTTCGACCTGTCGGCGCAGCTCGTGCATCGCGACGAGCAGGGCCGCGCCGCGATCGTCGTCGTGCTCTTCGAGATCGGCGACGAGTCCAGCCCGCGCAATCCCGTGGTGCAGACGGTGCTCGACCACCTGCCACTGGCCATCGACATGCCGATGCCGGTCGCCGATCCGGCCGATCTCGCGGCGCTGCTGCCGGCCGATCGTGGCTACTACAACTTCGTGGGTTCGCTGACGGCGCCGCCCTGCACCGAAGGCGTCATCTGGATGGTGATGCGCGAGCCCCTGCGGGTGCCGCCCTCGCAGGTGGCGATCTTCGCGCGGGTCCATCCGGGGAACGTGCGGCCGTTGCAACCCCTCGCCGGTCGCCTCATCAAGCAGTCGGAATAGTCCGTCCAGCGCGTCGCGCCGCAGCGGGCGGCGAAGGCGGCTGCGCCCGCGCTGCTTCGCTTCGACGGGGCGGACGGCTTCGCCGACTGCCCTCCGGTGCTCGCCCCGCCGGCCCGCAGCGCAACTCTCTGCGCTCACCTGCGGCTCGCTTCGTTCGAACAAGCGCTGCGAGAATGATGACGAAGCGCGCAAGCTGGCGCTTGCGCGCGGCCGGCCGGGCTTGCGCTCCTCGGCGCCCCGAGGCGCTGCGCATCGCGGGCGCAGCCGCCTTCGATGAAACGATGGAGGCGCGCAGACGGCGCCGCCGTGGGCGTGCGCGGCACCTTCACCGGTCGGGGACGTTGCCTCGCCGCGGCGGGTGGCCGGCGGCGCGGGCGATCTGCGGGGCGGCGAGGAGCGCAGTGCGCGGGGCGAGCGTGCGGGCCGAAGGTCGGCACGCGACCCCTCATGCTCGCCGCGCTTGTTCGAGCGGATTCGCTCCCGCAGGGAGCGAGCAGCGAGTTGCGCGGCGCGCCCCGCGCACGAGCACCGCAGCGCAGTCGATGCGCAGCATCGACCGCCACGCCATGAGCCAGCGATGCCGGACGCCCGGCGCGGCGAGGTGCAAGCCTGCACCTGGCGCAGCCGGCTTCGCCGGGCGACTACGGTGTCTAGTACGCCTGCGGATCCTTGAACACCAGCCGGATCGTGCGCCAGATGATGTAGAGATCAAGCCGCAGGGACCACTGGCGCAGGTACTCGAGGTCGTAGTGGATGCGTCGCTCCATGTCCTCGAGCTGCGCGGTTTCGCCGCGCGCGCCGTTGATCTGCGCCCAGCCGGTGATGCCGGGCTTGACCTTGTGGCGGACCATGTAGCCCTTGATCACCTTGCGGAACAGTTCGTTGTGCGAGACCGCGTGCGGGCGGGGGCCGACCACGCTCATGCGGCCCTGGAGCACATTGAAGAACTGCGGCAGCTCGTCGAGCGAGGTGCGGCGCAGGAAGCCGCCCAGGGGGGTGATGCGGTCATCGTCCTTCGTTGCCTGCTTCACATGGGCGCCGTCCTCGGCGACCTTCAT
>JBAYRO010000042.1:0-24134 GCA_041676645.1 Burkholderiaceae bacterium | reverse complement strand
GAAGTCGCCTGAGAGGAAATGGGGTCAGACACGATATTCGCATGCGAATATCGTGTCTGACCCCATTTCCCGGACCCCATTTCCGTGAGACTGATCTTCGCCGGCACGCCCGAGTTCGCCGCGCGCGCGCTGGATGCCATTGCGGCGGCGGGCCATGACATCGCCCTGGTGCTCACGCGCGCCGACCGGCCCGCCGGTCGCGGCCAGCGGCTGCGTCCCAGCCCGGTCAAGGAGCGCGCGCTCGAGCTGGGCATCCCGGTCGCCCAGCCCCGGACCCTGCGCGATCCCGCCCAGTGGCCGGCGCTCGAGGCGGTCGGCGCCGAGCTGATGGTGGTGGCCGCCTACGGCCTGATCCTGCCCGCCGAAGTCCTGCGCATCCCGGCTCGCGGCTGCGTCAACATCCACGCCTCGCTGCTGCCGCGCTGGCGCGGGGCGGCGCCGATCCAGCGCGCGATCGAGGCCGGCGACACCGAAACCGGCATCACCATCATGCAGATGGACGAGGGGCTCGACACCGGTCCGATGCTGCTCGCCCGCGCCCTGGCGATCGGCGAGCATGAAACCGGCGGCGAGCTGCACGAGCGGCTCGCCGGCCTGGGCGCCGAGCTCATCGTCGAGGCGCTGGCCGGGCTGGCCGCCGGCGCCCTCGTCGCGCGGCCCCAGCCGGAGGAGGGCGCGGTCTACGCGAAGCGCATCGAGCGCCCCGAGACCCGCATCGACTGGCGCGAGCCCGCCAGCGTCCTGGCGCGCCGCATCCGCGCCTTCGATCCGGCGCCGGGCATGCATTCGATGCTGGCCGGCATCGACGGCCCGATCAAGATCCGGGCGGCGCGCGCGCGCGCCGCCACCGCCGCCGAGGCCGAGGCCGCTTTCGGGCCCGGCGAGATACTCCCCGGCGACGGCCTCGCGGTTGCCTGCGGCGAGGGCGTGCTCGAGGTCCTCGAACTGCAGCGCGCCGGCGGCCGGCGGCTCGCGGTGGTCGATTTCCTCAAGGGTGTGCCGCTGGCGGCGGGCCAGGTCTTCGAGCCCACCTGAGGACGGGCGCAACTCGCCGACGCCGTGGTTCGCGAGCGCCGCCGCCATCGCGACGCGCTGCTTGCAGAGCGGGGCCGGCGGCCCCATATTCATCCGGACTTCTTCTCGAGCAAGGGATAACGATATGTTCAACTGGGCCAGGACCGGCTTGCTGATGGCGGCGATCGTCGCATTGTTCGGCGTGATCGGCGCTGCTCTCGGTGGCCGGCAGGGCATGATGCTCGCGCTCGCCTTTGCCGGGGTAAGCAACTTCTTCGCCTACTGGTTCTCCGACAAGATGGTGTTGCGCATGTACAAGGCGCGCGAAGTCGACGAAACCAGCGCCCCGCAGTTCTACGGCATGGTTCGCGAACTCGCGCAGCGCGCGCAGCTGCCCATGCCCAAGGTCTATCTGATCGACGAGCCGGCGCCCAACGCCTTCGCGACGGGGCGCAATCCCCAGAACGCCGCGGTGGCCGCCACCACCGGCATCCTGCGCGTGCTCAACGAGGCCGAGCTGCGTGGTGTCATGGCCCATGAGCTTGCCCACGTCAAGCATCGCGACATCCTCACCCAGACCATCTCCGCCACCATGGCCGGCGCCATTTCGGCACTTGCCAACTTCGCGATGTTCTTCGGTGGCCGCGGCTCCGATGGCCGGCCGGCCAACCCGATCGCGACCATCGCCGTCGCCCTGCTCGCGCCGCTGGCGGCCATGATGATCCAGATGGCGCTGTCCCGTACCCGGGAATACGAGGCCGATCGCGGTGGCGCCGAGATCTCCGGCGACCCGCAGGCGCTCGCCTCGGCGCTCGACAAGATCCAGCGCTATGCGGCCGGCACGCCCCTGCCCACCACCGAGAGGCATCCCGAGACCGCGCAGATGATGATCCTCAATCCGCTCTCGGGCGGCGGCATCGCCTCGCTCTTCTCGACCCATCCGCCCACCGAGGAGCGCATCAGCCGCCTGATGGACATGGCACGCGGAGGAATGCGCGGCCGGGAGCGTTGACGGCCCTGCCCGCAGCGTCGCGGGCGCCGCTCGGCGAGGAACTGCGGGTTGCCGCCGACGCCCTCGAGCGGCTTGCCGGCGGCGCGTCGCTGCCCGCCGCCCTCGAGGCGGCGATGCGCGAGCCTGTCCGGGATGCCCGGCCCGGCGCGTCCCGGGACGGCGCCGGCCTGTCGCCGGCATCGCGTGCCGCCGTGCGCGACATCGCCTCGCGCACAGTACGCAGCTGGGGCACCTGCCGTGCCCTGTCGGCCCGGCTCAACCAGCGCCCGCCCGCAGCGTCGATGCTGGCGCTGCAGCAGGTCGCGCTGGCCCAGCTGCTCGACCCGGTGCGCCCCGACGCCACCACGGTCGACCAGGCGATCGAGGCGGCCAAGGCCGATCCGGCCCTGCGGCGCGGCGCCGGCTTCCTGAATGCGACCCTGCGCCGTTTCCTGCGCGAGCGCGATGCCCTGCTCGCGGCGGTCCGCGAGGAGCCGGTCGCCCGCTGGAACTTCCCCGACTGGTGGATCGACACCCTGCGCGAAGCCTGGCCACAGCGCTGGCAGGAGATCCTCGCGGAATCCAATCGCGAGCCCCCGCTGACCCTGCGGGTGAACACGCAGCAGATCGCGCTCGAGGCCTGGATCGCCCGCCTGGGCGAAGCCGGCATCGCCGGCACCCCGGTCGGACCGCAGGCGGTGCGCCTGGCGGCCCCCGTGCCGCTCGAGCGCCTGCCCGGCTGGGCCGAAGGCCTGGTGTCGGTGCAGGATGCCGGCGCCCAGCTCGCGGCGCCGCTGCTCGACGTCGCCGACGGCATGCGGGTGCTCGACGCCTGCGCCGCGCCGGGCGGCAAGACCACCCACCTGCTGGAGCTCGCCGCGCTCGACCTGGTCGCGCTCGATCCCGACGCGGCTCGCCTGGCGCGCGTCGGCGACAATCTTGCCCGGCTCGGACAGCGGGCGAGCCTGGTCGTGGGCGACGCCCTGCATCCGGCCCAATGGCACGACGGACGGGCCTTCGATCGGATCCTCGTCGATGCGCCATGCACCGCCTCGGGCATCGTGCGGCGCCAGCCCGATGTGCGCTGGCGTCGCCGTCGTCGCGATATGGCGACATTTTCCGACCGTCAGGCGGCGATGCTCGGTGCGCTTTGGCCCCTGCTTGCCCCGGGTGGTAAATTGCTCTTCTCGACCTGCTCGGTGTTTCCGGCCGAGGGCGAGCCCGTGATCTCCCGGTTCCTGTCCGGGCATCCGGACGCCCTTCGTCTGCCGCTGGTCTGGGCCTTCGCCCCCGGCGAAGCCCGCGAGCCGGTCGCGCAGTTGCTGCCTACTTCGGGCGCAACCCGCGACCATGACGGGTTCTACTACGCGATGCTCGGGAAACGAGTCTGATGTTGCGCTCCGCCCTGCTGCTGGCGCTCTGGGTCGCGCTGGCGGGCGCAGGGTTGCAAGCGCGCGCCGACCAGGCCATCCGGGTCGAGGACATCCGCTTCGAGCGCAGTCTCGCCGACGACAGCTGGATGCTCTGGGCCCGCTTCAGCCTGCCGGTCGATGCGAAGATCGAGCAGGCGCTTCGCGATGGCGTCACCCTTTACTACGTGGTCGAGTTCGACATCATCCGGCCGCGCTGGTGGTGGTGGGACGAGCAGACCGTCGAGGCCCGCCAGGTCCACTCCCTGTCCTACCATTTGCTGACCCAGCGGTTCCGCGCCAACATCGGCGGTGATGTCCGGCATTTCGCGAGCCTCGCCCAGGCGGCGCAGGCGATCGCCCAGGTCAGCGGCTGGAGCGTGGTGCCGGTCGAGGATCTCGCCCCGAACACGAGCTACGAAGCGCGCCTGCGCCTGCGCTTCGACCGCGACCGGCTGCCCCGGTCCTTCCAGCTCGGCGCGCTCACCAACAACGACTGGGACATCGACAGCGAATGGAAGCGCTTCACCCTGACGACCGCGACCCCGGCAAGCGCTCGGTAGGCCGGATCCTCCGGGTCGGGCTGATCTTCGCGGTCGCCTTCGCGATCGTCCTGCTGGCGCTGCTGGCCACCGCCACCACCGACCCGGCCCTGTTCCAGCGCCACTACGAGCTGCTCTTCTGGCTCACCGTCGGCGTTGCCGCGGTGCTGCTGCTGCTGGTGCTCGAGCTGATGCGCCGGCTGGTCGAGCGCTATCGGCGGGGCCTGTTCGGCACCCGCCTGATGGCGCGCATGGCGATCTCCTTCGCGCTCATGACGGTCGTGCCGGTGCTGCTGATCTACCTGGTCGCGATCGCCTTCGTGGGGCGCTCGATCGAGTCCTGGTTCGATGTCCCGCTCGAGCGCGCGCTCGAATCCGGGCTCACCCTCGGGCGGGCGGCGCTCGACACCAGCCGGATCGAGTTCAGCGCCAAGGCCAGGGCGATCGCGATCGAGCTTTCCGACACGCCGATGGAGCAATGGCCGAGCACCCTCAATCGCCTGCGCGACCAGAACGGCGTCCAGGAGGCGGTCATCCTCACCGGCACCGGCCGGATCATCACCACCAGCGGCGGCCAGTTCGCGCCCCTGATCCCCGACATGCCCTCGTCGGACCAGCTGCGACGCGCGCGCATGACACGCCTGTACGCCCAGCTCGAACAGGGCGCGACGCAGCGCGGCGACTCGCCCCTGAAGCTGCGCGTGATCGCCCCGATCGGCGCCGAAGGACGCCTGCTCGACGACAGCCGCTTCGTGCAGCTGATCCACCAGCTGCCGGTGGCCCTGGCCGAGAACGCCGAGCTGGTCGCCCAGGGCCGGTCCGACTACCAGCAGCTGCTCGACTCGCGCGAGGCGCTCAAGCAGCTCTTCCGGGTCACGCTCACCCTCATCTTCATCCTCACCGCCTTCTCGGCGATCGCCGCCGCCTTCCTGCTGGCCGGCTGGATCACCGGGCCGCTGTCGATGTTCGCCGCCGGCACGCGCGCGGTCGCCGAGGGCGACTTCCGTCCGGTCAAGGATTACTCGGGGCGCGACGAACTCGGCATGCTGACCCAGTCCTTCAACGCGATGACCCGACAGCTCAAGGAAGCCCGTTCGATGGTCGATCGCAACCAGCGCGAGCTCGAGACGGTCAATGCCCGGCTCGAAAGCGTGCTCGCGAACCTCACCGCCGGCGTGCTGGTGCTCGATGCCGACTTCCGCCTCGCGGTCGCCAATGCCGGCGCCGAGCGCATCCTCGGCCTCGGCCTGGTGCCTCATCTCGACGAGCCGCTCGCCGAGGTGCCGCGCATCGGCCAGCTCGCCGAGCCGATCCGCGAAGCCTTCAACGAGCAGGCCGGCACCGACGCATCGAGCTGGCAGCGCCAGTTCGAGCTCGAACGCATGCCCGGCGAGAGCAGCGCGCCCCTCGAGCAGACCATCCTCGCCCGCGGCTCGATCCTGCCCGAGCAGCAGCTCAACTACATGATCGTCTTCGACGACATCACCGAGATGATCTCGGCGCAGCGCGCGCTCGCCTGGGCCGAGGTGGCCCGGCGCCTCGCGCACGAGATCAAGAACCCGCTCACGCCGATCCAGCTCTCGGCCGAGCGGCTGCGCGCCAAGCTCTCCGACCGGCTCGCGCCCGACGACGCCAGCCTGCTCGATCGCAGCGCGCAGACCATCGTCAACCAGGTCGGCGCGCTCAAGCTGATGGTCGACGACTTCCGCGACTACGCCCGCCTGCCCTCGACGCATTTCGGCCCGCTCGACCTCAATGCGCTGATCGAGGATGTGATGGGCCTGTATGCGCACGGCGAGGCCGGCGCCATCGTCCATGCGCGACTCGCGCGGCCGTTGCCGATGATCATGGGCGACGCCACCCAGCTGCGCCAGGTGATCCACAACCTGCTCAAGAACGCCATCGAGGCAACCGACAAGTCCGAGGCGCCCAGGGTCAGCATCGAAACCGAAACCGTCCATACCCGGCTCGGCCAGGATGCGGTGCGCATGGTGGTGCGCGACAATGGCCAGGGCTTCGCGCCGGCGATCCTCGGGCGGATCTTCGAACCCTATGTCACCAGCAAGTCACGCGGCACCGGACTCGGACTTGCCATCGTCAAGAAGATCGTCGACGAGCATGGCGGGCGCATCAACGCGGCAAATCCGGATGAAGGCGGCGCACGGGTCTCGGTGGTATTTACCAATTTCGCTAAATCCGTGGACAATAGCGCCAACGCAGCAACCGACGATCACAACGCCTAGAGGGCCATGGCCGATATTCTCGTAGTCGATGACGAAATCGGCATCCGCGAACTGCTCTCCGAAATCCTCGGTGACGAAGGGCATGCCGTGACGCTCGCCGACAGCGCCAACCAGGCGCGCCAGGCGCGCGAGACCAGCGCCCCCGACCTGGTGCTGCTCGACATCTGGATGCCCGACACCGATGGCGTCACCCTGCTCAAGGAGTGGGCCGCCAACGGCAAGCTCACCATGCCGGTCATCATGATGTCCGGCCACGCCACCATCGATACCGCCGTCGAAGCCACCCGCATCGGCGCGCTCGACTTCCTCGAGAAGCCCATCACCCTGCAGAAGCTGCTCAAGGCCGTCGAGGCCGGGCTCGCCAAGCGCACCGAAGCCACCGCCAGCACAAGCGCGCCGGCCGGCACGGCGGGCGGCACGTTCCTCCCCGCGGGGGGTGCGGCCGCGCCGGTCGCCCCGGGCGCCGTCCTGGAAACCATGGTGCCCGGCACCGTGTCGGCGGCAGTGGCCAGCAACGGCAGCGTCACCATGCAGGAGCTGTCGCTCGAGATGCCGCTGCGCGAAGCGCGCGACGCCTTCGAGCGAATCTACTTCGAACACCATCTCGTCCGCGAGCAGGGCAGCATGACCCGGGTGGCCGAACGCACCGGGCTCGAACGCACCCACCTCTACCGCAAGCTCAAGCAGCTCGGCATCGACCTGGCGCGCGGCGCCTACCGCAAGACCAATCAGTGAAAATGGGGTCATGAAAATGGGGTCAGACACCGTTTCCATGAAACGGTGTCTGACCCCATTTTCACGTCAGCGCGATGGGCGGGGAAAGGCTGCCGGCATGCGGTCCGGCAGCTGGGGGCAGTGTCAGGCTGTCACTGGTGCCGGCGCCAGGGCGTGCACGATCTCGAGCGCCCGCGAGTCCGGGATGTCGACGTCCGCGAAGCGCAGCATCTGGCCCGGCTCCACCGCATGGCGCAGCACCGCGCCACGCAGGATGCCGATCGGCGCATGATCGGGTTCGTCGGCCGTGGTGATCGCCTCGCCGCGCACATCGAAGCCGCCGATCGCCAGGTCGAGCCGGTGGCCGGCGCCGAGCGCCCGTTTGGCGATGGCGCACACGCCGATGGCGGGCTTCGATGAATTGTTCATCAGCACCCCGCCGCCGGCGAGCATCCGGCGCACCGTCTTGATCGCCTCGATCGAGCACAGATGGTGCGGATTGAACATCACGTAGTAAGGACCGGGGCCGAGCTTGTAGTAGTTCAGCGCATCGACCTGCTCCGCATCGTGGCGAGCGGCGATGAACACCCCCGGTATCTGGGTTCGCGACAGCAGGTAGTCGGCGATCGGGCCGCCGGCCTCCTCGGCCATCCGCGCCAGATCACGGGCCGCATCGACGGTATCGTCGCGCGCCGGGCCCTCCATCCCGCGGCGCAGGATGCCCGCGCCGGTGTGGTTGGCGATGAAGGCCTGCTCGATCTGCACCTTGGTGCCGTCGGTGAACGAGGTCGTCTGCTCCACGCTGATGCCCTGCTTCGACGACCAGAAGGCCATGTCCTCGGGCGTCGGGTCGTGGTTCAGGAAGCCCTTCATGTTGCCGTAGACCAGCGGCGAAAAACCCATCGCCAGCATGTTCTCGCGCAGTGCCGCGAGGCAGCCGGGCTGATCGCCCTCCGCCTCGGTGAGCAGGCCACGATCGGCGAAGTACGAACCGGTCGTGACATGGAATTCGGAGTTCATGGTGACCACCGGCCGGCCAGCGGCCAGCGCGCGTTCGATCACCACCGTCGAATGCAGCACATCGCCGCTGCACTCGAACACCAGGTCCGAGCCCTCGATCATCTCGTCGATCGAGTTCGTGACTGTGCCGTGGGTCGGGAAGTCGGCAAGGCGCGAGGGATCGCGCCGCGTCAGCACCTTGGCAAGACGCATGTCCGGCGCATGCTTCATCAGCATGTGCGCAAAGCTGCGTCCGATGAAGCCCGTGCCCGACAGGCCGATGCGTGAAAGAGGGCGTTTGCTGCTTTTCATCTTGTACATCACTGCGGAAACCGGCCGGCCCCGCTTCTCCGGGACCGGCCGGGAAAGGGTCAGATGATCAGACCCGAATTGAAGCCGTCGCCGGTGGCTTGGACGATGCCCGTGCCGGGCGCGAACAGGCTACCGACGTCAGGGTAGTCCTCCATGGTCAGGCCGACGATCGTCACCGAACCTAGGGGCGCATCGTTCGCACCCGTGAAGGACAACACCAGGTTTCCATCGACTTCGGTCAGGCCGATCTCCTGGGATGCAAACGCATTGTCGGCATCGCCAGTGCCCATGAAGTCCGCGAAAGTCAGGTTGTCGTCAGACAAGTCCTGATCCATCGCGCCAAGTGAGCCTGTCGTATTGGAATCGATCGCATCGACCAGCATGATCCGATCGCCTTCGGCGGCATTGAAATCCATGATCGTGTCGTTGCCGTTGTCCGTCCGCATGGAGAACACGAAGGTATCGGCTCCGGCGCCGCCGATCAGCGTGTCGTCGCCGCCCTGACCGAACAACAGGTCGTTGCCAGCGCCGCCGTCCAGCGTATCGTTGCCGGCTGCCGAACCGGCATCCAGGGTCACGCTGTCGATGCGCAGACCTTCGCCCGCCTCTGGAGGAGCCGTAGCGGGGTCGAATACTTCGTCATAGGCGACCACCGCCAGGGTCGAGGTCTCGCCTGCCGCCTCTACCGAAAATCTCAATTGCGCACGATTGACATCACCGTCACCTGACATTTCGGGAACGATGTCGATGGTGTGGTCACCGGTGAGAGTCCAGTTGCCAGGCTCCGTTATGTTGTCGTTGGTCGTTCCGTCGAAATAGGCGATCTCCACGCCGTCCCACACGATCGCCAGTGATGTGCCATTGTTGGAGTTGGTCGTCTGGATCGTCAGGGTGTAAGTTTCTCCGGCTGCAGTCGCGATCGATTGCGTCAGGCCGGCCGCACCATCACTCCCGGTGTAGACCGTTTCCCAGTGATGCGTACCACCGGTGCCGGTGCCATCATCTCCGAAGCCCATCTGGTTTCCGGACAACTCCACCATGCCGCCCGTCTGGACCTCCGTAGTGCCATTGGTTCGGGTGCTCACCGGAACGAACGACCAGCCGAGATCGGCAGTATCCGTGAAACCAGCGTAGGACTGAGGCGAACTCGTTCCTGGATCGGAGCCCCAGTCAAGATCGCCATCGGCGGACACGCTCCAGTAATCGAACTGGTAGTTGCGGACCGAACCGCCCGAGCCGCCGATCAGGACGTCGTTTCCATCGCCGCCCAGGATCGTCTGGGTTTCGGCGCCGCCAATCAGGGTTTCACCGTCATCGCCGCCCATGACCACGGTGGTTGCGACGGTAACCGGTTTCGTGCCAGCGGGCCCGGGGCCTACGTCATTGGTGGCGGTGGCACTGATGGTCGTCGCGCCTGCCGCGGGGAGTTCCGCTGGTGTGAAGTCGACCGACCAGTTGCCGGCGTCGTTGACCGGGATGTCAGCTTTGGTCAGACCGCCCCAGATCACCGTCACCGCGCTGCCAGCCTCGGCAGTGCCGCTGACGGTCACATTGCTTGCGGCCTCGGCAGCATCGACGGTGTTATCGGTAGCGACATCATTGATCACCGGGGCAGCGGGCGATCCGGGATCAGCGGCGGTGTCGATGGTCACGTCGCGGGTGCCGGGCTGACTGGCGTTGCCGGCCGCGTCGGTTGCTATGGCGCTGATCGTCGACGCGCCATCGGCCGGAATGGCGGCCTGCAGGAAGGTGGTCGTCCAGTTGCCGGTGCTGTCGGCGGTGGCTTCCTGGGTAGTGTCACCCCAGCTCACGGCGACGATGCTGCCCGCTTCGGCGGTCCCGCTCACGGTCACACCCGCAGCGGCCTCGCCGGCATCCACGACATCGTCGGTCGCGACGGCATTGATCACCGGCGGCTCAGGCGGAGTGGTATCGGCCGGCGCGGTATCGACCGCCACCCCCACGGTGGTCGGCTCGCTGCTGCCGGCGGCGTTCGCCGCGGTGGCGGTGATCGTGGTCGCGCCGTCCTCGGGGACTTCGTCCATCGGGAAGGTCACCGACCAGGCGCCGTCCTCGCCGGCCGTGGCGGTCTGGGTGAAGGACTCGTCGCCCGCGCCGCTCCAGACGACGGTGACGGTGCTGCCGGCTTCGGCGGTACCGGTCACGGTGACGCCCGCGGCCGCTTCAGTGGCATCGACGCCATCGCCGCCGGCCACGGGGTTGATGACCGGTGCTTCGGGCACGGTGTCGGTCGGCGTTCCGCCGCCGCCACCGCCACCGCCGCCCGCCGCGGCGGCAATGCCGATCGCGCCGATGCCGGCGGCGATCGCGCCGGTGCTGACGCCGCCGGCGGCTGCTGCGCCGGCCGCGCCGCCTTCGGCGGCACCGGCGGTGCCGGCCGCTGCGGCCGCGCCTTCCTGGGCGGGCGCCGAGCCCGCCTGGGCGGCCAGGGCGCCGTCGTACATGACTTGGCTGCCATCGGCAGCGACGTTCATCGGCTCGGTGGCCTGGGAGATCGTGGTGGTCTTGTCACCATCCTCGAGAACCAGTTCGCAGCCCTCGCCGGGGGCGCAGGGTGCGAAGAATTCGGTCAGCTCGACGGTGGCGCCGCCGGCCTGTTCGACCACGAGCGAATCACCGACCCGGCGTGCGACGAGATCGCCGGCGGGTTGGCCGGTCTCGGCATCGATGACGCGGATCTTGTCACCGGGCTGGGCGGTGATCTTGGCGGAGTTCGGGTCGAGCGGCTGGCGCACGACCAGACCGTTCTGCTGGGTGATCTCGAGTATGAGTGCCATTGGAAGACATCCTTGCGCTTGGATTGATATCGATCACATGACATGCATCTGCCGCCCTTGCCGCTGGCGCGATGCGTCATCAGTCCCGTGTCGGAGACGACCCGCGTACTATGCCGCTGCCGTCCGGTTCCGCGCTTTCGGGCCGACTCGCGGCCATGGGCGATGGATGGATGGACGGAGGCGACTTCTCCCCGGAGGCGGGCAAAATCGCCGACACGTCGGGATTGTGTCCCGCCGGCTACCCGGGGGAAAGGACAATTTCACGTAATCGGGCGTTTTCCGCAGGGAGCGGAACATACGGGGCATGATGATTGCGCCGACCGCATGTCGTGGCAGGGCCGGCGGCTGTCGGCGCGAGGCTGTCTTGAATCCGCGCGATGCCGTCTCCACATGCAGAGCAAGGAGAATCCCGCGATGAACATGATCTACAACAGCCCGAGCTACTGCGTGGTCGAGTTCCGCGACGCGGATGCCGAATCCGTGGGCGGGTACGAGATCATGGACAAGGCCGCCCGGCGCGAAATCTTCATCGCCGGGCCGCTGGCGCTGCGCTTTCGCAGCGATGTCGAATCCCTGATCGCCACCGAGCCGACCATCGAGGAAGTGGACGCTTACCTCAGCCAGTTCGACGAGCTGATGCAGCATCCGATCGTGCTGCACTGATCTTCAGGTGTCGTAGGTGCCCTGGGCAGCCTCCGGATAAAGCGCGGGAAAGAGAAACTGCAGCGCGTCGAGCGGTAGTCCGAGCCGCACCGGGCCAAGCCTGGTGTCGCTGACCAGCAGGCCCGTGGCCAGCAGGTAGGAGAGCAGGGTGCGCGCAGTGCGCTCTCCCAGCCCGGTCATCTGTGAAAATTCGCTGCGAGTCATCGGGCCTGAAGTAAATGCGTAATGCAGGGGAAGCACCGCTTCGCTGCGCATCGTCTTGTGAGTCGCGTCAGGATCGTGCGTTCGAAACGCGACCAAGGCTTCGAGTCGACGTTTCATCTCGTCGAGGTCGAGCATTTTCCGCATGTAGCTGACCTGGTCCTCGCAGACCGACAAGAAGAAGTCGACCCATTCATGAAGGCCCGCCTCCGTCAGATTACCGCGGCCATCGAGGTCGCCGCGTCGGGCCGCGTCGGCGTTCGCAAGTCGCGCATAGTAGTCGGAGCGCCGACGCGCCAGCCCCCGGTTGACGGACCACAGGCCCTGGCTTAGCGGCCACAAGGCGCAATGGGTTTGCAGCCGCGCTGCCCGGCCGTTTCCGTCGAGAAAGGGGTGTACCCAGGCAAAGCGATGATGTGCGCAGGCAGTCGCGATGACGTGCATGTCCCAACTGCGTCGCCGATCGTAGATCTCGTCAAAGCGCTGGAAAAAGCCCGACAGCGAATCCGCCGCCGGAGCGAGATGACGACCAACGTCCACGTTCTCTTTCCGAGTCTCACCCGGCTCGACCAGGCGCCCTTCGCTCATCCGGTCCTCGGGAGCAAGGCGGGAATAGAGCGCATGGTGCGCGGCCTTGGCGAATGAGATGCTCAGGATGTGGTCCTCGGCCCTGGCACGGTCCTCGAGTTCCTGCTCGGCTTCGATATGGGCCAGCGCCAGCCTTTGCAGCCGCGCCGTATCCGACTCGGGCGAGAACTCGCGCCGAAGTGCGCGTTCAATGTTTGCCGGTGAAGTGCTTTGGTCCTCGATGCGATTGCTGTAGTAGGAATTCATCGCGCGCACGAGTTCGCGAACCGCGTCGAGGGTGGTCGGATGTGCCTTGCCCGCCAAAGCGAGGGCATCCTGGCAAAGCGAGGCGGCGCGTTCCCGCAACTCCTCGAGCCGCAACTGCGGCAGCAGGGGTTCGAACTGGTGAGGGAAGGAGTACATGGCTTATGTTGCCGGTCTTTTAGCCGATTTGCAACGATTGCTAAATCATTGTCTGTTAAGAGATTTATGAGAACTGAAATGACAGTAATGCAACAGAATTTGCCGACTTGAATGCCGAGTTGTGTGCAGGTGCAGCCAAATCTCTTCGGACCGATCGAAAGCGTGACTCGAGGGCGATTTCGCAAGTGATCGAGAACTGCTCGCGGTCCCATCCGGTGCTCGACTGGACGCTCTCTGGCGACGCTTCCGGCTCGGGGCGACCGACGATTTGTGCAAGCCGCTCGCCCTCGGCGCGCACCTCGGCCATCAGGCTGTCCCAGTCGCTCGGAGGGTGGCCGCTGTCGAGCATTCTGCGAAACACTCGGTAGGCGTCATCGGCGGTACCGTAGGCACGCTTCGATTCCTCGTCGTTGACCCAGCCGTAGACGATGATTCTGCCCTGGGCGTGATAGCGAAAGAACAGCCGGTACTGCTGGAAGAACTTTGCCCGGAACCAGTGCGTGTGCTCGGCGTCGAGCGCGTCGCCCGTGTCGGGCACGGTGGCCTGGTAGAGCCGCAACACTCGTCGCCAATGGCAGCCTCGCATACACATGTCCTTGAAAGTATGCACAATTGATCCTGTGCAGTTAGACATTTTCCAAGGAGTCTGTCATGGAAAGTATGACCATCGACCAGCTACGCGCCGCGAGCGATGCCGGCGGTGTGTCGGGCGTGACCCTGAAAGGGCAGGGCGGTGCGTTTCTCGTGCAGATCGCCACGCGTAGCGGCGCCACTGCCTTGCTGGCGAAGGCACGCAGCAGCGAACCGCGCCGTTTCGGCAACCCCATCGCCGCCTTGAACGTGCTGCGTGATGTGGGCATCACCATTGGGCGGTTCGACGCCAGCGAGTGGAATCCGGATGAGAAGGAAGATACCCCCGGCAACCGTGGCCGCGCCGAGGCGATGCGCATGGCGCACCAGGCAGCGGCCTACACGAAACGGCTTGCCGCCGAGATCCAGCAGTCCATCGAGGATCCCCGGCCGAGCATTCCGCACGATGAAGTCATGAAGCGGATGGAAGCCCGCATTGCTCGCCACAAGGCGGCGGGGGCGAAGCGCACATGAGCCCCGATACGAGAGTCGATGCCTTCGCCTTCCGGATGCGCCTTGACCGGCAGGCGCGAGCCGACTGATTCATGGGGAAGGCGAACTCGCCCGACGCGAGAACCCGCTGGCGCATCGTCTGGCGCCCGATGGCCGAGGCGGACCTGGACGATATCATCGACTACATCGCCCAGGACAACCCGACCAGGGCGGAGGAGTTCGGCCATGAGTTGCGGGACAAGGTCCGGCTGCTGGCGCAGCATCCGAAGCTGGGCCACGGTGGCCGCCCAGGCTTGCCCGCCTGCGTGCGCGAGCTGGTTGCTCACCAACACTACATCGTGTTCCATCGCCTGCTGGTGGAGGCGCGTATCGTCGAGATCCTGCGAGTAAGACATACCTCGCGGCAAACGCCTTGATGAACTACTCGCTGTACCGCGACAGCGCCAGCGTGCAGTTGGTGCCGCCGAAGCCGAAGCTGTTCGACAGGATCGTCTGGTGCTCGACGCCGTCGATGCGCTCGCGCGCGATCGGGAAGCCGGCGGCGCCTTCGTCGAGGTTCTCGATGTTGATGCTCGGCGCGACGAAGCCATGCTGCATCATGAGCAGCGAATAGATGGCTTCCTGGACGCCGGTGGCGCCCAGCGAGTGGCCGGTCATCGACTTGGTCGAGCCGATGTGCGGCAGTTCGCGGCCGGTTTCCTCGAATACTTCGCGGATCGCGCGCAGTTCGGTGATGTCGCCCACCGGGGTGGCGGTGCCGTGGGTGTTGATGTAGGTGACCGGGGCGCGCACGGTGCGCAGCGCCTGGCGCATGCAGCGCACCGCGCCTTCGCCGCTGGGGGCGACCATGTCGGCGCCGTCGGAGGTGGCGCCGTAGCCGGTGATTTCGGCGTAGATCTTCGCGCCGCGCGCCTTCGCGTGCTCGAGTTCCTCGAGCACGACCACGCCGCCGCCGCCGGCGATCACGAAGCCGTCGCGATTGGCGTCGTAGGGTCGCGATGCGGTGGTGGGCCGGTCGTTGTACTTCGAGGACATCGCGCCCATGCCGTCGAAGAGCACCGACAGGGTCCAGTCGAGCTCTTCGCCGCCGCCGGCGAAGACGATGTCCTGCTTGCCCCACTGGATCTGCTCGGTGGCGTTGCCGATGCAGTGCGCCGAAGTGGAGCAGGCCGACGAGATGGTGTAGTTGACGCCCTTGATCTGGAAGTTGGTGGCGGCGGTGGCCGATGTCGTCGACGACATGCAGCGCGGCACCATGTAGGGGCCGACCCGCTTGGGACCCTTTTCCTTGCAGATCGCGGCGGCCTCGACCTGGTTGCGGGTGGATGGCCCGCCCGAGCCGACGATGATGCCGGTGCGCTCGTTGATGACATCGCCCGGGCTCAGGCCGGCGTCGGCGATCGCCTGCTCCATCGACAGGTGCAGGTAGGCGGCGCCGTCTCCCATGAAGCGGCGCAGCTTGCGGTCGATCGCGGTCTCGAGGTCGATGTCGGGGCGACCCGCCACCTGGCTGCGAAAGCCGAGCTCGGTGTATTCGGGCATGGCGGTGATGCCCGAGCGGCCTTCGCGCAGGGATTGCAGCACCTGCTCCTGGTCCAGGCCGATGCACGAGATGATGCCGATGCCGGTGATGACGACCCGGCGGGTGTGGATGGTTTCACTCATGCCGACTTGCCTTCAGCATTCGGGTTGATGAACAGCCCGACGTTCAGTTCCCTGGCGTCGTAGATCATCCGGCCGTCGACGCTCACCTGGCCGTCGGCCACGCCCAGGACCAGGCGGCGGTTGATCATGCGCTTGATGTCGAGCCGGTAGTGGACGAGCTTCGCGTCCGGCAGGACCTGGCCGGTGAACTTCAGGTTGCCCAGGCCGAGCGCGCGCCCCGAACCGGGCGCACCGCTCCAGCCGAGGAAGAAGCCGAGCAGCTGCCACAGGGCGTCCAGGCCGAGGCAGCCCGGCATGACGGGATCGCTCTCGAAGTGGCAGGCGAAGAACCAGAGATCGGGGCGGATGTCGAACTCGGCTTCGACGAAGCCCTTGTCGTAGGCGCCGCCGGTGGCCGATATCGTGGTGATGCGGTCGAACATGAGCATCGGCGGCAGCGGCAACCTGGCGTTGCCGGGGCCGAACAGCTTGCCGTGAGCACAGTCGATGAGCTCATCGTAGCCGTAGCTCGATTTCGGGATGAACTGCCGCGCCGTTGCGGCCGAGGTTCTCGTCATGCGTACCTTTCGTTACGACCCGGCCGTGGCCGCCAGCCCTCTATGATACGGAAAGTTCGGCGAACTTCATGCGAAACTCGCAGATCAGAGCTGCTCCCAGGGCAGGCCGTCGTGGCGCCAGCCATTGAGCTTGCCACGCTGGTGCTGCTCGTCGATGTCGCCCTCGAAACCGTGGGTGACATTGATCGTGTTCGTGAAGCCGGCGTCCTCGAGGGCCAGCGCGGCATCGGCCGATCGCCGGCCGCTGCGGCAGATCAGCACCACCGGCCGGTCGATGGAATTGCCCGCCAGCATGCGCACTTCGCCCACGAAGTGCTCGTTGAAGTCCCAGTCGGGGCCGTCCTGCCAGGCAACGTGGTTCGCACCCACCGGATGGCCGACGAAATAGAACTCGGCATCGCTGCGGCAGTCGATGAACAGGGCCTCCGGATTCTCGGCGAGGAACCGGCTGGCTTCGGTGGGCAGCATTTCCTGCATCGTGGCGTCCCGTTCAGGTTTCGAGAAAATCGATGACGGCCTGGGCGTACTCCCCGGGGATGTCGCCGAAGGGGATGTGCAGCGCCGGCAGTTCGACCAGGCGGGCATCGGGCAGTCCGGCGACCAGTTCCTGCGAATGCTCGGGCGTGAGCGAGGCATCCGACAGGCCGGCGATCACGAGCGCCGGCTGGCCGATGCTGCCCAGCGAGGGGCGCATGTCGAAACCGATGATGGCGGCGCAACAGCCGATGTAGCCCTGGGCCTCGCCGCCGACGAAGGTGGCGCGCACCGATTCCATCCAGGGACCGCCGGCGGCGATGCGCCGTTCGCTGACCCAGTTGCGGATGACGGCATCGGCCACCGGTTCGAGCCCACCCTCTCGGACCTCGGCCATGCGCGCGCGCAGCTTGTCGCCGGGGAAGGCGGAACTGTTCGAGATGATCAGCCGCTCGACCCGCTCGGGAGCCGCCAGCGCGATCTGCATCGAGATCATGCCGCCGATCGATATGCCGCCCACGGTGGCCCGCTCGAAGCCGGCCGCATCCATGACCGCGAGCGCGTCGTCGGCGAGCATCGACATCGTGTAGTCGCCCGGGGTGCCACTGGACTGGCCGTGGCCGCGCTTGTCCATGCGCAGCACCCGGTACTTCGCGCCCAGCGCCGGCATCACCGGATCCCACAGTCCGGTGCCGCTGCCCAGCGAATTGAGCAGCACCAGCGGCGGTCCGTCGGCCTTGCCGTCGATCCGGTAGAAGAGTCGTGCGCCCGCGTGTTCGATCATTGCCATCCAAGATGCTCCTGTCGTCCTCATGCGCTCCGGGAACGGCTCGCGCCCCGGCCCATGCCCTGCAATGTTAGCGACTAAGGCCGCCGGCTTCAGGCCGCCGCCCCGGGGCCAGCGGCGTCAGGCGACATCGCGCCGTGCACTGTAGGAGTGCCGGGCGGCCAGCCGTTCGCGATCGAAGCCGGCGACCCGCTTGTATTCGTTCGCCACGCCGGCGAGTTCGTCGGCGTCGATCACCTCATGGACGTCCGAGAAGCCTTCCGGCGCCCGCTCCTCGGCCATCTGCATCACCTTCTCGGGGCCGTTGCGCCGGTTGGCGAGCACCAGCTTCGCCGTTGCCGGCCGTCGTTCTTCCTCGTAAAGCGCCAGGGCCGCCAGCGGATCGGCTTCTGTGGCCAGGCGCCAGGACAGCACCCGGGCATCGAGGATGGCCTGGGAGGCGCCGTTGCTGCCGATCGGGTACATCGGATGGGCGGCATCGCCAAGGAGGGTGACCCGGCCGTCGGTCCAGGAATCGAGCGGATCGCGGTCGACCATCGGGAACTCGAAGCAGCCGGGAGCGCCGCGGATCAGGCCCGGCGCATCGAGCCAGCCGAAGTCCCAGGACTCGAAGGCGGGCAGGAACTGCTCCAGCCGCCCGGGCCGGTTCCAGTCCTCGGGTTCGAAGCCGATGCGCTCGCGGTACTTCAGTTCGGCGATCCAGTTGATCTCCTGCAGGCCGTCGGCGCGTGGCGCCGAGATCGGGTAGCAGACGAACTTCTGCCATTCGTGGCCGGCCATGATCATCGAGGCGCCCGACAGGAAGGGCCTCGCGAAGGTGACGCCGCGCCACAGGATGGCGCCGTTCCAGATCGGCGGCCCTTCGTCGGGATGGCGCTGTCGCCTTGCCGCGGAATGGATGCCGTCGGCGGCGATGAGAATATCCGCGCGCGTGCTCCCGCGCGACGTGGTGTTTCCCCCGTTCGTGCCCTGCGGGCCCGAGCCTCCGGCCGGCAGCAGCTGCCGGGAGACGAAGTGGGCGTTCACCCCGGCCCTGTCCTGCTCGTAGCGCTCCAGTGCGTGGTCGAGATGGATGCGCCCGGCGCCCAGTCTCGCGATCGCCGCCTCGTAGAGGATCATCTGCAGTCGTCCCCGGTGCAGCGAGACCTGGGGCCAGTCGTAGCCGGCGTGGCGACCGCGGTCCTCCTGCCAGATCCGCTTGCCGAACTTGTTGGTGTAGACCAGCTCGCGCGTGGCGACGCCCGCTTCCATCAGAGCATCGGCAAGGCCCAGCTCGGTCAGTTCGCGCACCGCATGGGGCAGGCAGTTGATGCCCACGCCGAGCGGGGCCATCCGGGCGGCGCCCTCGTAGACTTCGACGTCGATGCCCGCTTCGTGCAGCGAAAGCGCAGCGGTCAGGCCGCCGATGCCGGCGCCGGCGATGATGATTTTCACGATGCTCCCCCGAGCGTTCGATTCAGACGACCGAGTCCTGGTCCTCGATCATCCGTCGCAGGATGAAGTTCTGCAGCGCGAGCGAGGATGCGGCGTCGAGCTCGCCGAACTGCAGGCCGTAGGCCTGGAGTTCCTCCTTGCCGCCGGTGGGCCGCAAGGGCTTGAGCAGGCGCACCAGGCAATCGGTCTCTATCGTGTGCTCGCGCTCGTCCACACCGACCCGCACCGTGAAGGCGATACGAATGCGGGCGCCGTCGGCGACCAGGGGTTCGGGCGCGACCACCTGCAGTTGCGCGCCCTGGGCGCTCAGGTCCGCGAGCAGGCCCTCGTGCTGGCTGCCGTCGGCCAGCACCAGCCGCGCCGGCAGTTCGGCGCGCACGCGCGGGGCCATCCGCACCGGCGTGACCACGATGTCGTCGGGAAAGGAGACATGGATGTAGTCGACCGGCGCGTCGAACACGCGCAATACCGTGCAGCGGAACTCGTAGAGATGGATGCCGGAGAACAGGCGCACCCGCAGGGCTTCGTCGGCCTCGATGGGGATCGGCGCCTGCTTGCGGACCGGCAGCCTGAGAATCAGGTATTCATCGCGCACGAAGCCCACGACCGTGGTGAAGTGCGATTGCTCGCTCCCCTGGCGGTTGAGCACGAGCTGCACCCGGGAGCCCGGCTGCAGGCGGATCTCGCCGAAGCCGACCGACTGCAGCTGGTCGGCGCCGCGGGTATCTGCACGTGAGGAATCGCTCATGAGCGCCTGCCTCGATCGGGATTGGCCTGGGTGCGTCCGAGGATACCGCGCTTTGAGCCCGCTCCGCTGTCCGCGAAGCGTGGCTCAGTTGTCGTAGCCATCGGAGTGGATGTCCTCGGCGGCCATCCCCAGCGCGAGCAGGATCGGCACCGTGTGCGCGATCATCGCCGCCGGTCCGGCGAGAAAGGCCCTCGCGCCGGTGAGGTCGGCAAAGTCGGCGCGGATCGCGGTGCCCGGCAGGCCGATGCGCCAGCCCGGGCCGGGAGCCTCGCCCTCCGAGAGCAGCAGCACCTGCCGAAAGCGCGGATTGGCCGCGGCGATCGCGGCCAGCCGGTCCGCGCAGTACAGGTCGGCCGGCTCGCGAACGCCGGCATAGAGCACGATGTCCTCGTCGTGGCCGCTGTCGCTGGCGGCTTCGGCGATCGCGAGCATCGGGGCGAGGCCGCTGCCGCCGGCCACGAGAAGCGCGAGCCCGGCGTGGCGGCTGCGCCAGAAGGCGGTGCCCAGCGGGCCTTCGACGCCGATCATGTCACCGACGGCGAGTCGCTCGGCGATGTAGCGGCTTCCCGCGCCACCCGAGAGGCGGACATGGAACTCCAGCGCATCGGCCTGGCCGTCGTCGTCGGGCGAGTTGGCGATCGAGTAGTCGCGCTGCAGGCCGGCGGCCAGATGCAGTCGGACGTACTGGCCGGCGGCGAAGCCGAAGCGCTCGCCGTCGGCCGGCGCGATCCGCAGGATGCGGATGTCCCGGGCGAGGGCGTCGATCGCAAGGACGCGGAAGGTTCGGGGAGGGAACTGGCTCATCGCGGACGGCCGGCGGAAAGCGGGCAGGCCACCGGCGCCCGCGCACTCTACCGGAAAACCGACGTCCGAGTCCGTAGAATGGTGGGTCCATCCCTCGAGCTCCCCGATGCCATGACCGACAAGATCGTTCCGATTTCC
Source organism: Burkholderiaceae bacterium (assembly GCA_041676645.1). Classification (GTDB taxonomy): domain Bacteria; phylum Pseudomonadota; class Gammaproteobacteria; order Burkholderiales; family Burkholderiaceae_E; genus JAMLIN01. The sequence continues at coordinate 3,568 of JBAYRO010000042.1, read as the reverse complement.
GTTGCCGAGCGCCATCTGCGCGAGGCGATGCAGACGCGGATCGTCATGCTCGATGGCGCGATGGGCACGATGATCCAGCAGCTCAAGCTCACCGAGGCCGACTTCCGCGGCGAGCGCTTCGCCGGGCACCCGACCGATGTGCGCGGCGACAACGAGCTGCTTTCGATCACCCGGCCGGATGTGATCCGCGACATCCACGAGCAATACCTCGCCGCCGGTGCGGACATCATCGAGACCAATACCTTCGGGGCCACCACGGTTGCACAGGCCGACTACGGCCTGCAGGATTTCGCCGCCGAGATGAACCTCGCCTCGGCCCGGCTCGCCCGCGAGGCCTGCGACCGCTTCAGCACCGCCGAGCGGCCGCGCTTCGTCGCCGGTGCGCTGGGGCCGCAGCCGAAGACGGCCTCGATCTCGCCCGATGTCAACGACCCGGGCGCGCGCAACATCAGCTTCGATGCGCTCGTCGCCACCTATGACGAACAGGCGCGGGCGCTGATCGAGGGCGGCGTCGACCTGCTGCTGCTCGAGACGATCTTCGACACGCTCAACGCCAAGGCCGGCATCTTCGCCATCGAGGCGATCCAGGCCGAACGCGTCGCCGCCGGCCTGCCGCGCATCCCGCTGATGATCTCGGGCACGGTCACCGACGCTTCGGGCCGCATCCTCTCGGGCCAGACGGTCGAGGCCTTCTGGAATTCGGTGCGCCATGCCCGGCCGCTCACCATCGGGCTCAACTGCGCGCTCGGCGCGGCCCTGATGCGGCCCTATGCCGAGGAGATCTCGAAGCTCGCCGATACCTTCACCTGCGTCTATCCCAACGCCGGCCTGCCCAATCCGATGGCCGAGACGGGCTTCGACGAAACCCCCGAAATCACCGCCGGCCTGCTCGGCGAGTTCGCCCGCGCCGGCTTCATGAATGCGGCCGGCGGCTGTTGCGGCACCACGCCGGAGCATATCGCCGCCATCGCCGCCCAGCTCGAGGGCGTCGCGCCGCGCCCGATCCCCGAGCGGCCGGCCGCGATGCGCCTGTCGGGGCTGGAGCCCTTCACCGTCGATGCCGATTCGCTTTTCGTCAACGTCGGCGAGCGCACCAACATCACCGGCTCGAAGGCCTTCGCGCGGCTGATCATCAACGAGAAGTACGAAGAGGCCGTCGCGGTGGCGCGCCAGCAGGTCGAGAACGGCGCCCAGGTCATCGACGTCAACATGGACGAGGGCATGCTCGACTCGACCGTGGCGATGGACCGCTTCCTCAAGCTGATCGGCTCCGAGCCCGACATCGCGCGGGTGCCGATCATGATCGACAGCTCCAAATGGGAGGTGATCGAGGCCGGACTCAAGTGCGTCCAGGGCAAGGCGATCGTCAACTCCATCTCGCTCAAGGAAGGCGAAGAGGAATTCATCCGCCACGCCGAGCTGTGCCGGCGCTACGGCGCGGCGGCGGTGGTGATGGCCTTCGACGAGGAAGGCCAGGCCGATACCTTCGAGCGCAAGACGCAGATCTGCGAGCGCGCCTATCGCCTGCTGGTGGACAAGGTCGGATTCGATCCCGAGGACATCATCTTCGACCCCAACATCTTCGCGATCGCCACCGGCATCGAGGAGCACAACAACTACGCGGTCGACTTCATCGAAGCCTGCCGCTGGATCAGCGCGAACCTGCCCGGCGCCAAGCTCTCGGGCGGGGTTTCCAACGTCTCCTTCAGCTTCCGGGGCAACGATCCGGCGCGCGAGGCGATCCACACCGTCTTCCTCTACCATGCGATCCGCGCCGGCCTGGACATGGGCATCGTCAACGCCGGCATGATCGGCGTGTACGACGACATCCCGGCCGAGTTGCGCGAACTCGTCGAGGATGTCGTCCTCAACCGCCGGCCCGATGCCACCGAGAGGCTCGTCGAAGCGGCCTCGAAGCTCAAGGGCGGCGCCGAGAAGGAAACCGCGGTCCATGAATGGCGCGGCACGCCCGAGGCGCCCTTGCCGGTCGGCCAGCGCCTGACGCATGCCATGGTCCATGGCATCACCGATTTCGTCATCGAGGACGCCGAGGAAGCCTGGCAGGAGATCAAGGCGCGCGGCGGCCGCCCGATCGAGGTCATCGAAGGGCCGCTGATGGACGGCATGGGCGTGGTCGGCGACCTCTTCGGCGCCGGCAAGATGTTCCTGCCCCAGGTGGTGAAGTCGGCGCGCGTCATGAAGCAGGCGGTCGCCCACCTGATCCCCTACATCGAGGCCGAGCGCGAACAGATCGCGGCCGCCGGCGGGGATGTCCGCAGCAAGGGCCGGGTGGTGATCGCCACTGTCAAGGGCGATGTCCACGACATCGGCAAGAACATCGTCTCGGTGGTCCTCCAGTGCAACAACTTCGAGGTCGTCAACATGGGGGTGATGGTTCCCTGCGCCGACATCCTCGCCAAGGCGAAGGAGGTCGATGCCGACATCATCGGCCTGTCGGGCCTCATCACGCCCTCGCTCGAGGAGATGGCGCATGTCGCCCGCGAGATGGAGCGCGACGAATGGTGCCGCCAGCGCAACATGCCGCTGCTCATCGGCGGGGCGACCACCTCGCGGGTGCATACCGCGGTCAAGATCGCGCCCCACTACAGCGGCCCGGTCATCTATGTGCCCGATGCCTCGCGCTCGGTGCCGGCGGTGCAGCAGCTGATCAGCGCCGATTCGCGCGAGGCCTACCTCGAATCGATTCGCAACGAGTACGAAACGGTGCGGACCCGGCATGCCGCCAAGAAGGGGCCCGCCCTGGTCTCGATCGCCGAGGCGCGCGCCAACAAGGCGCCGGTCGACTGGGTCGCCCGTCCTGCCGGCCCGTCCGACGCATCGGCTGCGGCGGCGCACTACACGCCGCCCCGGCCGAAGTTCATCGGCCGGCGCGAATTCCGCAACATCGATCTCGCCGCCATCGCTTCCTACATCGACTGGCAGCCGCTCTTCCAGGCCTGGGATCTCGCCGGGCCCTTCCCGGCCATCCTCGAGGATCCGGTGGTCGGCGAATCCGCGCGCAAGGTCTACGAGGATGCGCGCCGGATGCTCGACCAGCTCATCGCCGGGCGCTGGCTGTCGGCCAGCGCTGTGGTCGGCTTCTGGCCGGCCAACACGGTCGACGACGACGACATCGAGGTCTATGCCGACGAATCGCGCAGCGAAGTCGTCTTCACCTGGCGCAACCTGCGCCAGCAGACCGCCAAGCGCGAGGGCATCGCCAACAAGTCGCTGGCCGATTTCGTTGCGCCGCGCCTCATCGACGGCAAGCCCTCGAACATCGCCGACTACGTCGGCATGTTCGCGGTCACCGCCGGGGCCGGGATCGAGCCGCATCTGCAGCGCTTACTGAAGGACAACGACGACTACTCGGCCATCATGCTCGAGGCGCTGGCCGACCGGCTCGCCGAGTCGCTGGCCGAGATGATGCACGAGCGGGTACGCCGCGACCTCTGGGGCTACGCGCCCGACGAGGCGCTCGGCGTCGATGGGCTGATCGCCGAGCGCTATGTCGGCATCCGTCCGGCGCCCGGCTATCCCGCCTGTCCGGAACACACGATCAAGCGGG
>JBAYRO010000041.1:0-25026 GCA_041676645.1 Burkholderiaceae bacterium | reverse complement strand
TCATCTCGGCGTTCGCGCCCATGCGCGACTGGCTGCAGCAGGATGTCGAGGACGAGGTGATCCTGCGCACCGTCGCGACCGGCGTGGCGGCGATGATCGAGCGGCTCGCCGAAGACGGCGACAGTCCGGGCCCCGAAGCCTGAACCAAGAAAAGAGGTCAGACACCATTTCATCTGAAATGGTGTCTGACCCCTTTTCCTGGACCCCTTTTCTTGTATTCCTATGCCGGCGTCGCCGACCGCGCCTTGCGGTTGTCGAGCCAGACCAGGGCCAGCATCGCGGCCGAGGCGATGCCGCCGGCCAGGGTCATCATCGGACCGGGGAAGCTGAAGACGAAGCCGGCCGCCGCAAGCGGTACCCGCAGCAGACCACGCACCCGGCCGAGCCCGACCAGGTAGCCCTCGAAGCCGCCGGCGATCAGCATGATCCCGATGATGATCGACGGCAGCACATAGACCAGCGGAGTGAGATCACCCTGCAGCACCAGGGCGGGCTGGAACAGGAAGAACAGCGGAATGATGTAGATGACCACACCCAGGCGCATCGCGGTGAAGGAAGTCTGGATCGGTTTGGCACCAGCGATCGTCGCGGCGAGGAAGGCGGCGGCGGCCACCGGCGGCGTGATCGCTGCCAGCATCGCGTAGTACAGGATGAAGAAGTGCACCGCGATCGGGTTCAGCCCGCCGAGTTCGATGATCGCCGGCGCCATCGTCACCGCAAGGAAGATGTAGGCGACGATCGAAAGCCCGGCCATCCCCATGATGAAGCAGGCGATGATCCCGAACAGGATCACGAGGTACAGGTTGCCGCCACCCAGGGTCACCAGGCCCGAAGTGATCGAACCGGTCACGCCAGTGATGGTCATGCCGCTGACCACGAAGGCGATCGGCAGGATGATCGCCGAGGTCTGGGTGACCAGGATGCCCACCTGGCGAAGGGTTTCCCAGAGCCGCAGCGGCGTCATCCAGGTCTCCCGGCGCAGGAAGGACAGCGCGATCATAAGCACGCAGGCATACCAGGGCGCGTAGTACTCCCAGCGCTTGTAGAGCAGCCCCCACACCAGGAAGACCAGCACCAGCAGGAAGGGCCAGCCGCGCAGGAGTGTCCTGCCCGCCTTGGGCAGCTGGTCGCGCGCCATGCCCCTGAGGTTGTTGCGGGCGGCGAAGGCATCGACCTGCAGCAGCAGCCCGAAGTAGTAGAGCAATGAAGGGATGATCGCCGCGACCATCACCACGGCATAGTCGACGCCCAGGGTGATCGCCATGACGAAGGCGATCGCGCCCATCACCGGCGGCATGATCACCCCGCCGGTGGAGGCGCAGGCTTCGATCGCGCCGGCATAGTGCGGCGGATACCCGATCTTCTTCATGGTCGGGATGGTGATCGCGCCGGTGCCGGCGATGTTCGAGAAGATGCTGCCCGACAGGCTGCCGAAGAAGGCGCTGGCGACCACCGACACCTTGGCCGGTCCGCCCCGGAAGCGCCCGAAGATCGCATTGGCGAGGTTGATGAAGAAATCGCCCGCGCCGGTGGCGAGCAGGACCCCCGCGAACACCAGGAAGCCGAGGATGATCTCGGCGACGATCTTGGTGGTGATGCCCATCATGCCTTCGGCGCGGAAGATGTGCGCCTCGACCATGCGATCGAAATCGTAGGGGATGCCCATCAGCAGCCCCGGCGCCCGGTCGGCGAGCAGCGGATAGGCACCGAGCACGATCACCACGATCAGGAACGGCAGGCCGCCGCTGCGGCGCGACAGCTCGAGCATCATCAGCATCACGACGACGCCCATCGGCACGTTGTACCAGCCCGCCTGGACGATGTCCCAGGCCCGCGTCGCGAACACCACGCTGATGGCGAGCACCACCACCGCCGCCACCAGGTCGTAGATGGGTATCTTCTTCTGGCCCGCGTACGCCGGCAGGGCGATGAAGGCCGCCGCCGAGAACATGCCGATGAAGATCCAGTAGTACTCGCCCTCGAGCAGGCGCTTGCCGAACAGCGGAATACCGAAGATGTAGGCCAGCCCGAGCCCGAGCCCGCAGATGGACAGGATGACGAACAGGATGCTCTGCCAGGAGAAGAGTCCACCGAGACGGGTGACTTCCGATGGTGGCAGCACCTCATCGGGCACGATCTGTTGTTCGCTCATGGCACGCTCGGCTGGGTAATGGCGCCTCTAGGGCGGGATACGCGAAATCAGGGAAACGATGGCACGGCGAATACGGCCGGGCATCGTCGCCCGGCCGCATTCTGGATCGACGAGGCTCAGAGACGGGTCCGGAAACCCTCCAGGCCTTCGGTGTGCTTGCGCAGCACGTTCAGGTACTCCTCGTCCTGGAAATCGGGCTTGATGCGAGCCTTGGTGGCCTCGGCCATGCCGGCCGCGCGCGCCGCGATCCACTTGTCCATCTTCTCGGCCGCTTCCTTGTTCCAGGCGTCGTCCTCGTCCGTCCAGGCGCCGATCTCGCGCAGGTACTTGACGGTACCCTCATGGATCGGGAGCGGGGTCCGGTCGAGGTAGGCCCGGAAGTGTTCGAGCGACATGCGCGCGGCCAGCGGATGCGTGCCCTTGTACTTGTCGAAGGACTGGTGCAGGAACTTCGCCATGTTGTAGGCGAAGTCCTCCTCCGCATCGGCCGGCACCGAGTAGACGAAGTTCGATGTCGCACCGGCCACGCCGCGCGCCGTCGAGACGCCGAGCTCGATGGTCGTCGGGATCAGCATCGGCCGATACTCGAGGAATCCGGCCCAGCCTTCCGCGTTGTCGAGCGTCATCGGCAACCACCGAATGCTGCCCGGCGCGCCCTCCATCTCCGACAGCACCGAACTGACCGGCGAGCAATAGGCCACATCGGCCTTGCCTTCGACCACCGAACGGCAGTTCTCGGCATAGCTGCTGGCCGGCACGTAGTTGATGACCTTCTCGGCATCCTCCCGGGGCACACCGAGGAATCCGGGCAGCGCCGCGCGCACCGCCGTGATCATCGGCGGCGAGAACACGCCCTGGGCCACACGCACGCCGCCCTTGCCGACGTCTTCGAGCGACTGCAGGTCGGAGTCCCCCGAGGTGACGAAGCCCCATGGCGTATCGTTGTGATGCCACAGGATGCGTTGCGCCACCGGCTTGGTGACCGCATAGCCACCGATCCCCTGGATCTGGAAGCGCATCTCCGCGGCCGACACCGAACTGATCGCAACATCCTTGCGGTCGGTCAGGCGGCGATAGCGCTGCGACTCGTTGTCCTCGGGCACGATACGCACCGTCGGACCCATCTCGTTCTGGAGGACCGGCGCCCAGCCATTGGTCGATGCAAAGCTGCCAGTGGCGGTGCCCGGCGTGGCGATCACCAGCAGGCGCGGCCATTTGTAGTCGCTGCCTTGCGCGAGAGTCGTCGTCGAGAACGCCAGTGCGGCGGCGCCGACGGCGACGGCGGCTCCCAGCGTACGGCGGCGATTGATGCTCCTCATGTATGCTCCTTGTGACCTGATTCCTGAAACGGATGCCTCACGTTGGCCAATGCGCCGGACCTCGCCCGGCGCAACCTGACGGATGTCAGGCTAAGCGAGCCGCGCCTGCATGGTCAAGCATCCGCGGTCCGTATCCACGGATATCCTCAAGCCTGCGCAGGGAGCTTCCGAAGACTCGGACACATCCGATTCGGGACTGCGCAAAGCGGCCGCGGCGACCCGTCCCGCAGGGGTCACCGCGGCCGCTCCCGCAGGGCTCGTCGGCTCAGAGCCGGGTCCGGAATCCCTCCAGGCCTTCGGTGTGCTTGCGCAGCACACCCAGGTACTCCTCGTCCTGGAAATCGGGCTTGATGCCGGCCTTGGCGGCTTCGGCCATGCCGGCCTCGCGCGCCGCGATCCACTTGTCCATCTTCTCGGCCGCTTCCTTGTTCCAGGCGTCGTCCTCGGCCGTCCAGGCGTTGATCTCGCGCAGGTACTTGACCGTGCCCTCATGGACCGGCAGCGGCGTGCGATCGAGGAAACTGCGGAACTGCTCAAGCGACATGCGGGCCGCCAGCGGATGCGTGGCCTTGTACTTGTCGAAGGACTGGTGCAGGAACTTCGCCATGTTGTAGGCGAAGTCCTCCTCCGCATCGGCCGGCACCGAGTAGACGAAGTTCGATGTCGCGCCGGCCACGCCGCGCGCCGTCGAGACACCGAGTTCGATGGTGGTGGGCACCAGCATCGGCCGATGCTCGAGGAAGCGCGCCCAGCCTTCCTTGTTCTCCATCGTCAGGGGCAACCAGCGAATGCTCCCCGGCGCGCCCTCCATCTCGGACAGCACCGAGCTGATCGAGGAGCACCAGGCGACGTCGGCCTTGCCCTCGACCACCGAACGGCAGTTCTCGGCGTAGCTGCTGGCCGGAACATAGTTCAGCACCGACTCTTCCTGCCCCTCGGGGATGCCGAGGAACGCCGGCAAGGCCTTGCGAACGGATGCCACCATCGGTGGCGAGAACACGCCCTGGGCCACGCGCGCCCCACCCTTCTTGAGATCGTCGATGGTCTTCAGCTCCGACTCGCCGGAAACAACATAGCCCCACGGAGAATCGTTGTGATGCCAGAGGATGCGCTGGGCCACCGGCTTGGTGACCGCGTAGCCGCCTACACCCTGGACCTGGAAACGAAATTCGGACACCGCCACGGAGGTCATCGCGATGTCCCGGCGATCGGTCAGGCGCCGGTAGCGCTGCGGCTCGTTGTCCTCGGGCACGATGCGCACCGTCGGACCCATCTCCTGCTGCAGGATCGGCGCCCAGCCATTGGTCGATGCAAAACTGCCCGATGCGGTGCCCGGCGTGCCGATCACCAGCAGCCGCGGCCATTTGTAGTCACTGCCTTGCGCGAGGCTCGTCGTCGAGAACGCCAGCGCTGCGCCGATGGCGACGACGGCTCCCATGGCCCGGCGATTGATTCGCTTCATGTCTCCTCCTTGTATCGCGCGGTTTTCGCTGGTCTCCGCGCTTCCTGGATGTCGCATGTGGCGACTGCGCCCGGATGACCGGACACCGCCGCCAATGCCGAAGGTCGTCAAGCTAAACGGGCTTTCCGGGCAAGGTCAAGCTTTCGCTGAGCCATTCGCCCGAGGGATATCCTCAAGTCGCGCGATCGCCGATCGAGCGGGCGATCCGCGCGCCGGTCTCGGCCATGCGTCGGGCGCGTTCGCCATGGCTGGCCGGGTTCGCACTGGTGCTGACATTGCCCAGCGCTGCGCGCGCCGCCACGCCCTGCGTGATCGCCGCATGGCGAAAGCATGCGAAGGCGAGAAAGACCGGCCAGTCGGGGATGCCGTCGCGTCCGACCTTCTCGCAGTAGCGCTCGAGGATCGCTTCCTCGGTGGGCAGGCCCTGGGCGACGAGATCGACCGCGCCCGGCATGTCGGGCGGCAGGCGATAGGCCAGGCAGAGATACGCCAGGTCGGCCAGCGGATGGCCGATGGTGGCGAGTTCCCAGTCCAGCACGGCAATGATCCGCGGTTCGTGGGGATGCACGATGGTGTTGCCGAGCCGATAGTCGCCGTGCGCGATCGCGCTCTCGTCGGCCACGTCGACGCGTTCGGCGAGCCAGTCGCGCAGCCAGTCCATCTGCGAGTAGTCGAAGTCGGCCGGCAGATCCTGTTTCGCGGCCTCGTACTGGGACGCCCAGCGCGCCGTCTGGCGAGCGAGGTAGCCCTGGGGGCGCCCGAAGTCGGCCAGGCCGACGCCGCGCCAGTCGACCCGGTGCAGCAGCGCGAGCGTGTCGATGAGGGAATAGGCAAGCGCCGGACGCTGGTCCCGCGGCACCGGCCCCATCCCGGCGCTCGGAATGACGCGGCCTTCGACATGCTCCATGACGAAGAATTCGGCGCCGATGACCCCGGGATCATCACAATAGGCCAGCATGCGCGGCGCCGGTACCGATGTTGCCGCGAGCGCCTGCATGACGCGGTGCTCCCGGTCGACCGCATGCGCCCGGGCCAGCAGCTTGCCCGGCGGCTTCTTGCGCAAAACGAAGCGCCCGCCCGTCGCATTCTCGAGCAGGTAGGTCGGATTGGACATCCCGCCCTGGAACTGACGTACCGACAGGCCTTCGGCGGCCTGCGGCACCGTCTTGCGCAGCCAGGCCGCCAGGGCCGGCACATCGATGCGGTGCGCCGCAAGCGGTTCGATCGTGACGGGAGCGGCGTCGTTGGGAGGGGCGGTATTTCCGGCCGGCGTACTCATGCGTGTCTCCAGGCGCGGTCAGTACGGGCGGCATCCCTCGCAGAGGTCGCCACCGTCGTCGTGCCTGACGTTTGTCAGGACCGAGATTATCCGCGTCCCGATGCCGGGGTCAACGCGCGCGCCGCCGCCCGGCGCGGCGCTCGACCAGACGCCCGCTTGACCCGGATCGGCATCTGGCCTAGTGTCGCCCTGACAAACGTCAGCCAGCGGGATCGAGCCCGCTGCGCGCGACGAATACGGGGGCGGTCCAGGCATCCACCGGATGCATCCACTCTCGTCCCGTACCATGCAGGCGAGCGGGACGAAATGGCGATGCCGGTGGTGGTCCGCGCCGAATGCTCGCCAGGAAGCCACACCTGCGTTCCGTCCCACCCCGGACGGCCGCGTCCATCATCGACAAGGAAAGCACCGTGAGACAACAAGACCCCTTCGACAAGCTCAATGACCTCGCCATGTCCGAGAAGGCCCGCCCCCTGCTCGACGCGGTGAAGGCGCACATCCGCGACAACGTCGACCCGATCACCGAGGAATTCCATCGGCTCGGCGAGGGCCGCGCCGAACGCTTCAGCTGGGCACCCGGCCAGCTCGAGCTGCTCGAGGGCGCCAAGGCCAAGGCCAGGAAGGCCGGCCTGTGGAACTTCTTCCTGCCCAATGCGGAAACCGGCGAGGGCCTGTCGAATCTCGACTACGCCTACATCGCGGCCGAGCTGGGCAAGAATCCGCTGGCTTCGCAGACCCTGAACTGTTCCGCGCCCGACACCGGCAACATGGAAGTGCTCGAGCGCGTCGGCACCCCCGAGCAGAAGGAGAAATGGCTCAAGCCGCTGCTCAACGGTGAGATCCGCTCGGCCTTCGCGATGACCGAGCCCGACGTCGCCTCGTCGGACGCCCGCAACATCCGCACGCGCGCGGTGCTCGAGGGCGACGAGTGGGTCATCAACGGCGAGAAGTACTACATCTCCGGCGCCGGGGACCCGCGCTGCAAGATCATGATCGTCATGGTCATCACCAGCCCGGACGCGGAGACCTTCCGCCAGCAGTCGCAGATCCTGGTGCCGATGGACACCCCGGGGGTGAAGATCCTCGGGCCGATGCGCGTCTTCGGTCATGACCATGCTCCGCACGGCCACATGCACCTGAAGTTCGAGAACGTGCGTGTACCGAAGGAGAACGTCCTCTGGGGAGAAGGCAAGGGTTTCGAGATCTCGCAGATCCGCCTCGGCCCGGGCCGGATACACCACTGCATGCGCTCGATCGGCTCCGCCGAGAAGGCGCTCGACCTACTGCTGCAGCGGGCGACCACGCGCGAGGCCTTCGGCCGGCGGATCATCGACCTCGGCAAGAACATGGAGACCGTCTCGCGCGCCCGCATCGAGATCGAGGCGATGCGGATGATCGTGCTGAAGGCGGCCAAGGCGATGGATGTGCTCGGCAACAAGGAAGCCCGCATCTGGGTGTCGATGGCCAAGGCGATGGTGCCGGAGAAGTGCTGCCAGATCATCGACCAGGCGATGCAGATCCACGGCGCGACGGGCATCAGTCACTGGTCACCGCTCTCGGAGATGTACATGCAGCAGCGCACCCTGCGCTTCGCCGACGGACCGGACGAGGTGCACCACAACGTGGTCGCCCGCGCCGAACTGAGGGCCTTCGAGCAGGGCCGCCTGGGCCAGGCCGACTGAGCAGGACGGGAGCGCCGGCATGGACATCAGCAATCGCATCGTGGTGGTTACCGGGGCGGCCGGCGGCATCGGCCGCGCCCTTGCCCACCGTTTCGCAGCGGCCGGCGCGAAGCGCGTGGTCTGCGTCGACATCGACGGGGACCTCGCGGCCGAGACTGCCCGGGAGATCGGCGGCGTGTCGCGCAAGGTCGATGTGTCCTCGGAGGACGAGATCAGGGACCTGATCGAGACCGTCGAGGCCACCGAGGGACCGATCGACCTCTTCTGCTCGAACGCCGGGATCTCGATCCGCGGCGGGCCGGAAGTTGCCAACGACGCCTGGCAGCGGATCTGGGACATCAACGTGATGGCCCATGTCTTCGCCGCCCGCCATGTGGTGCCGCGCATGATCGAGCGCGGTGGCGGCTACCTGCTCAATACCGCGTCGGCGGCCGGCCTGCTGTCGCAGGTCGGCTCGGCGCCGTACGCGGTGACCAAGCACGCGGCCGTTGGGCTGGCGGAATGGCTGGCGCTCACCTACGGCGACCAGGGCATCAAGGTCTCGGTGCTCTGCCCGCAGGCGGTTCGCACCGCCATGACGAAGGGCAAGGAAGGCGGCGTCGCCAGCATCGACGGCATGATGGAACCCGAGCCCGTCGCCGAGAGCTGCCTCAAGGCGATCGAAGACGAGACCTTCCTGGTGCTGCCGCACCCGGAGGTGCTGGACTACATGCGCCGCAAGACCGAGAACTACGACCGCTGGATCGGCGGCATGCGCAAGCTCAACCGGCGCTTCAACCCGAACTGAACCCGCAGGCGGGCGCCGCGCAGAGCGCGCCCGCCGGCGCATGGCCTGCTCAGCTTCGCCAGTAGTTGTTGGCGGCCGCCACGGTCTGGAAATTGATCGCGACCACCTGCGATGCGGCGGTCAGCGCATCGGCGGAGTTCGCGTATTCCGGCCGCAGCTGCTTGAGGGTGTCCACGTCCGGCTGGGTGTACTTCACGCCACGCCGGCTCAGGGTGATCGCGAGCTCGAAGCCCTCCTGGGGCGTGGCGGTGATCAGTGACGCAAGCCATGTATCGGCCATCTCGGTAGCTCTCCTCTGGATGAAGCGACGATGCGCAACGGTCGGCCGACCGTAGCCCGCGCACGCCGACCGTTCCAGCTTAGCCGATCCCCGGCCATCGGGGCGAATTCAGGTACCGGCATCGATGCCGACGACCGGAATCGCGCCGAGCGAGCGCAGGGCATCGAGGAACATCTGCACCGCGATGATCACGAGCACCAGCCCCATCAGGCGCTCCATCGCGATGATGCCCTCGTCGCGCAGCACGCGCTGCAGCCAGGCGGCGCTCGACAGGATCAGGGCGCTCACGAGCCAGGCGACGGTCACCGCGCCGAGCAGGATGAAGGTCGCATCCGGATTCGCCTCGCGCAGCAGCAGCACGATGCTCAGCGCGCCGGGGCCCGCCACGGCGGGAATCGCCAGCGGGACGATGAACGGTTCACCGCCTCCGGCCGGCGTGCCGAAGGGACCATCGGGGCTGGGAAAGACCATCCGGATCGCGATCAGGAACAGGATCACGCCGCCCGCGATCTTCACCGCATCGATATCGAGCGCGAGCATCCGCATGAAGCCCGCGCCGGCGAAGAAGAAGAACAGCAGCACCGCATAGGCGATGAGGAGCTCGCGCAGGACCAGGCGATGCCGGCGATGCTCGGGCACGCTGCGCAGCTGGGACAGGAACAGCGGGATGTTGCCCAGCGGATCGAGCACCAGGAAGAGCAGGAAGGCGATCGCGCCGAAGCCCATGTCGGTCATCGGCGCCGACTCCGGACATGCCGGCCACCGGGTCCGACGGGAGCGGATCTTGCGCCGGCCGGGTCTGGCCACCACGAATCGCGCCGCCCGGGACCGTCTCCGTGTTCAGCCTCACAGCCCTGGAGCTCGCCCGCATCCAGTTCGGGTTCACCATTTCGTTCCATATCGTCTTTCCGGCGATCACGATCGGGCTGGCCGCCTGGCTCGTCGTGCTCGAGGGCCTGTGGCTCTACCGAAGGCAACGAGTCTACCGGGACCTCTACCATTTCTGGTCGAAGGTCTTCGCCGTCAACTTCGCGATGGGCGTGGTGTCGGGCCTGGTCATGGCCTACCAGTTCGGCACCAACTGGAGCTACTTCTCCGAATTCGCTGGCGCCATCACCGGGCCGCTGCTGACCTATGAAGTCCTGACCGCCTTCTTCCTGGAGGCCGGTTTCCTGGGCGTCATGCTCTTTGGCTGGAACAAGGTCGGACCGGCACTGCATTTCGTCTCGACGATCATGGTCTCCGCGGGCACCCTGATCTCGTCGACCTGGATCCTCGCATCCAACAGCTGGATGCATACCCCGCAGGGCCACGAGATCATCGACGGCATCGCGGTCCCGGTCGACTGGATCGCCGTCATCTTCAATCCCTCGTTCCCGTATCGCCTGGCGCACATGACGATGGCCGCCTTCCTCGCGACGGCCCTGTTCGTCGCGGGCGCGGGCGGCTGGCACCTGCTCAGGGGCAGGCGGACGCCGGCCATACGCACCATGTACGCGATGGGCCTGGGCATGGTGCTGGCCTGCGCTCCGCTGCAGGTCCTCATAGGCGACCTGCACGGTCTCAACACGCTGGAACACCAGCCCGCCAAGATCGCGGCGATCGAGGGCCACTGGGAGAACACGCCGGGCGCCGGCGTACCGCTCATCCTGTTCGGCGTCCCCGACATGGCAGCGGAGACGACGCGCCATGCGGTGCAGGTCCCGCGCCTCGGCAGCCTGATCCTGACCCACGAATGGGATGGCAGCATCCCCGGCCTCAAGGACTTCCCGCCCGAGGACCGGCCCAATGCGACCATCGTCTTCTGGACTTTCCGGGTAATGGCGGGGCTCGGTTTCCTGATGGTCCTGCTCGGACTGTGCGCCGCCTGGACTTTCTGGCACGGGCGGCTGTACGAATCACGGGCGCTGGCGCGCTTCGCGCTGCTGATGGGTCCGAGCGGCCTGGTCGCGATCCTCGCCGGCTGGTACACCACCGAGATCGGCCGCCAGCCCTGGGTGGTCCAGGGCCTGATGCGCACCGCCGATGCCGTATCCGATCACTCGACCCTGACCATGTCGGTGAGCCTCGCGCTGCTGGTCGTGGTCTACATCGCGGTCTTCGGCACCGGCGCGCGCTACATGCTGGGGCTGGTCGGCCGCATCCCGGACGACCATCCCGAACCCGGCCACGGCGGCCCGCCCGATCGCAACCAGCGTCCGGCCCGGCCGCTGTCGGCGGCGACCGAAAGCCTCGACGGATCGCCCGATCCATCGCACCGGTGAACGCCATGGCATTCGACCTTGCCCTCGCCTGGATGCTGGTGATCGGCTTCGCAGTGATGATGTACATCATCATGGACGGCTTCGATCTCGGCATCGGCATCCTCTTTCCCTTCGTCCGCGAGCGGGAGCACCGGGACACCATGGTCAACACGGTCGCACCGGTATGGGATGGCAACGAGACCTGGCTGGTCCTGGGCGGCGCCGGCCTGCTGGCGGCCTTCCCCAAGGCCTACGCGGTGCTGCTCACCAGCTTCTACATCCCGCTCCTGCTGATGCTGGTGGGCCTGATCTGGCGCGGGGTCTCCTTCGAGTTCCGCTTCAAGGCGGACGAATCGCACAAGCCGTTCTGGGACAAGGCCTTCATCAGCGGCTCGGTCGTCGCCGCCTTCTTCCAGGGCGCGGCGCTGGGGGCGTTCATCGAGGGAATCGAGCTGGTCGACGGCCGGGCGGCGGCGGGCGTGCTCGACTGGTTCAGCCCGTTCAGCATCCTGACCGGCTGCGGTGTCGTGCTGGCCTACTCGCTGCTCGGCGCCACCTGGCTCATCCTCAAGACCGAGGGAGAACTGCAGCGGACGATGAAGCGGGTGACGCGCCCCATCACGCTCGGGATGCTGGGGATGATCGCCGTCGTCAGCCTCTGGAGCCCCTTCATCCATCCCTCGATCGCGGATCGCTGGTTCGGCTTCCCGCACATCGTCTGGTTTGCCCCGGTGCCCGTCCTGGTGCTGGCCGCCGCCTGGATGATCCTGCACGCGATCCGCCGGCCCGGCGACCCGGGCGCCACGCCCTTCCTCTGCGCCCTGCTGCTGATCTTCCTCGGCTACTCGGGTTTCGTGATCAGCATCTGGCCGAACATCGTGCCGCACTCCCTGTCGATCTGGCAGGCGGCGGCGCCCGAGCAGAGCCTCGGCTTCACCCTGGTGGGCGCCCTGCTGATCATCCCCGTGATCCTCGGATACAGCGGCTGGTCCTACTACGTGTTTCGCGGCAAGGTGAAGGCCGGCGAGGGGTATCACTGATGCCGGCCCGGCCGGATGATGCCCACCGGCCCTCCTGGCCGAAACGGATCGCCTGGATGATCGGCCTGTGGATCATGGGCGTCCTCGCCCTCGGGCTGGTCGCCGGACTGCTGCGCCTGCTGATGAATGCGGCGGGGCTGACGGCCTGACGTCGGTGGGCGGCTGCGGCGGCGGCTGTGCCCACGTTCGAGAGCCCTCTGGCCAAAGGCGGGTGCTCGTGCCTTCGTGCCAAAGGCGGGTGCGCCCGCGCTGCTTCGCTTCAGTGTGGCGCGACGGCTTCGCCGTCGTCCTGCGATGCTCCCGAGCCAGCCGCGGTCAAGCGTTCGCTTGTCCGCGTCCGTCTCGCTGCGCTTCTCGGCGCCACACAAGGCGCTACGCATCGCGGGCGCACCCGCCTTTGTGGGAACGGTGGCGGCACGCGCGCGACGCCGTTGCAATCGTCTCACGTGCGCCGGGAACCTTGCCGGCGCCGCGGCAGGTGGCCGGCGGCGCGGGCGATTTGTGGGGCGGTGAGGAGCGCAGGTCAGGCGGCCCCGGCTCCGAGCAGGCGCTCGTACACCTGCAGGTCGGCCTCGGAGAAGCAGCAGAAGATCAACTCTCGCAGGCCCGGGGCTTCGGCAAGGGCCGATCGCGCCGTGACGACCGCGATCCGCGCGGCCGGCTCCACCGGATAGCCGTAGACGCCGGTACTAATGCCGGGAAACGCGATCGACGCCAGGCCGTGCTCGACGGCCAGCGCGATCGAGCGCCGATAGCAGGACTCGAGCAGCCCGGCTTCGCCATGCGAACCGCCCCGCCAGACCGGACCGACGGTATGGATGACATGCTTCGCGGGCAGGCGATAGCCGCGGGTGATCTTCGCATCGCCGGTGTCGCAGCCGCCCAGCAGGCGGCACTCCTCCAGCAGCTCCGGCCCGGCGGCGCGATGGATCGCGCCGTCGACGCCGCCCCCGCCCAGCAGCGAGCCGTTGGCGGCGTTGACGATAGCATCGACTCCCAGCGTGGTGATGTCCGCCCGCAGCGCGTGCAGCTTCGTGCTCATGCGCGGGCCTCAGGGAAAGACGTCGTCCGAGACCAGCGCCGCCGCGATCTCGGTCGCGATCGCGCCGAGTTCCTCGTCGGGCATGCGTGGCGCGGTTCCGAAGCTCAGTGTTTCCTCGGCGATGTAGCGGCGCGAGGTGATGTCGGTCGGCTCCACCATCGGCACCACATGCGCATGGGCATGGGCGATATCGGTGCCGGTGAACATGAAACCGACCCGTTTCGCGTCGTAGCGGCGTCGCAGGATCGGCGCAAGCTCCCGGGCGAAGCCGAGGATCTCGGCGGCGACATCGGCCGGCAGGTCGTCGAACCAGGCGTAGTGCGCCTTCGGAATGATCACGACATGGCCCCGGCGGATCGGGTGGATGTCGAGGAACGCGAGGATCCGGTCGGATTCGTGAACGACATGCGAAGGCAGGGATTTCCCGCCGATGCGGCAGAACAGGCAATCCGCGGGATCGTGTCGTGGCGAATCCGTGGGCAAATCCTTCGTCATCTGGTTTCCTCCGGCTATTGCGCCGGCGCTGCATCGAGGAACAGCGCCGGATCGACCATCTTGCGATTGAGGCTCACCGACCAGTGCAGGTGCGGCCCCGTGACCCGACCGGTGGCCCCGACGGCTCCGATCGGATCGCCCGCCATGACCATATCACCCGGCTCGACCTCGATCTCGCTGAGATGGCAGTACATGCTCAGCAGGCCGCTGCCGTGGTCGAGCCAGATCGTCTTGCCGTTGAAGAAATAGTCACCGGTATCGATGACGCGACCGGCCGCCGCCGCGACCACCGGCGTGCCGACCGCAGCGGCGATG
The DNA here is from genome assembly GCA_041676645.1 of Burkholderiaceae bacterium. Taxonomy (GTDB): domain Bacteria; phylum Pseudomonadota; class Gammaproteobacteria; order Burkholderiales; family Burkholderiaceae_E; genus JAMLIN01. The sequence goes on along the minus strand of JBAYRO010000041.1, from coordinate 10,930 downwards.
TCCATGCCGCTGTGCGGGCGCCGCGGCTGCTCGTTGAAGATCCGCCGCAAGCCGAAGGAGCTGGAGCGCCGCCCCGGGGTCGGCTGGACCATGCGCAACGCCGTCGGCAGCGCATCGCTGTGCTGCGCCACTACGCCGGCAAGATGCTCGCGTTCGCGCTGGTAGCGCGCGAGGTTCTCGGGTGAGAGATCGACCTGCCCCGGCGCCACCTTGAGCCGCTGCTCGGCGTAGCGCACCGGGGCCACCTCGAAGTCGCGCCGCTGCTCCGGCTCCCCGGCGCGACGCACCAGGAGGTGGTGGGTGCCGGGCGTGGCATCGAGCCCGATGCCGACCACCGCGGTCCAGCCCGCCGGATCGCCGACCACCAGCACCGGCGTGGCATCGAAGCTTGCCCGCGGCGCCTCGGGCGAAGCGCCGAGTTCGACCAGCGCGATACCGCCGGGCACGCTGCGCTCGATGGGCAGCTCGCTGGCATGGGCGCGCCAGCCAGGGAGCCCGATCGCGACGAGCAGCGCGATGCGCAGGACAAGGCCTCGAACTCCGCCAGGCCGGTGCGCAAGGGCCATGCATCCTCTCCATCATGTGCTGGCCGCCCGCCCCGATGGCGGCGGCCCGGATTGCGACCGATCTTACTATCCGCGCCGAGCCACACGGATTCCCGGGGCGGATGGCGGCCGACTTCTGCCAGAATCGGGAGGAATCCACCGGAGCTTCTTCTTCCATGAGCAACAGAATCCGCATCGGCATCGCCGGCTACGGCAATCTCGGCAGGGGTGTCGAAACCGCGCTCACGCACAGTCCCGACATGCGGCTCGTCGCCGTCTTCAGCCGCCGCGACCCGGCATCGATCGTGTTGCGCGACACCACGACGCCGGTGCACCGGCTCGAGCGGGTCGACGAGTTCGCCGACGCGATCGATGTGATGATCCTGTGCGGCGGCTCGAAGTCCGACCTGCCGGAACAGGGCCCGGCGCTCGCCGCCCGGTTCAACACGGTCGACAGCTTCGACACCCATGCCCGCATTCCGGAGTATTTCGCGGCGGTCGATGCCGCCGCGCGGCAGGGCAGCAGGCTGGCGCTGATTTCGGTCGGCTGGGATCCGGGCCTGTTCTCGATCGAGCGGCTGTTCGGGGAAGCGATCCTGCCGCAGGGCGCCACCTATACCTTCTGGGGCAAGGGCCTGAGCCAGGGGCACTCCGACGCCGTGCGGCGACTGCCGGGCGTGGCCGGCGCGGTGCAGTACACGATTCCGTCGCCGGGCGCGATCGAGCGCGCCCGCAGCGGCACCCAGCCGGTGCTCGAGACGCGCGAGAAGCACCACCGCGAATGCCATGTGGTGCTCGCCGAGGGCGCCGATGCCGCCCATGTCGAACAGGCGATCGTCACCATGCCCGACTATTTCGCCGACTACGACACCACGGTGCACTTCATCGATGCCGAGCAGTTGCGGCGCGAGCATGGCGCGATGCCGCATGGCGGCTTCGTCATCCGCAGCGGCCGCAGCAGCGAGCAGGCGGCGCAGACCATGGAGTTCTCGCTGCGACTGCAGAGCAATCCGGAATTCACCGCCAGCGTGCTGGTCGCCTATGCACGCGCCGCCCATCGCCTCGCCTCGCGCGGCGAGACCGGTGCGCGCTCGGTGCTCGATATCGCGCCCGGACTGTTGTCGCCCAAGGATCCCGCCCGGCTGCGCCGGGAGCTGCTCTGAGCAAGCCTGTTGTTCCTCGGGCGCCAGCGGCGAGCCGCCACTCGTCCGGCGAGCCTGCCCGCGGCGCCCACCGGCGGTTATGATCTGGCGGCCCGACCCTCCGGCATCCGGCGGCGGGCGCACAAGGAGCCTGCCATGATCACAAGCCTCGTCCTGGCCGCGGTCGTCATCGCGGTGCTCGCCTATGCCATCGTCGTGTACAACCGGCTCGTGCGCAGCCGGCAGATGGCGGCGGAAGGCTGGAGCGGGATCGATGTGCAGCTCAAGCGCCGCTCCGACCTGATCCCGAACCTCGTGGAAGCCGTCAAGGGCTACGCCGGCCACGAACAGACCACGCTGCGGGAAGTGACCGAACTGCGCAACCAGGCCCGGGCCATGCCGGCCGACGACATCGCCGGCCGCGCGCAGGTCGAGGGCCTGCTGTCGGGCGCGCTCGGTCGCCTGCTGGCGGTGGTCGAGAACTACCCGGACCTCAAGGCAAGCCAGAACTTCCTGCAGCTGCAGGCCTCGCTTGCCGGCATCGAGGACGAGATCCAGATGGCGCGCCGCTACTACAACGGCGCGACACGCGAACTCAACGTCATGGTCGAGTCCTTTCCGAGCAACCTGGTCGCTGGCATGTTCGGATTCTCCAAGGGAGCCTTCTTCGAGACCGACGACGCGAGCCGCGCGGTGCCCGGGGTTTCCTTCCAGGGCTGAACGGGCGGAACGCCATGTGGCGCCAGTCGATCCGGCCGCTCCGGCGCCTGCTGTGCTGCGCGCGGCGGGCGCCTTTGCGTGCCCTGCGGACTGCCCTGCGGACTGCCCTGCGGACTGCCCTTCTGGCGAGCCTGCTGGCGACCGGCGCGATGCCGGCGATCGCCGCCGAAGTGATCGAGCGCTTCGACGCCCTGGTGGAAGTCGGCGCCGACGGCGAACTGGCGGTGACCGAAACGATCGTCGTCCATGCCGAGGGCCGGCAGATCCGGCGCGGCATCTACCGCGACTTCCCGCTGCGCTTCGAGGATGCCGGGGGCAACCTGCGCCGGGTGGGCTTCGAGCTGCATTCGGTCACCCGCGACGGCACGCCCGAGCCGCACTTCACCCGACGCAACGACCGTGGGCTGCGCATCTACATGGGCGACGAGAACACCCTGCTCGCGCCCGGCCGCCATACCTACCGGCTGCAGTACTCCACCACGCGCCAGATCCGGTACCTGCCCGAGCACACCGAGCTGTTCTGGAACGTGACCGGCAATGAATGGGCGTTCCCGATCGGGATCGCCAGCGCCACGATCCACCTGCCCGGACAGGTCGCCCCGGTTCGCTGGACCGGCTATACCGGCCGGGCCGGTGCGCGCGGCACCGACTGGCGTGCCGAGCTGGGGCACGACAAGTCGCTTCGCGTCGCATCGACCCGGACGCTGGCGCCCGGCGAGGGCCTCAGCGTGGTGGCCGAGATCCCCGCCGGCCTGGTGGCGCCGCCCAGCGGCATGCAGGCGCTGGGCCACGCGATGCTCGACTACCGCAGGTACCTGCTGACCGGCGCCGGCCTGCTCGGCGTGCTGGCCTTCTACCTGCTGACATGGCGGGCAGTCGGGCGCGATCCACCCAGTGGCCTGACGATCCCGTTGTTCCATCCGCCCGAAGGCATCTCGCCGGGGCTGGCCGCCTACGTCCATCAGTGGGGCTGGCGCAGCGGCTGGCGCGAGTTCACGGCCGCGGCGGTATCCCTGGCGACCCGGGGCCTGCTGCTATTCGAAGGCAGCGCCAGCGAGCCGACCCTGGTTCGCACCGCGACGCCCGTCGACGGACCGACCCTGCCCGCCGGAGAGCGGGCCTTGCTGGCCTGGCTCGAGCGCCAGGGCGGCCGGGTGCGCATCGCCCGCGCCAACGGGCCCGCCGTGGCGAAGGCGCTGGCCGGCTTCAAGGGCGCGATCGAGAAGGAGAATCGCCACCGTTTTTTCAGGCGCAATCGCGGCTACTTCTTCATCGGCCTGGCGCTGACGGCGGTCACTGTCGCGGCGATCCTGGTCTTCGGGGAGCTGAGCCCGGGAGAAGCGACCCTGCTGGGGGCCACCTGCGTGGTCGGCGCCACCGCCGGCTCGGTGGTGGTGCGCATGGTGCGCGCCTTCCTCGCCGGTCGCAGCGTGGGAACCATCATCATCGCGGCGATCAACGTGGCGGTGATCGTCTGGTTCGGCTTCATGTTCCTGTCCCTGCGCGGAACGCTTTCGGACGGGACGCTGCCCTCGGGCTTCGGCCGCGGCCTCGAAGCGCTGCTCGAGAACGGCTTTCCCTTCATCCTGGTCGGCGGCTTCGCCCTCCTGAACGGCCTGTTCTACTACCTGCTGCGGGCGCCGACGGTCGCCGGCCGGCGCATCATGGACCAGCTCGCGGGATTGCGGCTGTACATGGACACTGCCGAAAGCGGACGGCTCAACTTCGCCGATGCGCCCGAGCTCACCACCGAACGCTTCGAGCGCCTGCTTCCCTACGCCATCGCGCTGGGCGTCGAGAAGCCCTGGTCCGAAGCCTTCGAGGCAGCCTTCGCGCGGGCGCATCCGGGCGAGGACCTGGCCAGCAGCTACCGGCCGGCGTGGCGCGGCGGAGCCGACTGGCAGGGCCGCCGCGGCTTCGCGAATTCCCTGTCGGGCATGGTGAAGGCGACCCAGGGTTCCTTCGCCAGCGCCATTCCGCCACCGAAGTCCTCATCGTCGGGCTTCTCCGGCGGGGGCGGCGGATCGGGAGGCGGCGGTGGCGGGGGTGGCGGCGGCGGCTGGTAGGCTTGGTCCATTCCAGGAAAGGAGACCGAGGATGCCGAGCTTTTCCACTCTGAAGATCGAAGCCGACCCGAACGCGCCGCGCGTCGCCCGGCTCCTGCTGAACCGGCCGGAGCGCCTGAACGCCATCAACGACGCGACACCCGGCGAAATCCGGGCGGCCGTCGAATGGGCGAACGCGAACGACGACATCCATGTCATCGTGGTCGAAGGCGCCGGCAAGGGCTTCTGCGGCGGCTACGACCTGGCCGCCTACGCCGAGCAGGACATCGAGCACCCCTGCCAGCAGGAGAACCATCCCTGGGATCCGCTCGTCGACTATGCCTGCATGAAGGGCAACACCGAGGATTTCATGAGCCTGTGGCGCAGCCCCAAGCCGACCATCGCCAAGGTCCATGGCGCGGCGGTCGCGGGCGGCAGCGACATCGCGCTGTGCTGCGATCTGCTGGTCATGGCCGAGGATGCGCGCATCGGCTACATGCCCACCCGTGTCTGGGGCTGCCCCACCACCGCGATGTGGACCTATCGCCTCGGTCCGGCCCGGGCCAAGCAGATGATGTTCTCGGGCGACGTCATCACGGGCGCGACAGCGGCCGAATGGGGCCTGGCGAACTTCGCGGTTCCCGCCGCCGAACTCGACGCGCGAACGATGCAGTTCGCCGAACGTATCGCCGGCGTGCCGCGCAGCCATCTCGCCATGCACAAGATGGTCGTCAACCAGGTGATGCTGACGATGGGGCTCGAGCAGTCGCAGATGATGGCGACCGTGTTCGACGGCATCACACGCCACAATCCGGAGGGTCTCTGGTTCCGGCGCTACGCCCAGGAGGCGGGGTTCAAGGCAGCCATCGAGTGGCGCGACAGCGGCCGGCCGATTCCCGAGGGCGACGAAGCGCGCGCGCTGATCCGGGAGATGGACGAGCGAAGCGGCAGGACGCCGCCTCGCTGACGCAGCGAATCGCGGCGTCGCGCAGGCGGCCTTGCCCGAAGCCACCGACACCGCTCGCCGGAACGGCCCAGGCCGCTACCGCATGGCGCCGCCGCCCGCCGGCAGGCTGAGCTCTCCGGTCGAATGGAAGCGCAGGCCGGCAAAGCCCTCCCCGTCGAGCCTGCCGGAGAGCTCGTAGGCGAGCTTGTCGCGCGGGCGTCCGCCAAGGGCGTCCATCGCCTGGCGGGCCAGATCGAGCATCGACACGCTCATCGGGATGCCGATGACGGTCTCGCCGTAGCGCGGCACGCTGCCCACCTGGTCGCTGACACCGGTGGCGAAGCGCTGGCCCTCGACATCGAGGCGCACGAAGATGCCATTGAAGCTCAAGGCCTGGTCGTTCGGATTCTGGAGGCGCAGCTTGACCAGCATCCGCGCCTCCATCCCCTGCCCCTCCAGCGGCTCGATGCCGGCGACGATCACCTCGACCGGTTCGCGTCCGGACAGGTGCGCGCAGCCCGCCAGCAGCACCATGCAGCCGAGCAGCACGGCAGCGCCGATCCTGGCAATTCTCATGACGGATCTCCTCGATCGGAAACGTTCGACGGCGGCATCCCGGCCAGGCCTTCGCACAAGGCGGCAGCCACTGCCTCGGCCCAGCGCCGGTAACCCGCCGCCGACGGATGGAAGCCATCCTCGCACATCCATCGCGGATCCGGATCGAAGTCGAAGGACACGAAACGCGCCCGCGACTCGTGCGCCAGCACGGTCCGGCTCGCCGCGTTGAGCCGGGCCGCCGCCATGCCGAGCCAACCGGCCAGCGGCCGGGGCAGGGCCGGAAAGACCTGCATCGGCGGAATCGCGCAGAAGACCACGAGCGGAGCGCCGAAGCGCGCCCGAAGCTCGGCGAGCAGCCGGCGCAGGCCGTCGATCCAGGCGATGGACCGGGTGCGGCCGGTGGCATCGTTGACGCCGATCGCCATGACGACCGCATCGAAGTCCTCGCACGCCAGGGTATCGAGCCGTGCCAGCAGATCGGCGAGCCGGTCGCCCGTGCCCGCCTCGAGTCGCCAGTGCACCCGGTGCTCGGCGGCGAGCAGCGCGACCAGCCGACCGGCGAGCGCATCGGCCTGGTCGGCCACGCCCACGCCGGCGGCGGAGGAGTCCCCGAGCAGCAGCAGGCGCAGCCGGGGGCCCTCGCCCGTCTCGCCCGTCCTTGCGCCGCCGGCCTCGGGCAGCCGCAATGCCTCGCGGCGGACGCGCCGCCCCTGCCACGCGAGAAGGGGCGCCAGCGCGATGGTCAGCAGGTGGAAGCGCAAGGCCTTGCGCGCGGCCCGGGACCCGTCGATGGTCCGTGCATGGGTCAGTCGCGCAGCGCGAAACCGACCAGCGCCTCGAGTTCCTCGAGCGCCTGCGCGGCGGACACGACCTTGATCGTGTGCATGCCCATCTCGCGCGCCGGCTTCAGGTTGATGCCGAGGTCGTCGAGATAGACGCAGGCTCGCGGTTCGACCTCGAGCACGTCGGTCATCATGCGGTAGATGCGGGGATCGGGCTTGCGCACCCCCGCCTTCGCACTCTCGATGACATGGTGGAAGAGCCCCATGATCTCCGCCTTGTCGGACATCGGCGGCGCATCGGGATCGGCCCGCAGGAAATTGTTGGTGATGCAGCCGATCTTCATCCGAGCGCGCAGCCGGCGCAGCGCCTCGACCATCTCGGGACGGACGGCGCCATCGAGCAGCGCCAGCACCTCGGCGCCGCGGACTTCATGGCCCAGCGCGGCGCTCTCGGCGGCGAAGAGCGCATCGAACTCGCTCGCGGTGCAGGCGTTGCGCTCGATCCGCGCCCAGGCGTTGTCGAGCGGGTTGTGCGTGTTGACCGAGCGCAGGAAGCCCTCGGGCAGGCCACGTTCGCGCTCGTAGCGCAGGAAGGCATCGAAGGGGCTGTCGCTGATGACGCCACCGAAATCCCATATCACCGCTTCGATCATCATGCGACAGCCGGGCTCCTATCGGACCGATTCGAAGAATGCGCGCGCCTGCGCATGGCAGAACGGCGGCTCGTAGGCGCCATGATAGCTGCCATAGTAGGTGGCGAACTCGGCGCTGGCCGGATCGGTGGGCGCGACACCGCCCGGTCCGTAGGCCGCCTGGATCATCGGGTCGACGTCGATCGACTCGACGTTGCCCACCCCGCGGGCGGTGAAGTCCGCCATGAGCACATCCTGGTGCATCGCCGGCGGCACGGTCGGATCACCGGCGCCGCCACACAGCAGGACCGGCGCCGCCGGCGTCCAGCCCAGCAGGTCGTTGCGCGTCGCGGCGACACGCAGCGCGTTGTCGGGATTGGTCTTCACGTCCTGCAGGTAGGCGAGGTCGAACAGGGCGTCCTGGGCCTGCCTGGGCGTGCCACCCGGCAATGCGCCGCTGGTGACGAGCGTGGTGTAGGTCAGGGTCGGGCTGGGCAGCAGGTCGTCGATGCCGGCGGCATACGGCGCCTCGAAGATCTCGGCCGGGTCGGTGTAGATGTCGCCATACACCTTCTGCCAGGCGGTGACGATGAAGGGTACGAAGAACTGGTAGCCGGCAATCGGGTTGTCCAGGTCGGCGTACTCGAAGGAGCCCGACAGGTTGTAGGGCCCGGCCAGATGGGCGCCCGCGACCACTCCGATCTCGTCCGCGATATCGCGCTCGATGGCGCGCTGGGTCGCCATCGACGAATGCCCGCCCTGCGAATAGCCGCTCAGCATGACCTGGCCATCGAGCGGCGCGCCGAGTTCCTCGGCCGCCTCGCGCGCCGCCCGGATCGAATCGATGACGCTGCTCGCCTCGGAATCGGCATGCAGGTAGGGATGGAAGGAATAGTTCGACCGCGCATAGCCAAGGTAATCGGTGGCGACCACCGCATAGCCCTGGGCCGCGTACATTGCGGCGAGCAGGAAGGACTCGGCGTCCTGCGGATCCGCCATCGTGCGCGGCTTGAATACATCGGTGCCACGCGCATAGGCGAGCAGCGGTGCCGGGGTATCGGCGCAGGCACCGGCCGGCAGCAGCAAGGCGCCCGAGACCTGGATCGGCTCGTCATCGGGCAGGCGGTCCTCGCCCTGGGCGCCGACGGTGCGATAGGTCAGGCTCACGTACTGGACGTCACACTGGGCCACGCCGGCCAGCGCCTGCAGGCCGCTCGCCGCCGTCGCGGCGTCGATCTGGGCCGCCGTGAGCGTGGCCAGCAGGCCATCGGCGGCCGGTTCGACGAGCGAACCGCGCTCGGGACCGGAACTGCTGCTACCACAGGCCGCGAGCCATGCCGCGACGAGCACCATACCGCCGAACTCGAGATATCGATTCATCCTCATCCCCTCCTGGTTGCATCCTCGGCCGCGACGGGGCTCCGCCGCAGCCTGGGTGTCTGTCCGCCCATCGTAGAGGTAGTTGGCCGACGCCGCTACGCCCAGCGCGCGGGCTCGGGCGGCTCGTAATCCGCCCAGAAGGCCCGCAACTCGCCGCGCGGATCGTCCTGGGCGGCGATCTCGTCGGCGCCGAACACCATAGTCGAGCGCCGCGGCAGCGTGAAGGCCGGCCAGTCGGCGATGCGTTCGTTGTTCGGATCACCGGTTTCGGCGAACGCGCACCAGGCCGAAGCGATGGCATCGGCCAGGATCCGGTTCTCATCGCCCGGACCGTTCAACCCATGGCGGATGTCGTACATGCTGGGCCCCAGGTCGATGCTGTGCGTCGCGCCGTAGCGTCCGCCATAGGCCGGGCTCGGCGCGGTCCACAGGTACTGCCAGACCGGCGCCCCGCCCTGCTCGAGCTTGCGTTCGGCGATCCGGTGGATGCCGCGACGGAACATCAGGTCGGTCTCGATGCGGGCCTGCAGCAGGTAGGGAGTCGCCTGCGGATCCTCGGCGCGGTAGCGCTCGATGAGCCAGCCGGCCCGCTCGCCCACGTGGCCGGCGATCTCGTACGCCAGTCCCTCCCAGTCCAGGCGCAGGTTGTTGAGGCGATAGCTGCGCTCGTCGAGTGTCGAGCCGACGATGAGCGGAACCTCGTGCGCGGTCGGCGGCGCATCGGGATCGAAGGGATGGCGGGGGATCGCACCCTTCTTGAGGATCACCGGCAGGAACACCCGCGGCCCCTGTCCCGGCGTCCGGAAATCGCGCTCGACCGCCGCCTGGGCAAGCAGGAGATCCTCCATCGAGAATCCGGCCAGGGCGTCGAGCCGGTCGGGGCCGACCTGCAGGTGGCGCAGGAAGGCCTCGGCGTAGCGGGCGGATTCCTCCGGCTCGATCAGCCGGGTCGAGGGCCCGCTCATGATGCCGGCCCGATGGACGAGGCCCTGCGCCGACGGCATCGCGAGCAGGGTGGAGGTCTTGATGCCGCCGCCCGACTGCCCGAAGACGAGCACCCGCGACGGATCGCCGCCGAAGGCCGCGATGTTGTCGCGCACCCATTCGAGCGCGGCGACGATGTCCATCATTCCGACGGTGCCGGAATCGGCATAGCGCTCGTCGCCGAAGGCGCCGAGGTCGAGATAGCCGAAGGCGCCGAGCCGGTGGTTGAGGGTGACGACCACCGCATCGCCGAAGCGCGAGAGCATCGAGCCGTCGAACATCGGCAGGCTTCCCGAGCCGGAGTACCAGCCGCCGCCGTGCAGATGCACCATGACCGGACGGTTCGCATGCGGATCGAGCGACGAGGTCCAGACATTGAGCACGAGGCAGTCCTCGCCCATGCGCCCGGGCTGCAGGTCGTAGAGGGTGATGTCGGAATAGGCGCCCTTGCGGGTCGACGGGAACTGCGGCGCATAGGGCCCGTGGCCGGTGGCATCGCGCACCCCCGTCCAGGGCACCGGCGGTTTCGGCGGCAGGAAGCGGTTGGCGCCGCCGGTGTCATCGCCATAGGGGATGCCCTTGAAAGCAAGCGTGCCGTCGACGGCGAGGCCGCGCAGTCGCCCGCAGGCGGTGTCGACAACGGGGAACAGGGCGTCTGGGCGCATGGCAGCACTCCTGGGGAAATGGCCCGGGTCGGGCCCGGAGTCCGGCAAGCCGCCGGGCGAGGCGCCGGCGACGGACCGCCGAAGGATCCCGCAGGCTAGCGACAAACTTCGCCCGCCTCAAGGGCGGCATGCGGCTCGCTCGGGTACGCTGCTTGCGGGGGCCGGTCGGGAACCGGTCCCACCCGGAGGACAGGAGCGATGAAGTTCATATTCGAGGTCCGGATGAAGCCGGGCTATACCGTCGAGGAATACGCAAGCGCCTGGGTCGAGGCGAGCCGGATCATCCAGCAGGCGCCGGGCGCCCGCGGCACCTACCTGCATCGCAAGATCGGCGAGCCGGACACCTTGCTCGCGATCGCGACCTGGGAATCGAAAGCGCATCGCGACGCGAAGGACGACAGCCGCAGCGAGACGGTGCGAAGCATCCTCGCCGAGCATGCGAGGAAGTGCGAGATCACGGTGATCGGCGAGTTCGAGGAACCCGAGTGGCAGGTGCTGCCCGCCGCGACCCCCGGGACCACCCCCACCTGA
>JBAYRO010000040.1:0-25366 GCA_041676645.1 Burkholderiaceae bacterium | reverse complement strand
TCGCCGTTCGATTCGCCGTTCGATCCATTCGACATCTCCCCGCCTTCGCCATCGGGCGAAGCGAACCACGACGCGATGTCGATCGCGCCATCGGCGCCGCGCCGCACGGCGATGCGTCCGTCGCCGATGTCGAGCGACTCGACATCCACGCTTCGCGCCTGCAGGTCGAAGCGTCCGCCGGCCAGCGCGATGTTATCGATGCGAATGCCGGGTTCGGTGTCCTCGGCGCCGGCCATCGACAGCTGCCGGATCGTGGCCGCGATGCCGTCGAGGGCCATCGACACGACACCACCTTCATAGCGCAGGCGATAGTCGAAGCGGATCTCGCCCGTGCCCCGAGGCGGCGCCATCGCGAGGCGCGGTTCGAGATACGGCCAGAGACGCTCGAACACCAGGTCCGAGAGCGCCACCTCGCCGCTCGCGACGAGCGGATCGAGACCCAAGGTGCCGCGCCACTGCAGCTGGGCGCCGGCCTCGGTGAGCAGCTGCAGCTGATGCTCGCCCTTCTCGTCGGGCAGGGTCGAGAGCTTGCGGATCTCGAAATCGATCGGCTCGATCCGGGTCTCGAACCCGTCGGCGAACTTCCGGTCCGAGAAATCCGCGCTGCCGCGCGTCACCGCCAGCCGATCGACGAGCAGCCGCAGCGAGCCGGAATCGGGCTTTTCCGGCTCGGGCGCGTCACTCGCGAAACCCGAGATGAAGTCGAGCCAGTTCAGTGAGCCGTCCTCGCGCAGTGCGACCAGGGTCGACGGCGCATCGAGGACGATCTCGCGAAAACTCCAGGCGCGGCGCACGATGCTCGCGATCTCGAAATCGGCGAGGAAGCGTTCGAAGGCGAGCAGGGGCGCGCCATCGGGCTCGACGAGCCGGGCGCCCTCGATCTCGAGCGAGAGCCGGAACGGATTGAAATGGGCCCGGTCGATCGTCAGCGTCCGCTCGCCGTGCGCGGCGACGTATTTCGGCGCCGCCCACTTCAGGATCGGGCCGACCGCGAACCAGGCGAACAGCAGCCAAACCGCCGCGACCGCTGCGATGATCCGCACCGGTGCGCTGAGAACGATCCTGCGCAGTGCATCGAGCATCGAATGCCTCCCGGCCGGATTCTCGCATCATGCGCGGGTCGCGCAAGCGCGTGACGCCGGTCGGCGCGCAAGATCCATGCCCTGGTCGGCCAGTACTGCCCGGTTGACAGTCCGGGAACCGCCACGTATGTTTCGGGGATGCACATTCGCCGACTACCCCTGCTTCTACGTCCGGGCCTAGCGCTCGGCCGGGGTCGGTACGCGCGCCCGTGCATCGCCATCGCGATTCATTGAACTTCCCCTGACCCCGGCCAAGCCACAGCCTCCCGCCAGGAGCGCTGCAGGGAAGTACGTGCGCAAGATACCCCAGCCGGCGCATTGCACCGGAATCCGTACCACGCACCGAATCGAGTTGGCCAAGATGCTTGCAAATCCCGCTACCCGCTATCGACCGTTTCCGACCGTCGACCTCCCCGACCGCCAGTGGCCGTCACGCACCATTACCGAAGCCCCGACCTGGCTGTCGACCGATCTTCGTGACGGCAACCAGGCGCTGTTCGAGCCGATGAACTCGAATCGCAAGCAGCGCCTGTTCGATGAACTCGTGCGCATCGGCTTCAAGGAGATCGAGGTCGGCTTTCCATCGGCTTCGCAGACCGATTTCGACTTCATCCGGGGGCTCGTCGACAAGGGCTGCATTCCCGACGACGTCACCCCGATGGTGATCACCCAGGCCCGTCCCGAACTGATCGAGCAGACGGTGCTCTCGGTGGCGGGCGCGCGCCGCGCCATCGTCCATCTCTACAACGCCACCGCCCCTGTCTGGCGCGAGGTCGTCTTCGACATGACGGTGCCGCAGGTGATGGCCCTGGTTCGCGAGCAGGTCGGACTGATCCGCAAGCTCACCGACCAGCATCCGCAGACCGAATGGGTCCTGCAGTACTCGCCCGAAGTGTTCTGCATGACCGAGCTCGAGGTCGCGCTCGAGGCATCCAATACCGCGATCCGCACCTGGGACGCCGGGCCGGACCGACCGGTGATCATCAACCTGCCCACCACGGTGGAAGTCTCGACGCCGAACGTGTTCGCCGACCAGATCGAGTGGATGCACCGCCGCCTCGAGCGCCGCGAGCATGTCGTGCTGTCGGTCCATCCGCACAACGACCGCGGCACCGGCGTGGCGAGCGCCGAACTGGCGGTCATGGCCGGCGCCCAGCGCGTCGAGGGATGCCTCTTCGGCAATGGCGAGCGCAGCGGCAACGTCGACATCGTGACCCTCGCGCTCAACCTCTACACCCAGGGCGTGCATCCGGGCCTGGACTTCTCGGACATCGGCGCCGTCGCCCGCGTCGCCGAGGCCTGCACCGCCATGCCGATCCATCCGCGCCACCCCTATGTCGGCGACCTCGTCTTCACCGCGTTCTCGGGCTCGCACCAGGACGCGATCAAGAAGGGCTTCGCGGTGCAGTCCGACGATGCGATCTGGGAGGTGCCGTACCTGCCGATCGATCCACAGGACATCGGCCGGACCTACGACAGCATCGTGCGGGTCAACAGCCAGTCGGGCAAGGGCGGGATCGCCTTCCTGCTCGAGCGCGACCACGGGGTCATCATGCCCCGGCGCATGCAGGTCGAGTTCAGCGCCGTCGTGCAGGCGCACACCGACGCCAGCGAGGCCGAGGTGAGCAGCAGGGAACTCTGGACGATGTTCGAGCAGACCTACCTCGCGCCCGGCGACGGCGGCATGCGCCATGTGCGTCATCGCCTCTTCGACGCCCCGGACGGCGCCCAGGGCATCGAGCTGGTGGTCGAAGTCGATGGCGTCGTCCACCGGCTGCGCGGCCAGGGCAACGGCCCGATCGATGCGGCGGTGAACGCATTCGGCGCCGGACTGCGCATCGACGACTATGCCGAGCATGCCATCGGCGGCGGTTCCGATGCGCAGGCGATGGCGATCGTCGAAGCCGCCGCGCCAGGCATCGCCGGCACCCGCTTCGGCGCAGCGCGCGACGCCAACACCGTCACCGCATCGATCCTCGCGGTGGTCGGCGCGGCGCGGCGCCTCGGGCTGCAGCCGGCGGCGGTCGAGCAGGCGGCCACCGGCACCGAGGGCTAGCTGAAAATGGGGTCAGACACGATTAATTGATTCATCAATTAATCGTGTCTGACCCCATTTTCAGCGCGGCGGCAGCCACTCCCGCTCCTGGAAGCGCCGGATCAGCCGCACGAACATCTCCTCGGTGTCGACGCAGTCCTGGAAGCCGGCCTGGCGCGCCTTGATCGTGCTCACCATCGTGGGCAGCGCGGCGAGCTCGTCGCCGTAGGCGAAGTTGCGGTCGGCGTACTGGAAGGACAGGCCGACGAAGTCGCGCAGCGACTCGGGCGACTTCAGGGCGTGGCGCTTGTGGATGCGGCTCCACTGCTCCTGGCGTTTCGGCATCTCGACGGCGAGCGACATCGGCTTGGGCTCGCCCACTGCCATGCCGAAGGCGTCGGCCATCGCCGGCCATACGGTGGCCCACTCGAAGGCCTCACCGTTGTTGATGTTGAAGATCTCGTTGCGACATTCGGGCGCGACCGCCACCCAGGCGCAGGCGCGCGCCAGCAGGTCGGCGTCGACCGCCTGCACGATGCGCCGCGCGCCGCCCGGATAGGACAGCGGCTTGCCTTCGTCCTTGAGGATGGCGGCATAGACGCCGATCGCGGGAATCGGGTTCATGGCGCTGCCGATCGACTCGCCGAAGATCACCTGCGGGCGCAGGATCGTGAAATGCCAGTCGGCGCCGGCCTGGCATTCGCGCAGGTAGTCTTCCTGCAGCCAGTAGAAATTGTCGTGCTGGTGGCGCGGCCAGCGTTCGCGCGCCGGCGCCGGCACCGCCTCGATGTGCACCCCGTAGGCCTTGGTGCCCTGCAGCAGGGTGATGTGCTCGAGCCCGCCGGCGGCCACCAGCAAGGGATCGAGCAGGTTGCGCAGCATGGCGTCGTTGATCCGCATCTGCTCGGGATCGCGCCAGCCGGCGATCAGCTCGTCCTTCTCGTAGAGCGCCGCGTAGACGACATGGGTGACGTCGGCCATCTTTCCGAAGACCGCGGCGCAGGCCTCGCGGTCGGTCAGGTCGACCGAGACGAGCTCGGCGTCGTCCAGTCCCGGCGGGCGGCGACGCGAGACGCCGACGACATCCCAGTCGGGCAGGGAAAGGAAGTGACGGATCGCGGCGAATCCGACGAGGCCGGATGCGCCGGCCACGAGGACCTTCTTCTTCGCCATTGCTTGCCTCCTTGCCACCGGCCGGCCGGCAAGGCCTGCCCTCCGCGCCGGGTGCTCGCTCAGAAATACTCCATCAGCCGGACATGGTCGCCGAGCGGCTCGGGGTCGCCGTCGTAGATCTTCTGCCCGGTCTTGAACACCGCCGCGCGCTGGGCGATCGGCAGGCTCGCCTTGACGTTCTGCTCGATGATCAGGATGGTGGTGCCCATGGTCCGGTTGATCTCGACCACGCTCTGCATCACCTTGTCGACGAGGTTGGGCGCCAGGCCGATCGACGGTTCGTCGAGCAGCATGAACGAGGGCGCGTGCATCAGCGCAATGCCGATCGCCAGCATCTGCTGCTGCCCGCCCGACATGGTGCCGGCGAGCTGGGTACTACGCTCGGCGAGGATCGGGAACATCGCGAACACCCGCTCCCGGCGCTCGGCCAGCTTGCTGCGGTCGTGCTCGACGAAGCCGCCGAGCTCGAGGTTGTCCGCCACCGTGAGCGTGCGGAACACGCCGTGTCCCTGGGGCACGAAAGCGAAGCCCTCGGCGACATTGCGTGCCGGCGAGCGACCGGTGATCTCCCTGTCGCCCAGCCAGACGCTGCCTTCCTCGGGCCGCAGCAGTCCGAACAGCGCGCGCGCGAAGGTGGTCTTGCCCGCGCCGTTGTGCCCCAGCAGCAGCACGATGTCGCCGGCCGCGACTTCGAGGTCTATGCCCTCCACGACGCGCTTCTTGCCGTAGCCGGCGGCGAGCCCCCTGACCTTCATCGAGATGCTCATTTAAAGTACCGCTCCGAAAGCTCCGGATCGTGCATCAGCTCGTCGGGCGTGCCTTCGGCGAGCTTGCGCCCTTCGTCGAGGAACACGACCCGGCTGCACAGTTCGCGGATCACGTCGAGGTTGTGCTCGATGATGCACAGGGTACGACCCGACTCCGCCAGGCGCCGGAACACCGGCATCACCTTGGCCAGCGCGTTGGGCGCCAGGCCCGAGAGCGGCTCGTCGAACAGCAGCGCCTCGGCCCCCGTGGCGAGCAGGCGCGCCACCACCAGCAGCTTCTCCTCTGCGTAGGAAAGGTCCGACGCGAGGTCGCCGGCGCGCTCGCCGAGCCCGACGAACTCGAGGATGGCCATCGCCCGCCCGAGATTCTCGCGCTCCTCGGCCCGCACTTTCCAGGGCATGAAGTAGACGTACAGGAGATTGTCGCCACGCTGGTCGGGCAGCGCGACCAGGACGTTCTCGAGCACCGACATGTTGGTGAAGAGCTTGAGATCCTGGAAGGAGCGCGCCACGCCCGTGCGAACGATCTGGTGCGGCTTGAGCCCGCGCAGCGAGCGCTCGCGGTAGCTCACCTCGCCTTCGTTGGGCTGCAGGAAACCGGTGAGCAGGTTGAACGCGGTGGTCTTGCCGGCGCCATTGGGCCCGATCAGGCCGGTGATCCGGCCCGGCGCGATGCTGATGTCGAAGTCGCGCACCGCGACGATGCCGCCGAAGCGCTTGGCCAGGCCCCTGCCCTCGAGCGCGGCGCCGGCGGCCTGCGTGGCCACCGGCGGGCGCTCGGGCGGCGCATGCAGCGAGCTGGCCGAGGCCGATTCGGGCAGCAGGCCTTGCGGGCGCAGGCGCAGCATCACGATCAGCAGCAGCCCGTAGAGCATGTTCCTCGCCTTGTCGGCGATGTCGGGCGGCATGTCGACGAACTTCAGCATCTCCGGCAAGGCCACCAGGACGAGCGCCCCGACCAGCGAGCCGAAGAGATTGCCGGTGCCGCCGATGATCACCATGGCGAGCATGTAGATGGTCAGCTCGACCGTGAAGGCCTCGGCCGACACGAAGGTAAAGTAGTGGGCGTAGAGCCAGCCGGCCACCGCCGCCAGGCCCGAGGCGATCGCGAAGACCATCAGTTTCATCGCGACCACGTTCTTGCCCACCGCCTGGACGGCCTCTTCGTTCTCGCGCATCGCCTTGAGCGCCCGGCCGAAGGGGGAAGCCCCCAGCCGCCACGCGATCGCGAAACAGATCGCGGCAGTGACGAGGGCCAGCGGCAGGAACTTGCCCGGCGAATCGAGCACGGTGCCGAAGAACTCGAGCCGCGGGATGCCGCGGATGCCGTCGGTGCCGCCGGTCAGGCTGGTCCAGTTGATCAGCACGGTGGTGACGATCACCTGCAGGGCGAGCGTGACGATCACCAGGTAGTCGCCGCCGATACGCAGTGCCGGCAACGCGATGACGATGCCCAGCACCGCGGTCACCAGGACGCTGGCCAGCAGCGGCACCGGGAACGGCAGGCCGTAGGTGGCCGCGAGGATCGCGGTCGCGTAGGCGCCCACGCCGAAGAAGGCCGCATGCGAGAGCGCGAACAGCCCCGCGTAGCCGATCAGCAGGTTGAAGGAGCTGGCGAGGATGATGTACATCGACACCATCACGAAGATGTGCAGCAGGTAGTCCATGGCCTCAGCGCCCCCCGAACAGGCCGCGAGGCCGGAACAACAGGACCACGAACAGCACGACGAAGGCGACCGTGCTCTGCCATTCAGTGGGGATGCGGACCATGCCGGTGCTCTCGACGATCCCCAGGACCAGCCCGCCGAGCACCGCGCCGCGCAGCGATCCGACGCCGCCGACGACGACCGCGACGAAGGCCATGAAGACCGCCATGAAGCCCATGTGGGCGGTCGCCCCGTCCTTGAAGAGGATCAGCGCGGCGGGAACCGCCGCGATCGCCGAGCCGATCGCGAAGGCGATGATCGAGACCCGCGCGGTGTCGATCCCGATGACGCGCGCCATCTCGGCGTTGTCGGTCATCGCGAGCACCGCCTTGCCCATCCGGGCCCGCGTCAGGTACAGGCCCAGCGCGATCGACACGACGACGAAGGCGGCGACCTGCCACATCTGCGAACCGGTGAGGACCAGCGGCCCGAGGAGCAGGATGCCGCCGGGCGGATTGGGCACGACCTTGGTGTCGGTGCCGAACACGACCGATCGCGTTCTCGAGCACGATGAACAGCCCCAGCGAGGCGATCAGCACCACCAGCGCCGGGCTGCCCCGCCGCTCGAAGGGCTGGTAGACGAGGAGGTAGGAGAGCACGCCGAACACGACGCCGGTAACGACGCTGCCGACGACGGCCAGCCACAGCGGCGCGCCGAAGTGCGCCGCGCAGAC
The DNA here is from genome assembly GCA_041676645.1 of Burkholderiaceae bacterium. Taxonomy (GTDB): domain Bacteria; phylum Pseudomonadota; class Gammaproteobacteria; order Burkholderiales; family Burkholderiaceae_E; genus JAMLIN01. The sequence goes on along the minus strand of JBAYRO010000040.1, from coordinate 17,929 downwards.
CCACGCCCCGTAGGCCGACAGGGCGTAGACCGGACCGTAGGCGAAGTGCACCACCCGGGTGGTGCCGAAGATCAGGCCGAAGCCGAGCGCGAGCAGCGCGTAATGGCTGCCGTTGACGATGCCGTTGGCGAGCAGCTGGACCAAGAGATCCACGTCGAAGTCTCCTCAGGCCGCTGCTGCGGAACCCGTGGACAAGTCCACGGGCCCCCGGCCGCGGCACGCCCGGCCGTCAGTCGGCCTCGACCATCTGCTGGAACTCGCTCTTGCCGTCGACGACCTTGAAGAGGCCGACGCGCTTCTTGGCGACGCCGTTCTCCTGGATCGTCATCTGGCCGCCGTAGACGCTGTCGAACTGCGGGTTCTCGTACAAGGCCTTCTTGAGAACCTCGGCGTCCATGTAGTCGCCGCCCTTCTCGCGACCGCGCCGCAGCAGCTCGGCGATCATGTAGACGCCTTCGTAGTAGTTGGCGGCGTAGAAGTCCGGCGCACTGCCGTTGCGCTTCTCGTAGTCGGCGGCGAACTGCCGGGACCAGTCGTCGGTGGGCGCGAAGTAGTCGTTGATGTACATGTAGCCTTCGGCGTGGGCGCCGGCGATCTGCGCATCGTTCTGGGTGAACTCGACCCCGATCACCGGCTGCTTCATGCCGAACTCGCGGATCCGCTTGATCGCGAGGCCGGGCTCGGGCGTGAACAGCCACAGGGCGATCGCATCCGGGTTGCTCGCCCGCAGCTTGGCGATCTGGGTGTCCATGTTGGTCACGCCCGGGCTCACCGCCTCGCTGGCGACGACCTTGCCGCCGCGTTCTTCCCAGTAGGGCTTGACCGCGTTCACGATGCTGTCGCCGGCGTCGTTCTTCCAGTGCAGGTCGGCGAGCTTCTTGTGGCCCATGGAGTTCAGGTGCGCCACGGCCGCCACGCCGAGGTCGGCGGCAAGCGAGCGGTTGTGGAAGATGTACTTGGACACGCCCACCAGGGAGTTGGACACGCCGCCGCCGTTGAGCAGCAGGATGTGATGCTGGTCGGCGATCGGCGCGATCGCCTGGGTGGGCGCGGTGAAGGACGTCATCACGAGGCGCGCCTTGTGGATCGTCATCAGGCGGTTCATCGCCGAGACGGCCTCCTGCGCATTGCCCGACTTGTGGTCCTCGATGATCGCCTCGAGCTTGATGCCGTTGACACCACCCTTGGCGTTGATTTCCTCGACCGCCTGGTGGATGCCGGCGCTCATCACGGTGCCGTAGAAGCTGGCCGGGCCGCTCATGGCGAGGATCGCGCCGATCTTGTAGGTCTCGGGATCCTGGGCTTGCTGGGCCTGCGCCGGCGCGCTGCCGATCACGCCGGCCGCGAACAGGGCGGCCACGCCCAGCGAGAACTTGCGCCTGTATGGTTTCATGCCTGTCTCCTCGTGTGGATTTCCGGGTTCGGATCACGCGCTCCCGGCAGCCGCCCGGCGCCGGGATAGGTTTTTTGCTCTGTGAAACCCTGGGGCTAGAGTACGATTCTAGACGTTCGAATTCGGGACGGTCAATGCAACCGTCTACCGGAAAGGCCGATACCAGCGCCGGTTGCGTGTTTCGATTGCTGAAATGCCCGCCATGCCCCGGCCGGGATGGAGGACCCGAGGATGAGCGCCCAGACCCTGGCTTCCCTTCCCTGCATCCTGCGCCGGCCCGCCGATGCCGCACCGCTGCTGGTCGACCACCGCGGCCCGGTGGACGCGGCCGGATTCGAGGCGAGGGTCCGACACAGCGTCGCCTGGCTGCGCGGGCAAGGGATCGGCCCGGGCGACCGGGTCGGCGTCTGGCTCGTCAACCGGATCGAATGGCTTGCCCTGCTCTTCGCGCTTGCGCGGATCGGCGCCACCCTGGTCGCCATCAACACCCGCTACCGCTCCTCGGAGCTCGCCTACATCCTCGAGCGCTCCGGCGCCCGCCTGCTGCTGATGCAGCTCGACTTTCGCGGCATCGACTTCCCCGGCGTGCTCGCCGGCGTCGATGCCGGCCGCGTGCCGGCGCTCGAGCGCATCGCCATCGTCGATCCCGGCGCCGGGACGCCGGCGCGCCTGCTCGACCGGCCCACGCTCACCTTCGACGCCTTCGATGTCGCCGGGCGCGCCCGGCGTCCACGCGACCCGACCGAATCCGCCGAATCCGCCGGGACCGGCCTCGACGATCACGGCGACCCCGATGCGGTGACGGTGCTCTTCACGACGTCGGGCACCACCCGCGGCCCCAAGCTCGTGATGCACACCCAGCGCAGCCTCGCGACGCACGCCGTCCACGTGGCGCGGGCCCATGGCTTCGACGCGGCCGGCGCAGGCCTGGTCGGCGCCCTGCCGCTGTGCGGGACCTTCGGGCTGACCGCGGTGCTCGCCGCGATGGCGGGCGGCGCACCGACCGTGCTGCTCGAAGCGATCGATGCGCCGCGCATCGCGACCCTGCTGCGCGAGCAGGCGCTGACCCACCTCTACGGCAGCGACGAGATGTACCGGCGCCTGCGCGACATCGCGCCGGGCACGCACCCCTTCCCGGCGGCGCGGATCTTCGGCTATGCCGCCTTCCAGCCGGGCAGCGCCGGGTTCGCACGGGCGAGCTGGGACGACGGCGTCCCCATCCTCGGCCTCTATGGTTCGAGCGAAGTCCAGGCCCTGTTCTCGATCCAGCAGCCCGAGGGCACGCCCGACGAACGCGCGGAAGGCGGCGGCTACCCGGCCGCACCCGATGCCGAAGTCCGGGTCCGCGACGTCGAGACCGGCCAGCTCGTCGCGCCGGGCGTGGTGGGAGAGATCGAGATCCGCGCACCCGGCAACTTCGTCGGCTATCTCGATGATCCCGAGGCCACCGCCGCGGCGATCGACGTCGACGGCTTCTTTCGCAGCGGCGACCTCGGCCGGCTGCGCGAGGACGGGAGCTTCGTCTACCTGACCCGCAGCGGTGACGCGATCCGACTCGGCGGCTTCCTCGTCAACCCGGCCGAGATCGAGGACACCCTGGGCGCGCTCGACGGAGTGGCCGATGCCGCCGTCATCGCCATCGAGATCGAAGGGCAGCTGCGATGCGTCGCCTTCGTCGAGCCGGAACCGGGCGCCGAGCTCGACGAAGCCGGGCTGGTCGCCGCGGCCCGCCAGCGCATGGCGGGCTTCAAGGTACCGGCCCGGATCTGGTTTCTCGATGCGCTGCCGACCACCGCCAGCGCCAACGGCGCCAAGGTGCAGCGGGCGAAACTGCGCGAGATGGCGCTCGAACGACTCGCCGCGTCGCCCGGGCCTCGCCAGGCATTTCGTGCAACGAAAACGAATGTCGACTCGATTGACGCCCGGCCCGGCGGCCAACTACGATGCAAGCCAAAGAAGTTCATCGAATGAAATCGGAGGCATGGTCGATGGAGACACGGTCGAAGTGAAGTCCGCCGCCGTCCGCCGTGAGCCCGCTGCGACGCCGGCACCGGCATCCGTGCCCTCGCCCGCTGCCGCGCGGAGCTCCTCGGTGCAGAAGGCCTGCCGCATCCTGCGCGTGATGTCCGACTCGCGCAATGCGCGCCTGACCGACATCGCCACCGCATCCGGCCAGGACAAGGCCACCGCGCTGCGGCTGCTCGATGTGCTGGTGCGCGAAGGCTTCGTGCTGCGCGACCCCCAGACCAAGCGCTACACGCTCGGCACCGAGGCCTTCGTGCTCGGCGCGGCCGCCGCCGCCCGCTTCGACCCCCGCCCCATCGTGCGCCCGGCCCTGATCCGCCTCACCGGCGCCTTCCTCGACAGCACCATCCTGTCGATACCCCGCGGCGCGGAGTCGGTCTGCGTCGACCTCGAGCTGGGCACCTTTCCGATCCGCGCGAACTATCTCGAGATCGGCAGCCGCCGGCCACTGGGCGCCGGGGCTGGCAGCCTCGCCCTGCTCGCCTGGATGCCCGATGCCGAGATCGAGGCGATCATGCCGGCCATCGTCGACAAGCTGCGGCGCTATCCCCGCATCGACCGGCAGGTGCTCGAGCGCCACATCGAGGAATCGCGCCGGCGCGGCTATGCGCTGATGGTCGACCTCGTCGTCGACCGCATGGGCGGCATCGCGGTGCCGATCCTCGGCAGCGATCGCCGCCCGGTGGCGGCGATCAGCATCGCGGCGCTCACCGAAAGGATCTTCTCGCGCGAGGCGGAACTCGCCGAGGCGCTGCAACGCGAAGCCCAGGCCTGTTCCAGCAACGCGGGCGGCATGCTGCGAGAGGTGCGCGGATGATGCGGACAGCCTGGATCACCGGTGTCGGCAACACCGCCTTCGGCCGGCTCGAAGGCCAGGATGCGCTCGACCTGATGGCGACGGCGGCCGCCGCCGCGCTCGAGGATGCCGGCCGCTCCCGCGCAGCCATCGACGGCGTGCTCTGCGGCTACGCCACGACGACGCCGCACCTGATGCTCTCGACCCTGTTCTGCGAACGCGCCGGCATCCGCCCCGCCTATGCGCATGCGATGCAGCTCGGCGGCGCCACGGGCGGCGCCATGCTGATGCTCGCGCGCGAGCTCGTACGGGTCGGGCGCTGCGAGAACATCCTCGTGGTCGCCGGCGAGAACCGCGCCACCGGCCAGGCGCGCGACAGCTCGATCCAGACCCTGGCGCAGGTCGGCGACGCCAATTTCGAAGTGCCCTACGGCGCCTCGGTGCCGGCCTACTACGCGCTGCTGGCGGCCCGCTACATGCACGAGACCGGCCTCACAGAAGCCGATCTCGCCGAGTTCGCGGTGCTGATGCGCAAGCACGCGATGCGCCATCCCGACGCCCACCTGCGCGAGCCGGTCACGATCGCGGACGTGCTCGCATCGAAGCCGATCGCCAGCCCCCTGAAGCTGCTCGACTGCTGCCCGATCTCCGACGGCGCGATGGCCCTGGTCGTCAGCGCGACGCCGGCGACCGACGCATCGGTGGCGATTCGCGGCGCCGGCCAGGGGCATCGCCACCAGCACCTGAGCGCGATCGAGGACACTGCCAACTACGGCGCCCGCGACGCCGCGCAGCGCGCCTTCGCCGAGGCCGGCTTCGGGCCCGATGCGGTCGACCTCGTGGAGATCTACGACTCCTTCACCATCACCCTGGCGATCCTGCTGGAGGAAACCGGCTTCGCGCCGCGCGGCGGTTCGGCCGCGCGCCTGCGCAACGGCGACTTCGCGCTCGATGGCCCCTTGCCGCTCAACACCCACGGCGGCCTGCTCTCCTTCGGCCACTGTGGCGTCGCCGGCGGGATGGCGCATGCGGTCGAAGCCTTCCGGCAGCTTGCCGGGCGCGCCGGCGATCGCCAGCTGCCGGGCCGGCGCCGCGCCTTCGTGCATGCCGACGGCGGGGTGATGTCCTCGCACGTCAGCCTGCTGCTCGCCCGCGAGGACACCCCATGACACGCGAGGAGCCATGAGCGCCTTCCATACGGCCGCCGCGCCCTTCGTCGAAGGCCTGGCCCGGCGTGAGGTCCGCTACCAGGCCTGCACCGCCTGCGGGCACGCGCAGACCCTGGCGCGCCACGCCTGCTCGCGCTGCGGCGCGACCGCGCTCGAATGGCGGCGCGCCACCGGCCGCGGCACCGTTTATTCACGCACCGAGGTGATGCGGGCGCCCTCGCAGGCGTATCGCGCGCTGGCGCCCTACACCATCGTGATCGTCGAGCTCGACGAGGGTGCCCGCCTGATGGGCCACGGCACGCCCGGGCTCGCGATCGGCGACCGGGTGGAGGCCGGTTTCTTCGACTTCGACGAACGCACGCTGCTGCGCTTCGCGCCCCCGGGCGGCGACGCCTGAAGCGCGACAGCCCAGGCACAGGAGACAGCCATGACCACCGACGCGCTCAAGCATGCTTTCGACCCGGCGTCGATCGCGATCATCGGCGCTTCCGACGATCCCAACAAGATCGGCGGCCGGCCGATCCACTACATGCTGCGCCACGGCTATCGCGGCGAGATCCTGCCGGTCAACCCGAAGCGTCCGAGCATCCAGGGACTGCCGGCCTACGCATCCTTCGCGGAGCTACCCCGGGTGCCGGAAGTCGTCATCGTGGCGGTCGCCGGCGATGCCGCGGTCGCGGCGGTCGCCGAATGCGCCCGCGCCGGCGTCAAGGTCGCGGTCGTGATCGCATCGGGCTTCGGCGAGATCGGCCCGGAAGGCCGGGCGGTGCAGGACCGCATGGTGGCCGACGCGCGCGCCCACGGCATGCGCATCGTCGGGCCCAACACCCAGGGCATCGCCAATTTCGGCACCGGGGCGATCGCGAACTTCTCGACGCTGTTCACCGAGATTCCGCCACAGGACGGCCCGGTCGCGATCGCCAGCCAGAGCGGCGGCATGAGCCAGGTGATCTACGGCCTGGTGCGCGGGCGTGGCATCGGCGTGCGTCACATCCACGCCACCGGCAACGAAGCCGACGTCACCGTCTCGGACATCGCCTGGGCTGCGGTGCACGATCCCGATGTCCGACTGCTGCTGCTCTATCTCGAGTCGATCGCCGACCCCGCGCTGCTCGCGCGCGCAGCCGCCGTCGCGCGTGAACGCGACCTGCCGATCGTGGCGCTCAAGGCGGGGCGCTCGGCGAGCGGCCAGCGCGCCGCCTCCTCGCATACCGGAGCGCTTGCCAACGAGGACCGCGTGGTCGAGGCCTTCCTGCGCCACCACGGCATCTACCGGGTGCGCGACCAGAACCTACTCGCGCGGGCGGCCGATGCCTACCTGCACGGCTGGCGTCCGGCGGGCCGGCGCCTCGTGGTGATCAGCAACTCGGGGGCGAGCTGCGTGATGGCCGCCGACGAATCCGAATCGCTCGACCTGCCGCTGGCCGAGCTCTCGCCGCAGACCCGCGCCGCCGTCGCGGCCAAGCTGCCGGGCTTCGCCAGCGCCGCCAACCCGATCGACATCACCGCGGCGCTGCTCTCGAACAGCGGGCTGTTCAGCGACATCCTTCCCGTGCTGGCCGAGGACCCTGCCGCCGACCTCTTCTTCATCGACATCCCGGTCTCGGGCGCCGGCTACGACGTCGATGCGTTCGCCCGCGACACCGCCGCCTTCGCCGCCCAGACCGGCAAACCGGTAGCGGTGGCGGCCTGGCAGCCCGAGATCGCACGGGTGTTCCGCGAGGCCGGCGTGGCGGTGTTCGACCACGGCGTCGATGCGCTGGGGGCGCTCGCACAGGTCGCCGACCATGCCGCGCTGATGCGCGCGCCGCGTGCCGAATGGCCGGCGCCGGTCCCGGTCGAGCTGCCGGCGGGCGAAGGCCGCTTCCTCGACGAAGCGGGCAGTCTCGCCCTGCTCGCCGGGCGCGGCCTGCCGGTGGTGGATCATCGGCTGTGCCGCAGCCCGGCCGAAGCTCGCGCGGCGTTCGAGACGATCGGTGCGCCGGTGGTGGTCAAGGCCTGCTCGGTGGATGTGCCGCACAAGTCCGAGCATGGCCTGGTAGCCCTGGGCATCGCGAATGCCGACGCCGCCGAATCCGCCTTCTCCGAGCAGTGGGCGAAGCTCGCCGACATGGGCGCGAGTCGCGACGGCGTGCTCGTCGCCGCCATGCGCCGCGGCCGGCACGAGTTCATGGTCGGCGCGCGCGTCGACCCGATCTTCGGGCCGGTGGTGCTGGTGGGCGATGGCGGGCGCAACGTCGAGGCGCTGGGCGACGTCGTCGTGCTGGTGCCGCCCTTCGATGTCGCCGAAGTGCTGGCCGCCCTCGATCGCCTGCGGATCGCGCCGCTCTACGCCGGCGTGCGTGGAGATCCCGCCTGGGACATGACCGCGCTCGCCGGGATCGCAGTCACGGTCGGTCGCCTGATCCGCGATGCGGACGGCGCGATCGCCTCGCTCGACATCAACCCGGTCATCGTCGGCGCCGTCGGCGAAGGCGCAGTGATCGTCGATGCGCTCGTCGAGCGGGCGTGAAAATGAAAATGGGGTCAGACACGATTTCGGAGATGGCGGAAATGGTGTCTGACCCCATTTTCGTCACGATGACATGAAAAAGACGACCATCCGCATCGGCGCTGGCTTCGCCTGGTGGGGCACCAGGACGCCCGGTTACCGCTGCCGTTTCTTCGACTGCTTCACGACACGTGATTCCAGCCGCCACCGCGTGGCTTCCAGCTCCTTCTGCAAGAGCTCGGCATCCGGCAGCACGGTGCGGTAGTTCGCCGCCATCACCTTCGTTGGCAAGCCTTCCAGGGCATATCGCGCCAGGGCGCGGCCCTTGTCGGTACAGAGGATCAAACCTACGGGCGGGTTCTCATCGGGATACGCCCAATGCTCCCTGGCATAGTTGCAATACATATGCATCTGGCCCACGTCCGCATGGGTCAGGCTGCCCAGCTTCAGGTCGATGATGACCAAGCATCGCAGCTTGCGATGAAACAGCAGCAAGTCCACCCGATACCAGGTCTGGTCGATGCGCAAGCGCCGCTGCCGCCCGACGAAGGTGAATCCTTCGCCCAGCTCCAGCAGGAAATCCTCCAGCCGCCGGATCAAAGCGGCTTCGAGGTCGGACTCCGAGTACTCGTCCTTGAGGTTCAGGAACTCCAGCACATACGGGTCCTTGATCGCATCATCGGGCGTGACGGCGTCCCCCGCTTTCGGCGCTGCGCCCTTGGTCAGCATCGCCGCCTTGTCCCTGGACAAGGCCGTGCGCTCGTAGAACTGGCTGCCGATCTGCCGGTCGAGTTGACGAACGCTCCAGCCGCCGCGCAGTGCCTCGGCCTCGTAGAACCGGCGAGCATGGGCGTCCTTGACCGACAGCAGCCGCACGTAGGCCGACCATGGCAGCGGGAACACCTGCGCCAGCTCGGTCAGTGTGAAATTCCGAGACACCGTCTCGGATTTCCTGGCGGGCGGCTCATTTCTGGATTCGCCAGACACTGTCTGGCGAATCGGCCAAGTCAGGAAGAACGACCGCATCTGCTGCAAGTTCTGCCGACTGAACCCGCGACCGAACTGCGCGGTCAGGTCGACGGACAGCCGGGCGATCAACTGCTCGCCATACCCCGCGCGCCGCTTGCCCTGTTGCTCGGCTTCCACGATACGACGGCCAACCTCCCAATAGCTGGCCGTCATCAGCGCATTGACACTGCGCGCAGCCGCCTGGCGCGCGGCATCCAGCAATTCCACGATGCCGCAGTGGATGCCGTTGTAGCCCGCAGGAGATTTCCCGTCCGCCGAAAGCACTTTCCTGATCATGCCGAGGCCTCCGCAAGGCGCCGTGCCTTGGCAATGACTCTGAGCATGGCCGGATGAAGTAACCTCGCACAATAGCCCGCTGCATCGGCCTTGAGGCGTAGTCCCGCAAGACCCGGCGTCCGGAGTCACGATGAGATGAAGAAGAGCACCCTGCGCATCGGTGCCGGCTCCGCCTGGTGGGGCGACCGGATCGAGCCGGCCGCCGCCAGCGCCGAGCGTGGCGAACTGGACTACCTCGTCTTCGAGACCATGGCCGAGGCCACGGTTTCAGCAGCCCAGGTGCGCGCCCGGCGCGACCCGTCCTTCCCCGGCTACGACACCTGGCTCGACGACCGCATGCGGGCGGTGCTGCCCGGCTGCATGCGCCAGGGCACCCGCATCGTCAGCAACCAGGGCTGGATCAACCCACGCGGCGCGGCCGAGCGCATCGCGCACTGGCTGCGCGAGTTCGGCCATCGTGGCGTGAAGATCGCGGCGGTCGACGGCAGCCTGATCACCGACCGGGTGCTGGAGATCGCCGGCCCCATCCTCGAGAACGGGGAGTCGGTGGCGACGCTGACTGAAACCCTCGTCTCGGCCGAGGCCTACCTGGGCGCCGAACCAATCGTCGAGGCGCTCGCCGCCGGCGCGCAGGTGGTAGTCACCGGCCGGGTCGCCGATCCGTCGCTCTTCATCGCCCCCATGATTCACGAGTTCGGCTGGGATCCGCTCGACCACGCCCGCGTCGGCCAGGGCAGCGGCATCGGCCACCTGCTCGAATGCGGCGCCCAGGTCACCGGCGGCTACTTCTCCGACCCCGGCTTCAAGGACGTGCCCGAACCCTGGAACCTCGGCTTCCCGATCGCCGAGGTCGCGCCCGACGGCAGCGCCGTCATCGGCAAGCTGGCCGGCACCGGCGGGGCCATCGACCGGCGCACGGTCATCGAGCAGATGCTCTACGAGGTACACGACCCGGCCAACTACATCACCCCCGACGTGATCGTCGACTTCACCACGGCCCGCATCGAGCAGGTCGGCCCCGACCGGGTACGCGTCTCGGGCATCGGCGGCAAGCCGCGCACCCCCACGCTCAAGGCCTCGATCGGCTGCGCCGAGGGCTTCATCGGCGAGGACATGTTCTTCTACGCCGGCCCGGGGGCGCTGCGCCGGGCCCAGCTCGCGAAGCGCATCCTCGAGGAGCGCTTTCGCATCGTCGGGCTGCAGGCCGAGGACCTGCGCATCGACTTCCTCGGGCTGAACGCGATCCATGGCGACGCGACGCCCGCCGATGCGCCCGAACCCTATGAAGTGGCGGTGCGTGTCGCCGCGCGCGCACGTACGCGCGAGGAAGCGAACAAGGTCGGCCGCGAAGTCGATGGCATGGCGGTCTCCGGCGTTGCCCATACCGGCAAGCGGGTGCCGCACGCCGACCGGGTGCGCGAGGTGATCGGGGTGTGGTCCGCGCTGGTGCCGCGCGAGGCGGTGCATCCGGCCATCAGCTACCTGGAAAGTTGAGACGACGCGAGCGAAGAATGAAAGTACGCCTCCAGCATCTTGCGCACGCCCGCTCCGGCGACAAGGGCAACACCGCCAACATCGCCGTCATCGCACACGAGCCGGCGTTCTATCCGCTGCTCGTCGACCAGCTCGGCGTCGAGCGCGTGAAGGCCTTCTACCGGGGCGCGATCACCGGCGCGGTCGAGCGCTATCCGATCGAGGGCCTGGACGCGATCAACTTCGTCTGCCACGGCGCACTCGGCGGCGGCGTCTCGCGCAGCCTGTGCCTGGACAACTACGGCAAGGCGCTGTCGGCGGCGCTGCTGGGCTTCGAGATCGAGGTGCCGGAGGAGCTGGTGCCGCTGCTGCACGGCATGTAGGAAATGCAGGAAATGGGGTCAGACACCATTAATCAGGATTAATGGTGTCTGACCCCATTTCCACCGTTCAGCCTGCCACCGGCCGCAGGGTCGCCCCCGCCAAGAAGAAACCGTCGCCTTCGACGGGGCAGCCGTGCCGCGCCGCGGCCGCCAGTACCTTGTCCGGATCGGGCACCGCGACGTCGATCGCGGTGAGCCGCTCGGGCGTGCCGGCCGGCGCCGGCATGATGCGCGCCATGCCGAGATCGAACTGCAGCGCCCAGCCGCCGTCGTCGCGCGCCTGCGGCTCGATGGCCATGATCCGCCCCCAATGGGCGGCGAGATCGGCGGGATCCGGGCTACGGACCTCGATCGCGGGCATGGCCGATACGAGGTCGAGGCGTTGCTGCTCGCGCCAGTGCTCGCCGGCCGGGCCGTAGAAGCCGTCGAGATCCTCGGCGCCGGTGCTGTGGTCGAACTCGAGCATGGTGGCGCGGCAGTCCACCGGATGGAACTGCGAGCCGAAGAAATCGGGGTAGTCCAGCGTATGCGCGATGCGCACGCCCATGGACTCGGCGCGCGCGCGTCGCTCGAGGGGGTCGCTGCAATCGAAGATCGCCATGTAGCCGCCCTGGCCGCCGCTGCGCTCGATGAAGCGGCCGGCGGCGGTGCTGCGCAGGGACGCCGCTGTGTCGATCGGCGCGACGACCTCGAGGAAGGCATGTCCGAACACGAACAAGGCGTTGACGAGGCCGTACTTCGCGACGGCGTCGTCGCGATGGCAGACATCGAGGCCGAAGATTTCCTGGATGGCGTCTACCGCCGGCTCGAGGGAAGGGGCGGCAAGGCAGACCTGCCGCAGGTGCAGATAATCGGGCATTGGTTCGTCTCCAGGCGGCCAGCATAACACCCGCCGCGGCCGGACGGGCAGGCTGGCGATTTCGCTACCCGACTGCGGCGCATCGGCCTATCATCCAACCGTCACAAACGCACCGTAAGGTCGCGGTCTTGCCCGGACGAGCGGCATACCGCCGGGCGCCACGGGGCCACGCCGGCCCGTGCTCATCGCAGTCATCTGAATGAGGAGATCCCGAGTGACCATCCGCAAATCCATCGCCGCGCTTTCGATCGGACTGGCCGTGTCCGGTTCCGCCCTGGCCGCCACCGAGATCCAGTTCTGGCATGCCATGACCGGCGCGCTGGGCGAGCGCGTCGGCAGCATCGCCGAGCGCTTCAACGCATCCCAGTCGGACTACGAGGTCGTTCCCGTCTTCAAGGGCAACTACGACGAGACGCTTTCGGCCGGCATCGCCGCCTTCCGCGCCGGCAATCCGCCGCACATCCTGCAGGTCTTCGAGGTCGGCACGGCAACCATGATGGCCGCCGACCGCGCGATCAAGCCGGTCCATGAAGTCATGGCGAGCGGCGGCCAGAAGTTCGACCCCTCGGTGTACATCCCCTCGGTCAGCGGCTACTACACCTCGAGCTCCGGCCAGATGCTGTCGATGCCCTTCAACAGCTCGACCACAGTCTTCTATTACAACAAGGACGCCTTCCGCGCCGCGGGCCTCGATCCCGACCAGGCGCCGGTCACCTGGGCCGATGTCGCCCGCGCCGCCGGCACCCTCAAGGCGGCCGGCGTCGACTGCCCCTACACCACCGGCTGGCAGTCCTGGGTCCATCTCGAGAACCTGAGCGCCTGGCACGACGTTCCCTTCGCCAGCCACGAGAACGGCTTCGGGAGCACCAAGGCCGAGCTGAAGTTCAACAGCCCCCTGCACGTGCGCCATATCGACATGCTGGCCCAGTGGGCGAAGGACGGCTGGTTCAGCTATGCCGGTCGCAAGTCCGAAGGCGAGGCGAAGTTCTACGGTGGCCAGTGCGCGATGCTGACCAGCTCGTCGGCCGCCTACGCGAACATCGCCCGCAACGCCAAGTTCGAGTTCTGGGTCGCCCAGCTGCCCTACCACTCCGATGTTGCCGGCGCGCCGCGCAATACCATCATCGGCGGCGCCAGCCTCTGGGTGATGGCGGGCAAGAAGGCCGACGACTACAAGGGCGTCGCGCAGTTCTTCGGCTTCATGTCCTCGCCCGAGATCCAGGCCGAATGGCACCAGGGCACCGGCTATCTGCCGATCACCGCGGCGGCATCGACGCTCACCGAGCAGCAGGGCTTCTACCAGCAGAAGCCGGGCACCGACACGTCGGTCAAGCAGATGACCAGCCGCGAGCCGACGGCCAACTCCAAGGGCATCCGCCTGGGCAACTTCGTCCAGATCCGGGGGGTGATAGACGAGGAGCTCGAAGCGGTCTGGGCCGGCAACAAATCGGCGAAGGAAGCGCTCGACACTGCCGTCAGGCGCGGCGACGAGCTGCTGCGCCGCTTCGAGAAGACCGCGGGCTGAGGAACGCGTGAACGGGGCGTCGGCCCCGTTCACCGGTCCTGGCGTCCCGGCGACACCATGCAGGAGCGTGTCTGGTTCCGTTCGGCCTGGTTGCCGTATGCGCTCCTCGCGCCGCAGATCGCCGTCACCCTGGTCTTCTTCATCTGGCCGGCGAGCCAGGCGCTCTGGCAATCCTTCTTCCTCGAGGACGCCTTCGGCTTCGAGTCGCGCTTCGTCTGGTTCGACAACTTCGCGACGCTCTTCGCCGATCCGCTCTACCTCGCGTCGATCCGCACCACCATCGTCTTCAGCACCCTGGTGACGGTCATCGGCCTCGGCCTGGCGCTGGTGCTCGCCGCAGCCGCCGACGCCATCGGCCGCTCCTTCCTCTTCTACCGCCTGATGCTGGTGCTGCCCTACGCGGTGGCGCCAGCCATCGCGGCGGTGCTGTGGCTGATCATGTTCAACCCGAGCATCGGCGTGCTCGCCTGGGCTCTGCACTACATCGGCGTCGACTGGAACCATCTGCTGCGCGCCGACCACGCCATGATCCTGGTGGTGGCCGCCGCAGTCTGGAAGCAGGTGAGCTACAACTTCCTCTTCTTCCTCGCCGGCATGCAGGCGATCCCGCAGTCCCTGATCGAGGCCGCCGCGATCGACGGCGCCGGCCCGGTACGCCGCTTCGTCGGCGTGGTCTTGCCGCTGCTCTCGCCGACCACCTTCTTCCTGCTGGTGGTCAACATCGTCTACGCCTTCTTCGACACCTTCGCGATCATCGATGCGACCACCGAGGGCGGGCCCGGCCAGGCGACATCCATCCTCGTCTACAAGGTGTATGCGGACGGCTTCAAGGGCCTCGACCTCGGCGGCTCGGCGGCGCAGTCGGTGGTGCTGATGACGATCGTCATCACCCTCACCGTCCTGCAGTTCCGCTTCGTCGAGCGACGGGTCCGCTACTGAGCGCCCCGCCATGGTCGAGAACCGCCGCGGCTTCCGGATCGCCTGCCACCTCGTGCTGCTCGCCGGGGTGGCGATCGTCGCCTTCCCGGTCTGGCTGACCTTCGTCGGCGCGACCCTCACCGCCGAGGAGATCCTCGCCGCCCCGATGCCGGTGGTCCCGGGCGGACGCCTGCTCGAGAACATGGCGACGGTGCTCGCCTCCGGCTCGGGCATGGGCAGTTCGGCGCCGGTCTCGACGATGCTCGCCAACTCCCTGGTGATGGCGCTGGTGATCGCGATCGGCAAGATCGCGATTTCCCTGCTCTCGGCCTTCGCGATCGTCTACTTCCGCTTTCCCTTCCGGACGACCGCGTTCTGGCTCATCTTCGTCACCCTGATGCTGCCGGTCGAAGTCCGCATCATGCCCACCTTCAAGGTGGTATCCGACCTCGGCCTGCTCGACACCTATGCCGGCCTGACCCTGCCGCTGATCGCCTCGGCGACGGCGACCTTCATGTTCCGCCAGTTCTTCATGACCGTGCCCGACGAACTGGTCGAGGCGGCGCGGATGGACGGCGCCGGCCCGATGCGCTTCTTCTTCGACATCCTGCTGCCGCTGTCGCGCACCCATATCGCCGCCCTGTTCGTGATCCTCTTCGTCTACGGCTGGAACCAGTACCTCTGGCCGCTGCTGATCACCACCCAGGAGGACATGTACACGGTGGTGATCGGCATCAAGCGGATGATCACCGGGGGCGATGCCGCCACCGAATGGCACCTCGTGATGGCCACGGCGATCCTGGCGCTCCTGCCACCGGCGCTCGTGGTGCTGCTGATGCACCGGTGGTTCGTCAAGGGCGTGGTCGAAACCGAGAAATAGCGCAAGGGGAATCGCAAGGATGGCGCGAGTGGCACTGCGCGGTGTGCGCAAGCTCTACGGACAGCAGGTGGCGATCGAATCGGTCGACCTCGAGATCGCCGACGGCGAGTTCGTCGTCATCGTCGGCCCCTCCGGCTGCGGCAAGTCGACCCTGTTGCGCTGCGTGGCCGGCCTCGAGACACTCTCGGGCGGCAGCATCCAGATCGGCGAGCGCGACGTGGGTCACCTCGAACCGGGCGAGCGCA
Organism: Burkholderiaceae bacterium; assembly: GCA_041676645.1. Classification (GTDB taxonomy): domain Bacteria; phylum Pseudomonadota; class Gammaproteobacteria; order Burkholderiales; family Burkholderiaceae_E; genus JAMLIN01. The sequence goes on along the minus strand of JBAYRO010000040.1, from coordinate 2,467 downwards.
ATGTCGCCATGGTGTTCCAGAACTACGCGCTCTACCCGCACATGTCGGTCTTCGAGAACATGTCCTACGGCCTGCGGATCCGCCGCATGCCGAAGGCCGAGATCGCCGCCCGGGTCGACCGGGCCGCGCAGATCCTCGGCCTCGGCGAGCTGCTCGGGCGCCGGCCGCGCGAACTCTCCGGCGGTCAGCGCCAGCGTGTCGCCATGGGCCGGGCGATCGTGCGCGACCCCGAGGTGTTCCTCTTCGACGAGCCGCTGTCGAACCTCGATGCCAAGCTGCGCTCGCAGATGCGCATCGAACTGCGCAAGCTGCACGCCCGGCTGGCCACCACCTCACTCTACGTCACCCACGACCAGGTCGAGGCCATGACCCTGGCCAACCGGATCGTCGTGATGAACGCCGGCCTCGTCGAGCAGATCGGCACGCCGGCCGAAGTCCACGGCCAGCCGGCGAGCCGCTTCGTGGCCGGCTTCATCGGCTCGCCGGCGATGAACATCCTGCGCGGACGCATCGATGCCGACGGCGCCCAACTCGCCGACGGTGGCCGTCTGCAGATCGCCGATCCGTCCCTGCGTTCCTGGGCCGGCCGCGAAGTCGACATCGGCATCCGGCCCGAGCACTTCCGGCCCGGGCCGATCGAGGGTGCCGCGATCAGCGCGACGGTGGAGCTGGTCGAACTGCTCGGCGCCGACACCATCGTGCATGCGCGTCGTGGCGATGCGCAGATCCTTGCACGCCTGCACGACGGTGCCGCGCCGGCACTCGATGAAGAGGTCGGCTTCACGCCGGTGCCCGGCAGCCTGCACTTCTTCGACCCGGCGACCGGGCGCCGCATCGAACCCGGCCAGTCCGCCGTCGCGCAGCCCGCGGCCAGCGGTACCTGATCGGGCAGCCACAGCACCGGGCACTCGGGGTTCCCGCTCAGGCGGCCAGCGGCTCCGCCCGGCGCCCCGCCGCGATCGCCGCCAGCCAGGCGACATGCGGCTCGGGCCGGGCCGCCAGGCGCTCGGCGCACAAGGCCTGCGCCAGCCGGTCCTGGCCGGCACGACTCGCCGCCGCGATCAGGCTCAGGTCGATGAGGTCGCGCTGAGCATGGCTGCCGCCGAAGCGATGGGCCCGGTTGCGCACATCACGCCACAGGTCGACTGCCTGCGCCGGGTCGCCCCCGGCCATCGCGTGGATCGCCCGGGTCGCCGCTGCGCCGACATCGCGAGTGAACATCGCATTGTCGTTGTCGGCCAGCATCGCCTCGGCCTGTGCCGCCAGCACCTGTTCGATCTCATTGCGGCGCCCGGCACTCACGAAGGCCATCATCGCGTGCATGTCGTTGAAGGCGTAGTTGCCGGAGCCCGCATGCGGCGCCCAGCGATCGGCCAGGGCCTGCCAGCGCTGGCCGACATCGATGCCGGCGAGCTCCAGCCGCCAGAGCAGCGACGAGGCATCGACCATGTCGATGGCCACGGTCGAGCCCGGCCCCCCGACGCGGCTGTCGTACAGGGCGAGCGCCTCGTCGGCCTCGTCGAGCCCGAGGTGGAAGACCGCGAGGTGCCACCAGTTGTGCACCGCCAAGAAGCTGTCGGTCGCCCAGCCGTCCTCGTTGCCCCGCATCCAGGCGATGCCCTCGCGGCGACGCCCCTGCATCTCGAGGACGTGGGCCACCGCATGCTGGGCCCAGCCGTCGCGGCGCTCGATCCCGACCGCGGCGCGTCCGCGTGCCTCGGCCGCCGCGTAGTCGCCGGTCTCCTCGAGCCCGAAGGCGTGCATCCCGAGCAGGCCGTGCCAGCCCGCCATCGACGGGCTCCAGTGGGGCAGCGCCCGCGCGATCCGGTCGCGCAGCATCCGCGCATCGCCGATGAAGAAGTCGAGCTGGTGGCCGACCTGCAGGGCGATGGCGTCGCGCGGCCAGGCGATCGACACATCCTCGAGCGCGCGCGCCGCCGCATGCCAGCGCCCCTCGGCCAGCAGCCCGATCGCATGCAGGTGGCCCCGCTCACGCTCGTTGGCCGGCAGCCGGATGGCCCGCGCGTGGTCATTCCGGGCGACCGCGACGGCCGGCGCCTCGGTCGCCAGCAGGTGCAGCCAGGCATGCAGCACATGGGCCATCACACAGCCCGGACTGGCGGCGATCGCCTGCTCGGCGCTCGCCACCGGGTCGCCGACATAGCAGCGCAGTTCCGCGATGCCTCGCTCCAGGAACCCGAGGCTGGTGGCATCGGCCCCGCTGGTTTCGTATCCGCTTGAATCCTTCATCTCTTCATCCTGTCCATCGATTGGTTGATAATCCGATCTCGCCCGCCCCGCGCGGCAGGGCCGGCGCAGCAGGAGGAATGCACTGTAGGAGCGCGGCCCGGGCATGGATATATCCGAGCCGCCGGCAAACCTGCTCGATCCGCCGCGTTTGCGGAGACCGGCCATGGATGCGCTCTCCGACCTGCTCCGGGTAGTGCGGCTGAACGGCGGCGTCTTT
>JBAYRO010000039.1:0-25487 GCA_041676645.1 Burkholderiaceae bacterium | reverse complement strand
GGCGGCTGCCCCGAAGCGGGCGGCCGATTCGCGAGCTCGAGCCGCACCAGGGCGCAGGCGAGCTCGGTATCCTCCGCCGGATCGGTGCAGCGCAGCTGGCCATCGGCCTCGGTGAGCGGGCCGGCGGCTCGGCCCATCGTCTCCGCGGCGGCATTGCGCATGTGGACCCGGCGGTGACCGTCGATGAGCCAGAGCGGATGCCGCTGCGATGCGATGGCATCCAGGCCCGGCGATTCTTCGGCGAATCGGATCGAGCGTCTTGCCTCGATCGCGAGGCCGGCCTCGAAGTGGAAGGCGATCCGGGCGAGAACCCGGCGCTGCCCGGTATCGAAGGCATGGCGCCGCCGGCCGCGGGTGAGCGCAAGCACCACCACGAGAGGTCCGTCCTCGAGGCGCACGCCGGCGGCGAAATGCAGGCCCGCCGGAGCGAGCACGGGCGCCGTCCCTGGCTGCCCGTGCGTGTCGGGTGGATCGTCCTCGTAGAGCCAGTGGCCGGCAGGTGCCCGCAGGAGCCGCGCCAGGATCGGGTCGCCCGCATGGCTGGCGCGGACGGCCTCGCAGATCGCATCGGCATCGACGCGGCCGCCCTCGTCGCGAAAGGAGGGCCGCAGCGAGCCGGGCCTGATGCCGGTCAGGATGCAGCGGGGCGATTCGAAGGCGTCGGCAAGGGCATCGAGCGGTGCCCGCCAGGGGGCCCGGCCGTAGGCGGCTTCGTAGATGGCTGCGACCAGGGCATCGAAGCGGTGTTCCTCCATCGGCCTGACCCCTGTTCGCGGTATGGATGTGTGCCGGGCGACGTTGCTGCGTCTACTTTAGCCCAGCGCGGGCCGGGTGCCGATCGCCTGTACGGATGAGGCGCGAGACAATGATCGATGCGATGCTGCGCATCGGGATTGCCGGCCCCGTGCCGGCATCGCCGCGCGATCGCGGTGGTCCCGCCAGTGCACAGGGATGACCCAGCCGATGTTCTCCGACAGCCAGTACGATCGTTTCGTCGCCTCCACCTACGAGGCGGCGCACGGCGGGCACGACCGATGGCAGGTCTGGCTCGACGAGCTGGTGCTCGCCTTCGATCTCTGGAGCGCCCACCTGGTCGCCTTCGGACGCAGCAGCCAGCAGGTCGAGTTCTTCGTGCTCGCCGGCCGGATCTCGACCGAGGCGAACGTCGACTACATGCGTTTCTACCGCTCGGCCAACCCCCAGCTCGCGCTGGTGATGGCCGCCGAGCCGGGCCTGTGGATCCGCTGCCATGAACACTTCGACGACGCCTACGTCGATTCGAGCCCCTTCTATCGCGACTACCTGATCCCGCATGGCGGCCGCTACCTGGCTTCGACCAAGCTGATCGACGACGCGCATTCCTTCGTCCATTTCGGCACGGTGCGCGGCCTCGGCCAGGCGCCGCTCGACGATGCCGAGATCGCCTGCCTCGCACGGATCTGTCATCACCTCTGGCATGCCTTCATGATCCACCGTGCACTGGCGGCGCGGCCTCCCCGGATCCGCCTCGGCGTCGAACTGCTCGACCGGCTCGCCCAGCCGGTGGTGCTCGTGGCGCCGTGCCGCGAGTTGCGCTATGCGAACCCCGCGGGCATCCGGCTGTTCGCCGAGTTCGGCGAATCGCTCGCCGCGGGCCGCGTGCTGCCGCTGTTCGCCCGCCATGACGCCGCCCTGCTCGATGCGGTGCTGGCCGATCTCCTCGGATCGCAGCCACCAGCGTCCGATGGCCATCGCCGCCGGGTGCTTCGTTTCATCCCTCCCGACGGCCAGGCGCTGATCGCCATCGCTTCCGTCCTCGAGCCGGCAGCGGTGATGTCGGCCTTCGGCGCCGAGCCGCTCGCGCTGCTGATGTTCCATCGCCCCGGCCGCGCCCGGCATATCGATCCGGTCGTCGTCGCCGAAGCCTTCGGCCTGACGCCGGCCGAAGCGCGCGTTGCGGTACGGCTCGCCGACGGGCTCAATGCCGAGCAGATCGCCGCCGAGCGCAATGCTTCCCTGCTCACCGTGCGCACCCAGATCCGTTCCATCCTTGCCAAGACCGGCGTGCGCCGCCAGCCCGAACTGGTACGGATGCTGGTCGAAATGCCCGAACTGGGTGAGTCGGCACAGCCGGGCGGCGACGCTGGCTGAGCCAGGACCGCCGGCACGACGTTCGGGGCCGGTATCCCGACCGATGGTGTCGGCATGCTTGGCGCGATGACAACAGAAGGGTTATCGTTGTACCCAATACTGTCTATGCTCGATCCTGAGCCGAGTCGCAAGAACACCCGAACGCACCCGAACCGCATCCGGAATTCATGGCTGCCGCCTACCCGATCCCGAGCTTCCTGCAACTGCCCATCGAAGGCCTTGCCGACGATGAGCCCGGCGTTGCCGGAAAAAGGGAAGACGAGGACCGCCCACGCGAGGCAGCGCTTGCGCGCAGCGGCAGCCTGCGCCTGACCCGTTCGTTACGGCCCCCGTCGGGCGCCGACGAGCCCGCCGGGATGATCGACGAGGCCGAGCCTGCGCCGCGCAGCGAGCTCCCGGCCGCGGTGCCCGCCCCGAAGTCCGCCCCGAAGCCCGCCGTAAAACCCGCCGTAAAACCCGCCGTAAAACCCGCCCCGGCGGTGGCCGGGGCATCGCCCGTCGATGTTGGCGCCCACTTCGACCGCGAGGCAAGCCTCGCCACCTGGCGCGCCTGGCTGGCGGCATGGGAACTCGATACCGATCCTGCCCCGGTCGTCGATGCGCTCGTCGAGTGCGTCGGGGATCCCCGCCGCCGCTTCCACAATCTCGAGCGGGTCGCCAGCGAACTCGCCTGGCTCGGCCAATGGCGGGATGCCGCCCGGGATCCGGTGGCCATCGGGCTGGCGATCTGGTTCCGCTACGCGACCCTCGACCCGGCCCGTTGCGACAACGAGGCGCGCAGCGCCGAATTCGCCCGCATCGGCCTGGCCGGCCTGGGCGTGGGTACCGTGCGCATCCGGCAGGTCCGTGAACTGGTCGTCTCGACCCGCGAAGGCGCCGTCGCCAGCAGTCCCGATGCGAAACTCCTCGCCGATATCGGGCGCGCCCGCCTCGGCGAGCTGCCCGGCGTCTTCGACCGGCACGAGGAAGACCTGCGGGCGGAATCGGTGCACATCGTCGACGCGATCTACTGGCGCCGCCGCATCGCCGCGATCCGCGCGATGCTCATCAAGCCGCGCGTGTACTTCACCGACATCGCGCGCAGCCGCCTGGAGGCCGCCGCCCGCGGCAATCTCTCGCGCCGCCTCGAAGCCCGCTGAGGGCTGGCGGCAGGCGGCTTGTCCGCGCCCGCCGGCCCGCACCGGATGTTCAGCTCGCCACCGGCCCCGCCGCATCCGCCGGCTCCGCGGTGGCGGCCCGGATCTGCAGTTCGAACATGCGCAGGCGCTTGTAGACGGACATCAGCTCGACGATGGTGGACCAGCTGTTCACCAGGTACTGGAAGGACTCCTCGACCTTGCCGAAGGCGCGCACTATCTGCTGCATCACCCCCAGGGTGATGGCGCCGGCGACCAGGGTCGGCCCGAGCGCGATGTAGGGAAAGAGCACGCTGAACTGCAGGTACGACCACTTCGCGATGTCGAAATACAGGTAGTGGAAGAACAGCCGGAAGTAGTTGGTGCGTACATCGCCGTAAAGCCTGGTCACGCTGGCCGGGTCGGCGCGCTCGACATGGTCTTCCCCATAGACCAGCTCCTTTCGGTAGGCCGCCTCGACCTTCTGGTTCTGGAATTCCAGGCCCGGCAGCTTGATGCCCACCGCCGCCAGCAGCACCGTGCCGAAGCTCGCCGAAAGCAGGGCGACGAAGACCAGCGAATGGTCGATCGGGCCGATCCAGGGCAGCTCCGTGACATGCGCCGACAGCGTCCAGAGGATGGGCAGGAAGGCGGCCAGCGTCATCAGGCTGCGCATCAGGCTCACCCCGAGGCCCTCCATGATGCGGGCGAAGCGCATGGTGTCTTCCTGTACCCGCTGCGATGCGCCTTCGACATGACGGACCTTGTGCCAGTTCGCCATGTAGAAGTCGTTCATCGCGGTGCGCCAGCGAAAGATGTAGTGCTTGATGAAGTAGTCCAGCACCACCGCGATCAGGATGTACAGTCCGGCGATCCGTCCGAAGGTGAGCAGTTTCTCGCCGTACTCGGCCATCGTCACGCTGCTGGCCTGCCCGAGGGCCTGCTGGATCAGGTTGTAGAAATCGCCGAACCATTCGTTGATGGCCACGTCGAGTTCGACCTTGTACCAGGTCGCGAACAGGATCAGCGCGCTGCCGGCGATCGACCAGCCGAACCAGCGACGGTCCAGGAAGAATGCGCGAAACAAGGGCGGCCTCCGCGAACGGCGTAGGGAATGCGAAGGCAGGGGCGCCGACGCGACGTGCGAAGAATAGCGGATGCCCGGGCGGCGCAAGTCCCCGCCAGGGCGGGGTTCCTAGCGTGATCGGTCGGGGAGGGCGCGGGGGTCGTCGAAGGAAGGCATCTCGAGCAGCATCCGCACCAGGTCGGCGCGCGAGCGTACGCCCGTCTTGCCGTAGACCGACCGGATCTGCGCCCGTATCGTTTCGAGGGTGACGCCGCGCGCGGCGGCGATCTCGTCGATGGGCAGGCCTTCGGCGAGTCCGGTCGCGACTTCCGCCTCGGCCGGCGTGAGCTGGAACACCATGCCGATCACGGCCGGATCGACATGGCGTCGGCGAGCGGTCTCATGCAGAAGCAGCATGGCGAGCCCGTTCTCGTTCGGTGCCCGTGTCGCATCCGCGCGTGGCGGTTTCCCAGGCCCCGGCCCGCTTGCCGGCAGGCCGGTGGCGAGCACCATGACCGGATTGATGAAGCCGCTGCCGACGATACGGATCACCGCGCTTTCCGGGTCTTCGCCCGCTGCGGGCGCGATCCCCGCTGCGAGGGCGCCCACGACGGTCCGCAGGCCGGACTCGTCCTCCCGGTTGCGGCATACGAGCCGTCCATTGCGCGTGCTGAACGTGTTGGCCCGGGCGATCAGGCGTTGCGCCGCCGGACTCTGGTAGACGATCCGCAGGTCGGCATCGGTGATCAGGAGCGCCTCGCGCATCCGGTCGAGGATCCGGTGCGGATCACCGAGCTCCGTGGTGAGCCGGCCGAGCCGTTCGAGATGCAGTTGCACGGCGCAGGCGAGATGGCGCCGGAGCCGGTCGAACAGCGCGATGTCCGCGTCCGCCAGGGGGGGCTGCCCCTTGCCGCGCTGGATCAGGAGCAAACCTGCCTTGTCCTGGTCCTCGAACAGCTTGGCGCAGGATGTATGGCGCCCGCCCCGGGGCAGCAGGAACTCCTGGTAGAAGGGATCGCGGGCGACGAAGTCGTCATCGAAGTGATGCCGGCCGTGCAGCCAGTGGCCCGGCGCGCAGGCCAGCGCGAGGCTCGGTCCGATGTGCGGATCGATGCGATGGTAGATGCGCAGGTACTCGAGCGCGAACTCCGGGCCGGACAGCCCGCCCTCGCATATCAGCAGGGCGTCCCGGCTGTCCCTGGCGATGACGAACAGGGCGATCGACCATAGTGTGTAGCGTTCGGCCAGCGCCTCGAAGGCCTGGCGCCAGTCGATCCGGCCGGCACCCGCATCGTAGAGTCGGGCAAGGACATCATCGTATTCGTCGTCGGAAATTGGCAACGTAGCTCTGTTCGATGGCGGGCAGGAAGACGACGTGCCGATCTTGGGTCGTCAGATGTCCGTCCGGCAATCCCCGGATTAGGGTAGCGGCTACCGGGTGCGGAAATTGCGAAGGCTCGGGTGACCGCAATCGATCCGTCCTCGTCGATACCGATCAGGCGCGAGCCATACCGAATTGTGCCGATGACGGCCCTTGCGATCGTGCCTAAATTGTCACCAGTACCCGGAGCAGGTCGAAACAATGCAAGCCGCGCTTCTCTCGAAGCCCATCGTGCAAGCCGAGCCCCTCGCTGTCATCGACAGCCTGCCGGTCGCCTGGCTCGACGCCGAATTCCCCGACGGCTCGACTCGCATCGCCGTGACGGTCAGCCTGTCGCCCGGCACGGCCGCCGCCGCGGGGGAACCCCTGCCGCATCGGGAAATCCTCATGCGCATCGACCTGCCCGGCGATGCCAGCATCCATGGGGCGGGCGTCGACATCGTCGAGCGGCAATCCTGGGTCGACGAACTGCAGGGCGGCAGCTTCGAGCACATCACCTGCCGGGTTCGCCATCAGGCCGTCACCCGCGAAATCGACCTGGCCTGGATACTGGATTCGCTGCGCGACCAGGGGCTGGTCGCCGATGGCGATCTGCTCGAATCGATCGAAGTCAGTACCTGAAACGATACGGTTCGTCTTCCCGAGGCGGACCCGGACGAAGCCCGCGGGCGGCGAGGCCCGCACGACACCCGTGCTCCTGCACGGGCTTGCGGCGGCCAACCCGGATGGGTTGGCCGCCGCGCCGTTTCCCGTCTGCGGGGCCCTGCTTACCTGAGCTTGTCCAGCGTGTTGGTGGCCTCGGCCAGCAGGTAGTAGAAGGTCACCCGGGATTTCGCGCGATCATCCTTCATCTTCTCGCACACCTGGTCGATGCCGGCGGTGGCGGCCTCGGGGCCCAGCCCCAGCTTCTTCTTCGCGAATCCGTCGCGGACCCGGTCGAGTTCGGCCTTGTCGGAAGCCGATACCAGCGACGAGTCCCGGTTGCGCAGCGCGATGCCGCAGTACTTGACGATGGCATCGACCACCGCCGGATCGACCGGGCTCGTGAACTTGGCGACGTCTTCTGCGTAGTTGCTCATGGATGACCCCTTTACCCTTCTCGTTTATCGTGTAAGGCGCTGCCGACCCATCGGAGCGCCGTCGTTAAGCTAGCACAGGCTCGCGGCGAGTGAACGTCGCGTGCGCTCGCCATCCGGTCGCGACATGTGGGGCGCAGCCAATCGGCACCATCGATCCGACGCGAGGCATCGTCATGCACTGGCGTGTCACCCTGATCGGCGCGACAATCTCCGCCTGCTAGCGGTCGATTCCCGCGTTGTACCTGGTGTCGTGAGCAAGAACTCTCCTCCATCCTCCTCCATCCGGTCCCGTTCCGGGCGTCGTCGCCTGCTCGGTGCGCTCTTGGGGGGCGCTTCGATGCCGGCTGTCGCCCGAGCCCGGCTTGCCACCGGGTCCGACGCCGAGCCCTGCCAGCCAGGCGCCGGACCAGCGCGGACGGAGGTCGTCCTGGTGCCGTGCGCTCGCTGGCTCCTGCGCCGGGACGACACCCTGTGATCGCCGAGTCGCTCCCCGCCCTCGGTTCCCGAAGCGGCCGCCATGATGTCTGCGTGATCGGCTCGGGCCCGGCCGGGGTGACGCTGGCCGATGCGCTCGGCCGCGCGGGGCTTTCGGTCATCGTGCTCGAGGCGGGCCGCTCGGGCTGGGACGAGAAGTCGCAGGCGGTCTACGAAGGCGGGCACTTTGGCGGGCCGCCCCTGCTGCCGCTGTCGGTCAGTCGCCTGCGCCAGTTCGGTGGCGCCTCGAATCACTGGGGCGGCTGGTGCCTCCCGCTCGATGCGGCAGACTTTGCGGACAAGATCGACGGCATCGATACCGCCTGGCCGATCGGCATCGCCGATCTCGAACCCTGGCTGCCCGAGGCCGTGCGCCTTCTCGAGCTGCCCGATTTCGCTGCGGGTGTCGCCTTCGGCGACGCATTGCGCGAAGTGTCGTTTCGCTATTCGCCGCCGGTGAATTTCGCGCACAAGTTCGGGGACGAGTTCCGCCGCAGCGAGCGGATCGATGTCGCGCTCGACAGCTACGTCACCGGCTTCGATGTCGAGGATGGGCGCATCGTCCATGCGCGGGTGCGCGACTCGGGTGGAGCCGACCGGCGCATCGCGGCGCGCCGCTTCGTGCTCTGCGCCGGTGGCATCGAGAACAGTCGCCTGCTGCTCTGGGCCAACGTCCAGTCCGGGGGGCGGGTGGTGCCCGAGCCGGCGGCGCTGGGACGCTACTGGATGGAGCATCCGCATTTCACGCTCGGCCATGTCCTGCTCGAGAATGATTTCCCCTTCGAGTTCGACGAGAAGGGCACGGTCTTCATCTCGCCGACCGCGGCCGCAATGCGCGAGCATCGCCTCCTCAACATCGGGCTGCGGCTGCATCCGGCCAAGGAAGGGGTGACGCGCAGGCTGATCACCGAGCTGGCATGCGTCGCGCCGGGCCTGGGCGAGAAAGTGTTCCGCCGCTTCGGCAAACGCCTCGTCTGCGGCCTGCTGTTGCGCGCTTCCTGGGAGCAGCCGCCGCGGCCCTACAACCGGGTGGTGCTGGGTGACAAGGTCGATGCGTTCGGTATCCCGCGTACCGACCTGCACTGGTATCTCGAGGATTTCGATCGCCGCACCCCTTCGGCCGCGGCCCGCCTGCTGGGAGCCGAGTTCGCCACGCGCCGCATCGGGCGTCTGCGCCTCGAGCGCTGGCTCGACGGTCTCGAGGATTTTCCCGAGGACGACGAGATCGGCGGCAACCACCACATGGGCGGCACCCGCATGAGCCGTGATCCGCGCCAGGGCGTGGTCGATGCCGACTGCCGCGTGCATGGCATGGGCAATCTGTACATTGGTGGCTCCTCGGTGTTCCCGAGCACCGGCTTCGCCAATCCGACCCTCACCATCGTGCAGCTCGCGTTGCGGCTGGCCGATCACCTCGCTCGAAGCCTGGCCCGCGATGGCGAGCAACATGGCGCCCTGCGCGTGCGCGGCGAGGCGCGGTCATGAGCCGGCGCTGGCTGCCTCGCTGGCTGCTCGTCCTCATCGGGCTCGGGCTTCTCGCCGCGCTTGCCGTCGCCATTGCCGGCGGCGCCTGGATGCGCAAGAAAAGCGCGGTCGAGGGCTTTGGCGAAAGAGCGTCCGCCCGTGAGATGAGCGCGCATCCTGCCGCCAGCGTCCGGCAGGCCTTCACTGCGCCGACGGGCGAAGCCGGCCTCGGCCGCGCGCCTTATGACCTGGTGGGTGGGCACCTGCTCGAGGGCTTCTTCGCCTACCGGGGCGATTCGCCGTCGTTCGCCTTCTACCCGGGCGAGCCGAGCTGGCACGGGCGGCGCATCGACGCCGAGGAAGGTTTCTCCCGGATCCTGCCGTTCGCCGCCGCCTGGCTCGCCGCCGGTGGCGACGACCGGATCCCGACGGCCACCGGAACCAGGTCGCTGTCCGCGGCCCTGCGCGACGGCCTGCTGAGTGGCACCGATCCCGACGACCCGGGTTACTGGGGCAGGCCCGGGCGCCACGACCAGCGGATCGTCGAGGCAAGTGACGTCGCGCTCGGCCTCTGGCTGGCCCGTGACACGGTCTGGCCGCTGTTCGACGAGGCCCAGCGGACCCGGATGCTCGACTGGCTGCGGGCAGCGGCAGAGCAGCATGTCTTCCAGGGAACCTGGCAACTGTTCCCGGTGCTGACCGAGCGAGTGATCGACTACTTCGGCGGCTCGACCGGACAGCTCCGGGCCCGTGCCCGGACCGGCTACGAGCGCTTCCTCGCTTCGTATGGGGGCGATGGCTGGTACCGGGACATGCCCCGGGGGTTCGACTACTACAACGCGTGGGGCATGCACTACGTTCTCTTCTGGATCGACCAGATCGATCCGGACTGGGATCCCGGCGTGATCCGCCCCCGTCTTGTCGAGTTCGCCGATTTCTTCCGACATCTCTTCGGCCCGCAGGGCGTGCCGATCATGGGCCGCAGCCTGTGCTATCGCCTCGCGCTACCGGCGCCCGTCCTTGCCGCTTCGCTCATTGCCCCCGAGCGAATCACGCCAGGTGAAGGGATGCGAGCCCTCGATGCGACATGGTCCTACTTCATCGCTCGCGGGGCAGTCGAACAGGGCCGGATCACCCAGGGCATCTGCGGCGATGATCTCGCCCTGCTCGACGGCTACTCCGGGCCGGCCAGCTGCCTCTGGTCCTTGCGCTCCCTCGTGATCGCCTACCATGCGCAGACCCGGCAGGCGATGTTCGATGCGCCGCGGCAGCCGTTGCCCGTCGAGCGCGGCGACTTCGTCGTTCGTGCCGAAGCGCCCGGCTGGACCGTCGAAGGCAGCCGGGCGGATGGCCACATCCGCCTGCTGATCGAGGCCAATGCGGGTGCAGAGCCGGCGCCGATCCGGGCCTACGGCACCGGCAACCTGATCCGGGAATGGCTCGCGCAGGCGCCGCGCCGACCGGACAATGGCAGCGCCCTCTATGGGCGGCCGGAATACTCGACGGCGGCTCCGCTTTCGGCTTGCGAAATCCGGTCGCAGCCCTGAGTAAACGTGTTCCCTGTCAAGCGGTGTGGGGCCCGTCGCCGGCGTCGGTTCCGGCCGTCCCGGCGCAGTGATACCCCGCTCAGCGCGGCGTATCGCCGCCGGGCGCGACCGGGCCGTTCGGCTCCACCAGGATCTTGCCTTCGCGGGCGCCCTCGTCCGCATGGGCAACCGCGCGCGCGATTTCCTCGATGGGATAGACCGCCCGTACCGGTAGCGTGATCCGCGCCTCGGCGAGATGGGTGGCGAGTTCGGCATAGAGATCGCGCACCGCGGCCGGATCGCGCTTCGCGAGCCGCCGCCCGAGCATGCAGCCGGTCAGGTGGATACCCCGGTAGATCAGTTCCCCGCGCGGGATCACCGGATCCTCGCCGCTCATCGAACCGTAGGTGACCAAAGTGGCATCGTCGGCGATGCAGCCCGCGAGCCGCCCGGTGCCGGCGCCGCCGAGCGCATCGATGCCGAGCCGGATCGGCGTGCCGCCGGTAGCCTCGGCGACACGGGCGGCGAGATCGGGTCCGTCGACCACGCAGGCATCGGCGCCGAGGGCGCGCAGCGCCTCACCCGATTCGGGGCGCCGCACGATGTTCACGGTGCGCAGGCCCCGCTGGGCCGCGAGCCAGACGACCCAGCGACCGACCGACGAGTTGGCGGTGTTCTGCACCAGCCAGTCGCCCGGCGAGAGCCTGGCGAAGTCCTCGATCAGGACGGCGGCCGTCGGCGGATTGATCCGCAGCATCGCCGCCTGCAGCGGATCGATGCCGGGTGTGATCCGCACCAGCTCGCCCGCGGGCACGAGGCGCTGCTGGACCCAGTTCTCGCGCAGCAGGTTGATGACATGGTCGCCCAGCGCCAGGTCAGTGACGCCCTCGCCGACCGCGACGACGCGTCCGAGGCATTCGGCGCCCGGCGTTGCGGGCAGGGGCGGGCGCAGGCGATAGCTGCCCCGACAGAACCAGAGATCGGCGGGGTTGATCGGGAAGGCGAGGACATCGAAAAGCACTTCGCCTGGTCCGGGCGGGCCGGGTGGCGGTACATCGGCGCAGCGCACCACTTCGGCGGGCTCCCCGTAGCGATCGATCAGGACGGCCTTCAAATCGTTCCCCCCCATCTGGGTCAGTCGGCAGACTTTAATCCGGTTTTCCGTACCGATTGTCGCCTGCCGTTCGCAGCCTCGTCGAATCGTTCACATATTTCGTCATGGCGGCTGGATATAGTCCCATTGCGCTTTCCGCCCACGGCCTCGACAGCAGTATCCCGAATGCCTTGTGGCGCTCCTCGGATCTCCTCCGCAACCGCTGTCCGAAAGGCCAACCATGCTCCGACCCAAGTCGACTTCATTGCTGATCGCCTCGCTTCTCGCCGCCTGCGGTGGTGGTGGCGGCGGTGGCGACCGTGTCGGCGTCTGCGTGCCAGCGACGACGCCGGCGCCGCTGGCCGGCGATCTTGTGCCGAAGGAAGTTTCCGAGCATGTCGGCCAGGCCGGTACGCCCGCGATCTACGCCGATGCCGATTCGGTGGTGGCGGGTGAGGAAATTCGGTTCCACGGCGTGGTGATCGGCGATAACCCCGGGAACGTCTCGCTGACGATCCGTCGCCTCGGCGGCGAAAGCGGGGTGCTGCATTCTGGGAACATCCCCAATGTTGCCGGCGAAAGGGCGCCGGACAACGGATGGGAGGAATGCTGCGACTGGGATCGGATCTATACGTTCCGGGTCCCGTCCAGCTGGCAGAGCGGGCTGTATGTGGCCCAGTTCCAGGGGCCGAGTGGCAACAATGAAGTGTTCTTCGTGGTTCGCCCCAGCCAGCCCGGAAATTCGAAGATCGTGGTGTCGGTGCCGATGACCACCGCCCAGGCCTACAACCATTGGGGCGGCAAGAGCGTCTACGTGTACAACTCGACGAGCGACGAGAAGGGCGAAAGACTGTCGATGTCGCGTCCCTTTGCCGGCAACAGCCGTGACAAGTTCACAGCCTGGATGCCGTACTTCATCCAGTGGGCGGCGGACCAGGGCATCGCTCTCGAGTTCATCGCGAATACCGATCTGCATTTCGAGCCCGGCGTTCTCGATCCCTACAACCTCTTCGTGACAGTGGGGCACGACGAGTACTGGTCGACCGAGATGCGTGCAGAGCTCGAGCGCCATCTCGTTGCGGGTGGCAATGCGGCCTTGTTCTCCGGCAACAACATGTGGTGGAAGATCCGCTTCGAGGGTCCGGGCGACGGGCTGCCGCGAGGCCGGATGCTCATCGACAAGGACGACGACGAGCAGCGTGCCGAGAACCCGGAGGAGTTCGAGGGTCACTGGTACATGACCGACCCCGAGTCGCGCCTGCTCGGCGCCAGCTATGCCCGGGGTGGCTGGCGCCAAGACTTCGACAATGGCGACATACCCGATTTCGTCGTGCAGCAGCCGGACCACTGGGCTTTCGCCGGCTCCGGACTGTCCAAGGGCGACGACTTCGGCGCCGATGACATGATCATCAGCTTCGAGGCCGATGGCGCCGATTTCGAATGGCAGGGCAGCGGCGCCGATCGCATCGCGGTGCCGACCGGTACCGACGGCACGCCCCAGGGCCTGCAGATCCTCGCCACCGCGGCACTCGGTAATGGCTGGATGAACAATTTCGATAACGAAGGGGATTATCACGCCGGGAAGAGCCTCTACACTGGCGAACCGGGCGCCTGGGCGACGATGGTGGCCTACGAGCACACGGGCGGCGGTGAAGTCTTCAACGTTGCCACTGTCGACTGGTCCTACGCCCTGTCCGACTGCGCGGGACTGAAACCCGAGTGCGCCATCACGAAGAACGTTCTGACCAAGCTGCAGGTTGCGGACAAGAACCCCTTGCCGGCTCCTCCCGCTCCGGCTCCGGTTCCCGCACCCGGTCCCGCGCCGGCACCGAGTCCGACTCCGGCGCCGGCTCCGGCGCCCAGTCCGGCACCAGCACCCACTCCGGCTCCGACGCCCGCCCCGGCACCGGCACCCGCGCCGAAGCCCGATCCCGCGCCTGGTCCGGCACCTGCGCCGACGCCCGCCCCGGCGCCCGCACCGGCGCCCAGCCCGGCGGACTGCTGAGCGGATCGCCGCGGTATAGTGACGAGTGGGTGATCGACGCGCCCGAACGGCGCGTCGATGTGGCGCGTCAGTGCGACATCAGCACCGGCACCGTCATCGACTGGAGCACGGTGCGGGTGACGCCGCCGAGCACGAACTCCACCGCTCGCGAGTGGCCGTATCCGCCCATCACCATGAGGTCGGCGCGATGGTCGGCCGCCAGCGAGAGCAGCATTTCGGCGACCGCCGCGTCGACCGACGCCGGTGCGATGATCCTTTCGGTGATCGACGGGCTGGGGCCGGCGTGCTGCGAGGCGTTCGCCGCGATGCCATGTGAGTCGAGCAGTTCGAGCACCGAGTCGAGCGACGCATCGACATCGGTGTCGGCGGGCCGAATGGCGACGATCTCGACCGATTCGGCCCTTTTCATCCAGGGCAGGGCATCGTGCAGCGCCCGGGCGCTCTCGCGGGTGTCGGACCATGCGACCAGGATCCGCCGGCCGCATTGCATGGATGCGCTGGCGTAGGGCATGAACAGCAGCGGTCGCCCTGCCGTGAGCAGCAGCCGGGTCGACAGGTTGGAGCGCGGCCTGGGACCTTCGCCGGGGTCGCGCTGGCCCACCACCACCAGGTCCGCGTAGCGGCAGCGCTGGATGACGTCGACCTGGGGTATGCCGTCGGGGTCGATCAGGTCGATGGCATGGCCGGTTTCGCGCGCGACTTCCTCGACGAGCTGGCGGGTTCGTTCGCTGCCGAGGGCAAATTGCTCGCGGGCGATCTCGACCACCGCGGCGGAGATCTCCGGCGTAAGGTAGGTGCCCGCGAACGGGCTGACCGTGTACACCGCGATCAGCCGGGCATCGAAACGCGCCGCGGTGGCCGCCGCCAGGCCGATCGTGTTTCGCGCATGATTGCTGTCGTCGACCAGCACCAGCATGCGGGCGATGTCGTACATCGGTGGCCTCCGTTCAGTTGCGGTAGCCGGGGTCGATCCGGTCGAGCTCGCGCAGCATCGCCGGCCACTCGAGCTCGCCGAAGGCACGCCGGGTCCCGGGTGCGTAGAGATGGGCCGTCTTCTCGCGGATGGCCTCGGGCGGCATGTGCAGCCGGGCGCCGCCGGCCATGGCGTCGACCTGCGCCTTGCAGGCCATCTCGAGCCAGTACATGGTGTTGAAGGCCTGCGCCGCGCTCGGGCCCACCGCGAGCAGGCCGTGGTTGCGCAGGATCATGGCATCGTGCCCGCCGAGATCCGCGAGCAGGCGGGCCTGCTCGTCGACGTCGATCGCGACGCTCTCGTAGTCGTGGTAGCCGATCCGTCCGTGGAAGCGCATTGCCGTCTGGGTCAGCGGCAGCAGGCCGTCGGCCATCGCGGAGACGGCCATGCCGGCGCGCGTGTGGGTGTGGATCACGCAGTCGACATCGCGGCGGGCTTCATGCACAGCCGAATGGATCACGTAGCCCGCGACGTTGATGCCGTAGCCATGGGGGTCGTCCGGCGCCAGCACCACGCGCCCGTCGAGGTCGATCTTCAGGAGATTGGATGCGCAGACCTCGTTGTACAGGTAGCCGTAGGCATTGATGAGGATGTGCTCGGTGTCCGGCACCCGCAGCGTGGCGTGGTTGTAGATCAGGTCGGTCATGCCGTAGCGGTGCAGCAGGCGGTAGACCGCGGCAAGGCGCACCCGCGCCGCCCACTCGGTTTCGCCGACATGCTCGCGGATGCGATCGGGGGCAATGGTGTGCAGGGCATCGTTCATCGGGTTCTCCGTCGATGGTGCGCCGCCTTCGCTCGCCGGTACCGGCCGCGCCTTTCCTGCGGTCCATGATAGAACGCATCGGCCGTCGCCGGCATCGGGAGGCTACACTGCGGGCATCGGCCGCCGCTGGCAGCGGGTGACTTCGGGAGTGGACATGGATTCGAACGCTGGGCAGCCGGTCAGGCTGGATTTCGAGCAACGGGGCGAGGACGGGCGCATCGCCCGCGTCACGATCTCCAATGAGCGACGGCTCAACACCATGAACGCGGCGCTCATGGATGCCTTCGTGGCGGTCTTCGAGCAGCTCGCCGAGGATGAGGAACTGCGCGCCGTCGTGCTGACCGGCGCCGGACCGAAGGCCTTTGTGGGCGGCGCCGACATCGACGAGATGGGCGCCATCCGCGACCCCGACGGCGGGCGCGAGTTCATCACCCGGGTGCATCGCTGCTGCGATGCGGTGCGGCGCCTGCCGGTGCCGGTGATCGCCCGCATCCAGGGCTTCACCCTCGGCGCCGGGCTCGAGCTGGTCGCGGCATGCGACCTGCGGATCGCGGCGGTGTCGGCCCGGTTCGGCATGCCCGAGGTACGCCTGGGCATTCCCTCAGTGGTCGAAGCCGCGCTGCTGCCCGGCCTGGTCGGCTGGGGGCGGACCCGCGAGCTGCTGCTGCTCGGCGAAGTCTACGAGGCCGAGGAAGCGGCGCGGTGGGGCCTGGTCGAGCGGGTGGTCGCCGACGCAGCGCTCGATGCCACGGTCGACGAATGGCTCGATGCGCTGCTGCTGGCGACTCCGCGCGCGATCCGCCTGCAAAAGGCGCTGATCCGCAAGTGGGAGGATCTGCCGATCTCGGATGCGGTGCGCGCCGGCATCGACGCTTTCGCCAGTGCCTACGAGACCGACGAGCCGGCACGCGCGATGGCGGCGTTCCGGGCCGAACGCCGACGCGCGAAGGGCGGATAGTCGGCGCGATACAGCCCGGACGGCGGCTGCGGCCGACGATCGCGCGGGCTGCCGTCCGGGTCGCCATGACCCGGGCGCGGGAATTGCACGAGGGCGCTCATGAGTTTCGACAAGTCGGGCCGACGGTGGGGTCCGGAAAGCGTGGTGTTCGGCGTCGTCTCCGATGGTTACCGCCCCGAAGCGGTATCGGAGCTCGCCGGGCTGCTCGCTCCGTTCAGCGTCCATGTCCACCATGATTTCGAGCGCTTTGCGCATCGTTCGCCGCAGGCGCCGAACCTGCGCCTGGTCGATGAGCCGGTGCGTACCGGCTGGGGGACCTGGGGGTTCGCCCGCGCGGTGGCCCGGCTGATGCGAGCCGCGCTCGACGCGGGGCCGTTCGACTATTTCCAGCTGCTCAGCCCGACCTGCCTGCCGCTCAAGCCGGTGGCGCAGTTCGCCGACTTCGTGGCCGCCGATCGCTGCGATGCCCACCTGTCGCTGGTCGATCTCCTGGCGAGCGACGATGCGGTCGTGGAGTTCGGGTTCCGGACCTTCGCGCCGGGGGGCTCGACGCGCAAGCGCCTGCTGCGCCATGCACGCCACCGTGCGCTGGGGGCCGACCGCACGATCGAGTATCGTGCCGGCCTTGCGATCTCGCGTCCGGCGTCCGCGCATCGGCACAGCCTGGTCGCGCGCCTGGCCCGTGGCGTCACCGCTGCCGCCGTCAGGGGGCGGCTCGGACCGCACCCCTTCGATTCGCGGTTCCGGCCCTACATGGGATCGACCTGGTTCGGCGCGCGCCGCCATGTGATCGCCTACCTCGTCGATGCGATCGAGGATCCGGCAAGCACCGGCTACTTCCGCGACCTCGACCAGCCCGACGAACTGCTCTTCGCTACCCTGCTCGGCAATGCCGATCTTCGGCTCGGGCCGCTGAACCATCTCGTCAACCGCTTCAGTCCCGAAGGCCACCCCCTCGTCTTCGCCCCGGCCGATCTGTCGATTCTTCGCGAAAGCGACCGCTGGTTCGCGCGCAAGTTCGCCGACGATCCGGCCGACCCGGTGCGGCGGGCGCAGATCGGTCGTGTGCGCGGCGCCGAAGTGGGCGAAGATATCGACATTCGCCATGCCACGATGATGCGATGAACAACAAGAAGACTTCTCCCTCGGGGCCGGCGCTGGCCGGCCGGCGCCGGTTGCTCGGCGTGATCGCGGCGTCCGGTGCACCCGTCGTTGCCGCAGCGCTGCCCGGCGCGGCCCGGGCCGCCACCGTTGCCGATCCCGTCGCGACTCCCTCCGGGCCAGGACCGGCTTCGCATCGCGCGAGCGGCGGCCTGATTCACCGCGAGGGCTGGTTGCTCGCCCGAAGCGACCGCTGATGCTCGTCGATTCCCTCGGCGCGCTGGACGCACGCAGCCGGCGCCATGAGGTCTGCGTCATCGGCAGCGGGCCCGCTGGCGCGACGATCGCGCATGCGCTCGGCCAGGCGGGCCTCTCGGTGCTGCTGCTCGAGGCTGGCGAGGAATCCTGGAACGAAGCCTCGCAGGCGGTCTACGAGGGCGACTTCTACGGTGGCCCGCCGCTCTTGCCGATGTCGGTCAGCCGGCTGCGGCAGTTCGGCGGTTCGTCCAACCACTGGGGCGGCTGGTGTCGGCCGCTGGATCCGGTCGACCTCGACAACAAGGTGGACGGTATCGATGCGGCCTGGCCGATCGAGCCGGCCGAGCTGGAGCGCTGGCTCGAGCCGGCCTTGCGTATTCTCCAGCTGCCCGAGTTCCCGTCGCCCGTCGAGTTCGGCGATTCGCTGCGCCAGGTTCCCTTCGGCTATTCGCCGCCGGTGAACTTCGCCACGCTCTACGGGGAGGATTTCCGGCGCAGCGAGCGGGTCGACCTTGCGCTGGGCTGCTATGTCACCGGCTTCGATGTCGAGGCGGGGCGTGTCGTCCATGCCCGGGTACGCGATCGCGACGGCGCCGAGCGCCTGGTCGCGGCCAGGCGCTTCGTGCTCTGCGCCGGCGGCATCGAGAACAGCCGATTGCTGTTGTGGGCCAATCGGCAGTCGGGCGGCAGGCTGGTGCCCGAACCGGCGGCGCTGGGGCGCTACTGGATGGAGCATCCGCATTTCACGCTCGGCCATATCCTGCTCGAGGACGATTTTCCCTTCGAGTTCGACTCGCACGGCGCCGTCTTCATCGCGCCGACCGCGGCGACCATCCGCGAGCACCGAATCCTCAACTGCGGCCTGCGTATCCATCCGGCCAAGGAAGGCGTGGCCCGGGAACTCGTCACCCAGCTTGCCTGCGTCGCGCC
Source organism: Burkholderiaceae bacterium (assembly GCA_041676645.1). Lineage (GTDB taxonomy): Bacteria > Pseudomonadota > Gammaproteobacteria > Burkholderiales > Burkholderiaceae_E > JAMLIN01. Next base: position 7,171 of record JBAYRO010000039.1, on the reverse strand, counting down.
CGCCCTCGGCGAGAAGGTGTTCCGGCGCCTGGGCAAGCGGCTGGTTTGCGGCCTGCTGTTGCGCGCTTCATGGGAGCAACCGCCGCGGGCGCACAATCGCATCGTGCTGTCCGATCGAGTCGATGCCTTCGGTATCCCGCGGACCGACCTGCACTGGTACCTGGACGATTTCGACCGACGTACGCCGCAGGTCGCCGTCGAGCTGCTCGCCGGCGAGCTTGCGGCCCGCGGCATCGGGCGGATCCGGCTCGATCCCTGGGTCGAGGGCGCCGGCGGCTTCCCGCCCGATGACGAGATCGGCGGCAACCACCACATGGGCGGCACACGGATGAGCGATGATCCGCGCCGGGGCGTGGTCGATGCCGATTGTCGCGTCCACGGCATCGGCAATCTCTACATCGGAGGTTCCTCGGTCTTCCCGAGCGCCGGCTTCGCCAATCCCACATTGACCATCGTCCAGCTTGCCTTGCGCCTGTCCGAGCATCTGGCCGCCAGCCTTGCCCGCGATGGCGAGCAGCACGGCACGCTGCGGATCGAAACCGGGAGGCCTGCATGAGCCTGCGCCGCTGGCTGCTCGGCCTGCTCGTGCTGGGTATGGTCGGATTCGTCGTGCTGGTCGTCGCGGCCGGCCTGTTCCTGCGCCAGAAGAATCAGGTCGAGGGCTTCGGCGTGCGGGCCGAGCCGCTCGCGATGGCGATCCAGCCGGGCGGCGAGCTTCGTCGCGCCTTCGCCTCCGCAGCGTCGGAGGCCGAGGGCCTGGGCCGAGAGCCCTACGAAGCGGCCGCCGCGCATTTGCTCGAGGGATTCCTCGCGTACCGCGGCGACCATCGAGCGCGGGCCTACTATCCCGGCGAGCCGAGCGGCAACGGTCGGGAGGTCGATGCGGTCGAGGGCTTCTCGCGCGTCTTCCCGTTCGCGGCCGCCTGGCTGGGCGAGACGAACGATATCGTTGAAACCGCCGATGGGCCGGTATCGCTTGCCGAGGCGCTGCGCGACGGCCTGGTGGCGGGCACCGATCCCGCGCACCCGGAGTACTGGGGCGAAGCCGGGGAGTTCGACCAGCGCATCGTCGAAGCGAGCGACATCGCGCTCGGCCTGTGGCTTGCCCGCGAACGGCTCTGGCCGATGCTCGACGAGGCACAGCGGGCGCGAGTCCTCGACTGGCTTCGCGAGGCGTCGCGCCAGCAGGTCCACCAGGGCGTCTGGCTCCTGTACCCGGTGCTCATCGAGCGCGTCGTCGATTCGTTCGGCGGCTCGACCGGGCAGTCGACGATGCGGGTGCGCACCGCCTATGAACGCTTCGAGATGCAGTATCGCGGCGACGGCTGGTATGCGGACGTCCCGAAGGGCTTCGATTACTACAACGCCTGGGGCATGCACTACGCCCTGTTCTGGATCGACCAGATCGATCCGCAATGGGACCGCGAGCGGATCCGCGCCCGCCTTGCCGAGTTCGCCGGTTTCTACAAGCACCTGTTCGGCCCGCATGGCGTGCCCCTCATGGGCCACAGTCTGTGCTACCGGCTCGCCGCGCCGGCGCCGCTGCTGGCGGCTTCCCTGGTCGCGCCGGCGGAGGTCTCTCCCGGCGAGGCGATGCGCGCGCTCGATGCGACCTGGTCGTACTACGTGCCCCGCGGGGCGATCGACCAGGGCCGGGTGACGCAGGGCGTCTGCGCGGATGATCCCGCGTTGCTCGATGGATACTCCGGTCCCGCCAGCTGCTTCTGGTCGCTGCGCTCGCTCATCGTCGCCTACCATGCCGATCGCCAGCAGGCGATGTTCGAGGTGCAGCGCGAGCCGCTGCCCGTCGAGCGTGGCGACTTCTCGGTCCATGCGCAGGCGCCGGGATGGCGGGTCGAAGGCACTCGGGCCGATGCTCATGTGCGCCTGCTGATCGATGCCAACCAGGACAATGCGTCGACACCGATCCGCCGCTCCGGATGGCGCGAATCGCTCAAGGAATGGCTGATGCAGGCGCCGCGGCGCCCGGACAATGCCGATGCGCTCTACCGCCGACCCGTGTACTCCACCGCGGAGCCGCTGTCGGCCTGCGAAATCGTCCGCTGACCGGGCCGGCTGGCCCGTCGTCGTCGGTTCCACTGGTCACTGTCCCGGTCCATGCCCCGTCCCAGCCAGCTGGTCGACCACACCGCCTGGAATGCCGCCGGCAAGCTGGCGCAGTTCGCGATCAATCTCGTCGCACTCGCCCTGATCGCCCGCATCGTCGGGCCGCAGGCCTATGGCGTGATCGCGCTGTCCTGGGTCCTGATCGGCCTGACCGACATCTTCCTGGTTGCCAGTCCCACCGAAACCCTGGTGCAGCGCCGCAGCGTGCGCGCCGGCCATCTCAACGCCAGCTTCGTGCTGCCGCTGGCGATGGGCCTGCTCGCCTGGGCCGCGCTCACGGCCGGGGCGGCGCCGGCCGCCGCCATGCTCAACGGTGGCGCCGAACTGGAGGAGATCCTGCCGTGGCGCGGCGCGAACATCGTCCTTGCGGCGCTGCTCGTCGTGCCGACGGCGCGACTGATGCGCGAAGGGGGTTTTCGCGCCCTGGCGGCGGCCGAGTCGATTGGCGCGGTGGCGGCGAGCATCACCGGAATCGGCCTGGCGCTGGCCGGCGCCGGCATCTGGAGCCTCGTCTTCATGGAGATCGTCCGCGGTGTCGTCCATGCCGCGCTCGCCTTCGGCGCGGCGCGCTGGCGGCCGGGATGGCGGTTCCGGCCGCGCGATGTGCGCGAACTGGTCGTCTACAACCTGAATACCTGGGGCAGCTACGGGCTCGCCTACCTCGAACAGCAACTGCCGAGGATCATCGTCGGCCGGGTGCTGGGCACCGAGGCGGTCGGGCTCTTCGCCCTGGCGCAGCGCCTGTTCACCGAAGCCACCCGCGTGTTGACCCTGCCCGTCTACCAGGTGCTGGTCGCCGGCGTCGCCCGGGTCCGCGAGGACCGGGTCGCGCTGCAGCGCATCTCGGCGGGCGCCCTGCGTGCCACCACGCTGGTCGGCGCGCCGCTCTTCGTGGGCCTGGCCGCCTGCGCCCAGGTGCTGATCCCGATGTTCTTCGGCGCGGGCTGGATCGCCGCCGTGCCAGTGGCCGAGGCGCTGCTGCTGCTCGGCCTGCGCCATGCGACCGGCTCCCTGCAGGCGGCGGTCCTGCGCGGCAGCGGCCATCCTGGCCGGCACGTGATCGTGGCGGCGATCAGCGTCGTCCTGACGCTGGTGCTCGTCGGTCTTGCCGCTCCGCTCGGCGTGGGTCTGGTCGGTCTGGCGATGCTGGTGCGCGGCTACCTGGTCTGGCCGGTTGCCGCGCCGATGATCCGGGCGATCAGCGGTCTTTCCCTGCGTACCCAGGCGCTGGCCGGCATGGTGCCCATGATGGCTGCCCTCGTGATGGGCGCCGCGGTCTGGTTCCTGCTGCCGATGGCGGCCCGGGTCCTGCCGCAGCCGGTCGCGCTCGCCATGGCCGTCGTCGTCGGCGCGGCGATCTACATCGGGATGTTGCGGCTGCTCTCGCCGGCGCTGTTCCGGCAGCTGGTCGGGATCGCCCTGGCGATCGGGCGCCGCGATCGTGACGCCCTGAGGCGCTCCTTCGACGGGGTTTAGGAGCGGCCTGCCAGCGGCAGCTCGATCCGCACCGAGAGGCCGCCGCCTTCGCGATCGAAGGCGGCGATCCGCCCGCCATGCGCTTCGATCGCGCGGCGCGCGATCGCGAGCCCGAGTCCGAAGCCGTTGCCGTCGTCGGGCGCCGGCCCGCGGGTGAATGGCTCGAAGATGCGGTCGCGCTCGCCCGCCGCCAGGCCCGGCCCGCGATCCTCGATGCGGATCTCGACGCCGTCGTCGCGCAGTCGCGAGGCAATCTCCACTGCGCTGCCCGCGACGGTATGGCGCAGCGCATTGCGCACCACATTGTCGAAGGCCCGGTGCAGCAGCTCGGCGTGGCCGACGATGGCGGCGCCCGGCGCGGCGATCGCGAGGACCACCGAGCGTTCCAGGGGCTCGGCCTCGAAGCGGGCATCGTCGGCTACCTCGGCCAGCAGTTCGTCGATCTCCACGGGCGCGCGCGCTCCGGCTCCGGGTCCCGATTCGGCGCGCGCGAGCGCCAGCACTTCGCCGACCAGCTCATCGAGCCGACGGGACTCGCGCTCGATGCGCTCGAGCATCGCGCCCGCGCGCGCCGGATCCTGCTGGGCCAGGCCGACCGCCGCCTGCAGCCGGGCGAGTGGCGAGCGCAGTTCGTGCGACACATCATGGAGCAGCCGCTGCTGGGCGCCGATCAGCGCCTGCAGTTGCGTCGTCATCGCATCGAAGTCGTGCCCGAGCTCGGCGAGCTCGTCGCGCCGGGCACCGAGCCGCGCGCCGATCCGGGTCTCGAGATCCCCGCCGGCGACGCGGCGTACCGCCGCGCGCATCAGCCGGATCGGACGTGCCATGTACCAGGCGAGGCCAGCGGCGAAGCCGAGGCTGGCGACCAGGCCGGCGCCGATCAGCAGCCACGGCGACCAGGGGCCCGGTGCGGGACCCGGCCCGCGCCCCGGGCTCCAGGAGCGGTCGGTGGCGGCGAACAGGATGTACTCGCCGCCATCGGCAAGCCTGACGCGACTCGCGGTGCTGCGGATCCCGTCGTCCGGCTCGGGAGCGTCGACAGCGACGGCATCGTCGTCGATCGCCTCGGCCCGCGCCTGCGCGAGCGCCTGCGCCGGGACCTCGCGCCCGAGCAGGTCGCGGCCCTGGGCGTCGACGACCAGCACCGGCCGGCGGGCCGCGCGCGGACCGCGTTCGGCCAGCACGCGTGCGGTGGTTTCGGGGCCGGCATGGCGCAGCAGTGCCGCGGTCTCGGCGATCCGGGCCCGGGTGTAGGGGCCGGTCGCGAGCGGCGAGGCCTCGAAGCGGGCCATGCGCTCATCGAAGCGCGACTGCTGCTCGAGCGCCACGCCGATGCCGGCGCCGATTGCCGCCGCGATCAGGGCCAGCCAGAAACCGGCGAGGATCTTCCAGAAGAGTCGGCCCATTCGGGGGGGCCTTCAGTCCAGCACCAGCTGGTAGCCGCGGCCGCGTACCGTCTGGATCCAGGAGCTGCCGTCGCTGCGGCTGCCGAGTTTCTGGCGGATGCCGCTCACATGCATGTCGATGCTGCGATCGAAGCGTCCCGGCTCGCGGCCCAGGGCCTCGCGCGAAAGGACCTGCTTGCTGACCACGGTGCCGACGTGGCGCGCGAGCACGGTCAGTACCTCGAACTCCGCGCCGGTGAGTTCGATCGGGGCTTCGTTCCAGGTTGCCCGGCGCTGTGAAACATGCAGGCTCAGCGCACCGACGGTGATGAGGTCGCGCCCGGTGGAGTCGCTGCGCCGCAGGATCGCCCGGATCCGGGCGGCGAGTTCGCGCGGTGTACAGGGCTTGGGCACATAGTCGTCGGCGCCCAGTTCCAGCCCGACGATGCGGTCGATGTCGTCGCCACGCGCGGTCAGCATGAGCACGGGGATGGGGCTCGCCGCCCGGATTCGGCGCAGCGCCTCGATGCCGTCGGTGCCGGGCATCATCACATCGAGCACCACGAGGTCGATGCCCGGGCCGAGCGCGAGTTCGGCGCCGCGGGCGCCGTCGGCGGCGGTCTCGGTCTCGAAGCCGTCGCGGGCGAGGTACTCGGCGAGCATGTCGCGCAATTCATCGTCGTCGTCGACGAGCAGGATCTTCGGCATGGGTGCGATTATCGCCGAGGAGATCGTATGCCGCGCGGCCATATGCGTGTAGGCTGGCGGAAATTCCCACAAGAGGAGGCCGACGATGTCGCATCGCTTTTCCCTCGCGAGCGCCGTACTGGCAACATGCGCTTTCGCTGCGCAGCCCGCTGCCGCCGAACCAGAGTTGCCGGAGACAATGGCCTGGAGCGCGTACGACGTCGGTTCCGGCGGCTACAGTCAGGTCGTCGGCATCGCAAGCGCGTTCAAGACGAAATACGGCGTCAATCTGCGGATCATCCCGGGCAAGAACGATGTTTCGCGAATACTGCCATTGAAGACCGGGCAACTGGATTTCGTCGCCAACGGCAGCGCCACGTACATGCAGCAGGAAGGCGTGTTCGAGTTCGGCGCCCGAGACTGGGGGCCGATGCCGGTCCGGATCCTGCTCACCAATATCGGCGACTTCGCGCTTCCCCTCATCGTCGCGGCCGACACGGGTGTCAAGACGGTGGCGGACCTCAAGGGCAAGCGGGTTTCCTGGGTGATCGGTTCACCGGCCTTGCAGAAGAACACGGCCGCATTGCTCGCATTCGGTGGGCTGACCTGGGATGACGTCGAGAAGGTGGAGTTCGGCGGATATGGCGCGGGCTTGAAGGGAATAGTCAATGGCCAGGTCGATGCTGCTTTCGCGAACTCGCTTGCCGGCATCACGTATGAACTTGCCCAGTCGCCACGCGGCGTGGTTTACCCACCGATGCCCGCGTCGGATACGGAAGGCTGGCAACGAGTGCTGGCGCTGGCGCCCTTCTTCGTGCCAGTCAAGGCGACGGATGGCGCCGGGCTTTCGAAGGAGCAGCCGATCGAACTGTCGATGATTCCCTATCCGATCCTGACGACGCTGGTCGATCGCAAGGCGGCGGACGTCTATGCGGTGATGCGCGCGATGGACGAAACGTATCCGCTCTACAAGGACTCCGCCCCCGGCAACGGCGGCTGGGCGCTCGAGCGACAGAATCTCGAGTGGGTGGTTCCTTACCACGAAGGCGCGATTCGGTACTTCGAGGAGAAAGGCCTGTGGAACGCGACGCATCAGGCGCACAACGACGGGCTGATCAGGCGTCAGGAGGTTCTCGCCGAAGCCTGGAGCAAGCTCCTGGCACGGAACCTGGAAGGCAAGGAGCATATTGCTGCCTGGCAAGGGGCGCGCGCGGACGCTTTGCGCGAAGCCGGCATGGAGGTCGGAATCGAGGACTGGTAGCCGTCCACCAGGATCGGGGCAACTGGCCTGCACGGGGTCGGGGCATGCAGGAGCCGACGAGCCGCTCTCGATGCTAGTATGTCGCGGCGTCGAAAAGTCGCGTCCTTTCCGGTTCGAGCGCGAGCCCGGAAAACGGAATCCCGATACCAGGAGACAGTCGCATGAAGTTTCGCATCGCCGCCATCGGCGTTACGCTTGCCGCCGCATCGCTCATCGCCCAGCCGGCGCTGGCCGC
>JBAYRO010000038.1:0-27041 GCA_041676645.1 Burkholderiaceae bacterium | reverse complement strand
GGCTGATCGCCGACGGTACACTCGAGGAAGTACGGCGGGTCGACCATCCCTGGATTCGCGACTACTTCAGTACGCGGGCGCCTGATGGCGACCGCGAGGCAGGCTAGCCCATGGAACCCGAATCCCGACATACCCTCATCGGCGCGATCATCGTTGCCCTGGCGCTTGCCCTCGGCTTCGCGGTGCTCTGGCTCTCGCATACCGGTGTGGCGTCCGACTACCAGAACTACATCATCAGGTTCGAACGCCAGTCGCTCGAGGGGCTGCAGATCGGCGGCGACGTCAACATGCGCGGCATCAAGGTGGGTCGGGTCGAGGCCTTCACCATCGAGCGCGAGAACATCAACGTGGTCCATGTTCGCGTCCGGGTGGAGCGCGCGACGCCGGTGAGCCAGAACACGAGCGCCATCGTGGCCCGCAACCTGCTCACCGGCATCGCCCGCATCAATCTCGAGACGCCGGGCGTTCCTGGCCCGCCGCTCACCGAGGTTCCACCCGGCGAGACCTATCCGGTGATCGCGGAGGGCACCTCCGATCTCGACCAGATCGCGGAATCGGCCAACCGCCTGGTCATCACGGCCGAATCCGCGCTGGCCAACCTCAACAGCATGCTCACGCCTGCCAACCGCCAGGCCTTCTCCGACACCATGCTCGCGCTGCGCGACCTCTCGACCGGGATGGTTGCCCGCATGGGGCATGTCGATTCGGTCGTCGCCTCGCTGGACGCGACCCTGCAGGAGCTCGAACGCACCAGCCAGCGGATCGGCGCGGCGGCCGATGCATTCACCGTGCAGGTCGGGCCGCTCACCGGCGACGCCCGCATGGTGCTCAACGAGGGAGGGCGCACCCTGGTCGAGCTGCGCGAGGCCGCCGACGAGGCGAGGGCGGCGATCGCCGGTTTCGGCGAGGCCACCCGCGACATCGGCGCGACGACGCGCGATATCGGTGAAACCGCCGAGCAGGTGTCGGCCGACGCCCTGGCCGAGCTCTCGCTGACAGCGCGCGACATGCGGGCGGCGGCGGCCATGCTGTCGCGCACCGCCGAGCAGCTCGGCGATCCCCGCGGCGCGGTCCTCGGCCCCGGGCCCCGCCAGCTCGGCCCCGGGGAGAAGTCGCAATGATGCGGGCCATCGGAAGGGGCGCATGATGCACAGGGTGGTCGATACGGGCCGGCTCGTCCGTGGCTTCGCCAAGGGCCTGGCGGGCATCGCCGTCGCCGCCGCGTTGGCCGGCTGCATTTCGATCGGGCCGGGCGACCCGACGCCGCGGACCTGGTACGAGCTGGCGATGCCGCCGACCGCCGAGCCCGCGCCCCGGACCGATCCGCGCAGCCTGTGGATCGACGTGCTGGCGGGCTCCTCGTTCTACGAGGCCGTGGCGATCGCGTTTTCCAGGGCGCCCGCCCAGCGCGCCTACTACCAGTTCGCGAGCTGGACCGAGCCGGTGGACGAGCGGCTTGCGCGCATCGTCGAACGGAATCTGCGCGATCGGAAGCTGTTCGCCGATGTTGGTACGGTCGGTGGCGGTACGCGGGCGCAGCTGTACCTGCGTATCGTGGTGAAGGATTTCTACCATGATGCCGCCGTGGAGCCCGGCGTCGTCCGGGTGGCGTTCTCGGTCGAGCTACTCGAGGTGGCGACGCGTCGCATCCTCGGGCGCGAGGACTTCAGCCGGGATGCGCCGGTCGCCCAGGCCGATGCGGCCAGCGCGGTGGCCGCCTTCGATGTCGCGGTGGCCGGCACGCTCGATGAGCTCGCCGATTGGCTGGCGCGGACGGTCGCCCCCTGATACGGCTTCGCATTCAATCGCATGACTGCGTTGGGGCGCCTTGCCGTGCAAGCGCACTGTCTTCGGCGCCGCGCCTTGTTCTGCAATCGAATGCGAACCCGTATGGGTACGCGTCGGAATCAGCGCACGAAGCGCAGCAGCTCCGGAACCGATTCGATGAGGTGGTCCGCGCCCCACTGCTGCGGGGGCGGCCCGCCGCTGCAATAGCCGTAGGCGGCGGCGATCGTGCGCATGCCGGCGGCACGACCGGCGATCACGTCGCGATGGTCGTCGCCGACGTAGATGCACTCGGCCGGAGCGACATCGACCAGTTTCGCCCCCAGCAGCAGCGGCGCCGGATCGGGCTTGGGCGCCGGCGTGCTGTCCCCGCCGACGGTACAGCCGCAGCGCGACGCCAGTCCCAGGCCGGCAACGATGGGGCGCACATAGCGCTCGACCTTGTTGCTGACCACGCCCCAGCGCATGCCGGCGCTTTCGATGGCATCGAGCACTTCGGCCATGCCATCGAAGAGACGGGTGTGGACCAGCATCGCGGCTTCGTAGTTCGCGAGGAATTCGTCGCGCAGCGATGCGTACTCGGGCGCCTCGGGACTGATGCCGAAGCCCTTGCCGAGCAGGCCGCGAGCGCCCATCGATGCGAAGCCGCGCAAGTCGGCGACCGGCATCGGCGCCTGCTTGCGTGCAACGCGCATGGCGTTGACCGCCGCCGCCAGGTCGGCGGCGGTATCGGCCAGGGTGCCGTCGAGATCGAAGAGCATCGCCCGCGGCGCGGGTCCAGGGAAAGCCATGCCTCGCTCCGTCAGTCCAGTGGCCGGCGAAACGCCATCATGTAGTTCACCGAGGTGTCGTCGGGCGCGAGGCTGTAGGCTTTCGTCAGCGGGTTGTACGTGATCCCGCAGGTCTCCAGCGCTTCGAGCCGGTGGCGACGCGCCGCCGATGCGATTTCGGACGGCTTGAGGAAGCGGTCGAACTGGTGGGTTCCGCGCGGCAGCAGGCGCAGCAGGTACTCGGCGCCGATGATCGCGTGCAGGAAGGCCTTCGGATTGCGGTTGATGGTCGAAAGAAACACATGGCCGCCGGGCCGCACGAGCGTCGCGCAGGCGCCGATCACCGAGGCCGGGTCGGGCACATGCTCGAGCATCTCCATGCAGGTGACGACGTCGAACTGCGCCGGCGCCTCCTCGGCGAGGGCTTCGACCGCAATGCAGCGATAGTCGACCGCCACGCCGCTTTCGAACTTGTGCAGCTCCGCGACCTGCAGCGAGGCCTGCGCGAGATCGATGCCGGTGACCTTCGCGCCCTTCGATGCCATGGCTTCCGAGAGGATGCCGCCACCGCAGCCGACGTCGAGCACCCGCTGCTCGGCCAGCGGCGCGATCCGGTCGATCCAGGCCAGGCGCAGCGGATTGATCCGGTGCAGGGGGGCGAACTCCGAATCCGGATCCCACCAGTTGGCGGCGATCGCCTGGAATTTCTCGAGCTCGGCCGCATCCACGTTGGACACGCCGGCCGCACGGACGATTTCGCTCATTCGAATCCTCGGTTGGGCACCGGCACGGGATGCCGGTGGCCGCCGGTCCATTCTAGGCGACCGGAAGGAAAGGAGCGGGCAGGCGCTGGTCGAAAAAAAGCCCCGCCTGGGCGGGGCTTCGTGCGCCACGGGCCGAAGCCCGTGCCGAACTGCGCATCAGCGCATGCGGGTACCGACCACCTCGATCTCCACGCGGCGGTTCTTGGCGCGGCCATCGCGCGTCTGGTTCGACGCGATCGGCTGGCTCTCGCCCTTGCCTTCCGTGTAGATGCGGTTGGCCTCGATGCCCTGGCCGACCAGGTAGCTCTTGACCGACTCGGCACGACGCACCGACAGGCGCTGGTTGTAGTCAGCCGCGCCGATGCTGTCGGTGTGACCGACGGCGATCACGACCTCGAGGGTCATGTCCTGGATCTTGGAGACCAGGTCGTTGAGGCGGGCCTCGCCTTCGGGCTTGAGCGCGCTCTTGTCGAAATCGAAGAACGCGTCGGCCGCGAAGGTGACCTTCTCGGCCTGCGGTGCGGGCACCGGAGCCGGGGCGGGAGCCGGGGCAGGAGCCGGCGGGGGCGGGGGCGGGGCCGGCGCGGGCGCCGGCTTCGGCAGCAGGTCGGCGTCGCAGTCCTGGTTGGCGGATGCCGGGGTCCAGGCCGAGGTACGCCAGCAAAGGCCGAACGGATCGACCACGACTTGCTGGTCGGGGCTGCCGACATAGCCACCATTGCCCGTCTGCGCAACCGCGGCGGTCGAAGCCGCAGCAAAAACGGCGGTCGCGATCAGATGAGCCATTTTGACCGGTTTGTTCATGTTTCTCCTCGCTAGGAACGGAACGATTCTGGGTTAGAAATCCATATCGCCGGCACGCGCCACGCCTCAGGATGCAGCAGTACCCGACAGAATCCTACTGATTCGATTCTGCCACACCCCGATCCGACCAACTACGTCGGAGAGGGCCGTCCTGCCGTTCTTAGCGGCTAGTTGTCGCTTGCGAACAACATGGTGTCCGGCGATCCAGACATCGGCAACATGCTCCCTTCCGGCCGTATAGATCAAGTGAGAAATCGGGTCGAAAACGGGACGCGATTCTGGCGCGCCCAAATCCACGGCCACCAGATCGGCCTGTTTGCCGGTCCGGATCGAGCCGATTTCGTTCTCCATCCCCAGTGCACGCGCGCCGCCCAGCGTCATCGCCTCGAGAACCGCGCGCGCCGGGAACACCTCGGCGCGCCCACTCGCCCCCTTGGCGAGCATCGCTGCAGTGTGTGCTTCGTGCAACACATCGAGCCGGTTGTTGCTGGCTGCGCCGTCGGTGCCCAGGCCGATGTTGACGCCGGCATCGAGCAGTTCGGCGATCGGCGCGATGCCGCTGCCGAGTTTCAGGTTCGAATGCGGGCAATGCGCGACGCTCGCCGAATGCGCTGCAAGCAGGGCGATCTCGGTGGCATCGAGATGCACGGCGTGCACCGCGATCAGGTCCGGGCCGAGCAGCCCCAGCCGATGCAGGCGCTCGAGCGGGCGACAGCCATGCGCCGCAACGCTGCGCGCGACCTCCTGGGCCGTTTCGTGCACATGGATGTGGACGGGAAGCTGGAGCTCGCGCGACAGGGTGGCGACCCGGCGTAGCGCGTCGTCACCGACCGTGTAGGGTGCGTGCGGCGCCAGGGCGAAGCCGACCAGGGGATCGTCGAGCCAGCGATCGCGTATCGCCAGGCCCCTGGCCAGGTAGTCGTCCGGACCGCTGCCCCAGGCGCTCGGGAAATCGATGACGACGATGCCGGCGCACGCTCGCATGCCCAGCGCGCGGGCCGCCTGCAGCAGCGACTCCGGGAAGAAGTACATGTCGTTGAGGCAGGTGACGCCGCCCAGCAGGAGTTCATGGCAGGCGAGCAGGGCGCCGTCGTGGACGAACTCGGGCGACATCAGCTGGCCCTCGATCGGCCAGATCCGCTCCCCCAGCCAGCGCTCCAGCGGGAGGTCGTCGCCGGTGCCGCGCAGCAGCGTCATGGCGGCATGGCAATGCAGGTTCACGAAGCCGGGGCAGAGCAGATGGTCGGGCAGGTCGATGAACGCGGCTTGCGGATGGGCGGCCCTTGCCTGCTCCACCGGTTCGATGGCGGCGATGCGGTCCGCCTGGACGACGACCGCCATGCCGGTCTCGACATCGAAGCCCGGCTCGACCCGGGCGAGCCAGGCGGGGGCGATCACAAGGGTTTCGTCAGGCATGCGATGCGCGTAGGCGCCCCTCCGGAGGAATCGGCGTCAAATGATAGAATTCAAAGGTTTAGCTGCTCAAGTATCACCGAGCTTTCTCACTCGAATTCCCTGACAGAGAAGCCCCGCCGATGGATCCATTCGCCAAGGAAACCTTGCCGATCAGCCTCGAGGAGGAGATGCGACGCTCCTACCTCGATTACGCCATGAGCGTGATCGTCGGCAGGGCGCTGCCCGATGTGCGCGATGGCCTCAAGCCGGTGCACCGGCGTGTGCTCTTCGCGATGTACGAGTCGAGCAACGTCTGGAACCGGCCCTATGTGAAATGCGCCCGGGTCGTCGGTGAAGTCATGGGGAAATACCATCCGCATGGCGATTCCGCGATCTACGACACCCTGGTGCGGATGGCGCAGGACTTCTCCCTGCGCTACCCGCTGGTCGATGGCCAGGGCAATTTCGGCTCGGTCGATGGCGACAACGCGGCGGCGATGCGCTACACCGAGTGCCGGCTCGAGAAGATCGCGAGCGAACTGCTCGCCGACATCGACAAGGAAACCGTCGATTTCCAGCCCAACTACGACGGCAAGGAAAACGAACCCACGGTGCTGCCGGCCCGGCTGCCCAACCTGCTGGTCAACGGTTCGGCGGGCATTGCGGTCGGCATGGCCACCAATATCCCGCCGCACAATCTCGGCGAGGTGGTCGATGCCTCGCTCGCCGTTCTCGAGCAGCCCGACATCACGATCGACGAGCTGATCGAGAAGGTACCGGCGCCCGACTTCCCCACCGGCGCGATCATCTACGGCATCGCCGGTGTGCGCGAGGGCTACCGCAGCGGTCGCGGTCGCGTGGTGATGCGCGCCGCGACCCATTTCGAGGAGATCGACCGGGGCTCGCGCACCGCCATCATCGTCGACGAGCTTCCCTACCAGGTGAACAAGCGGGTGCTGCTCGAGCGCATCGCCGAACTGGTGAACGAGAAGCGCATCGAGGGCATCTCCGACATCCGCGACGAGTCGGACAAGTCGGGCATGCGGGTCGTGATCGAGCTCAAGCGCGGCGAGCGCCCCGAAGTCGTCCTGAACAATCTCTACAAGGCCTCGCAGCTGCAGGACACCTTCGGCATCAACATGGTGGCGCTGGTCGACGGCCAGCCGCGCCTGCTGAACCTCAAGCAGATGATCGAGTACTTCCTCGCGCATCGGCGCGAGGTGGTCACCCGCCGCACCGTGTTCGAGCTGCGCCGGGCGCGCGAGCGAGGCCACATCCTCGAGGGCCTCGCCGTCGCGATCGCGAACGTCGACGAGATGATCGAGCTCATCAAGGCTTCGCCGACCCCGCCGATCGCGAAAGAGCGGCTGATGGCGCGCGGCTGGAATGCCGGCATGGCGCGCGCGATGCTCGAGCGCGCCGGCGACGACCTGGCGAGCTACCGGCCCGAGGGGCTCGATCCGGCCTTCGGGTTGCGCGGCGATGAATACTGGCTGTCGGACACGCAGGCGCAGGAGATCCTGCAGATGCGGCTGCAGCGCCTCACCGGGCTCGAGCAGGACAAGATCGTCCAGGAATACCGCGAGATCATCGAGCTGATCAGCGACCTGCTCGACATCCTCGCCCGGCCCGAGCGCATCACCCGCATCATCGCCGACGAACTCGGGGCGATCCGCGCCGAGTTCGGCAACGAACGGCGCTCGCGCATCGAGTTCAACGCGACCGAGATCGGCGCCGAGGACCTCATCACCCCGACCGACATGGTCGTCACCCTGTCGCACACCGGCTACATCAAGAGCCAGCCGATGTCCGAGTACCGGGCGCAGCGCCGCGGCGGGCGCGGCAAGCAGGCGGCCGGCAAGAAGGACGACGACTGGATCGACCAGCTGTTCATCGCCAACACCCACGACACCATCCTCTGCTTCTCGGACCGCGGCCGCGTCTACTGGATCAAGGTCTGGGAGGTTCCGCAGGGCACCCGCACATCGCGTGGCCGGCCGGTCGTCAACCTGTTCCCGCTCGCCGACGGCGAGAAGATCACCGTCATGCTGCCGGTGCGCCAGTTCGACGAGGAATCCTATGTGTTCATGGCGACCCGCCTGGGCACCGTCAAGAAGACCTCGCTCGCCGATTTCTCCAACCCGCGCAAGGCCGGGATCATCGCGGTGGATCTCGTCGACGAGGATCATCTCGTGGGCGTGGCGCTGACCGACGGCGACCACGACGTGATGCTGTTCTCCGACGCCGGGAAGGCGGTGCGCTTCAACGAGGGTGATGTCCGCCCGATGGGGCGCAATGCGCGCGGCGTGCGCGGCATGTTCCTCGAGGAAGGCCAGAGCGTGATCTCGATGCTGGTCGCCGAATCCGAGACCCAGTCGGTGCTCACCGCCACCGAGAACGGTTTCGGCAAGCGCACGCCGGTTTCCGAATACACCCGCCACGGCCGCGGCACCAAGGGGATGATCGCGATCTCCACCACCGAGCGCAATGGCAAGGTCGTCGCGGCGGTGCTGGTCGAGGATGGCGACGAGATCATGCTGATCACCAACGGCGGGGTGCTCGTGCGCACCCGCGTCGCCGAGATCCGCGAGATGGGCCGGGCAACCCAGGGCGTCACCCTGATCTCCGTCGACGACGGCGACACCCTCTCGGGCGTGCAGCGGGTGGTCGAGACCGACGATCCCGAGGGCGACGAGGAAAACGGCAACGAAGCCAACGGCAACGGCAACGGAGGCAACGGCAACGGAGGTAGCGGTGCCGAGGACGGCACCGATGCGCCGGATGCCGATGCGGACGGAGCGCCGGAATCATGAGCGCGGACCAGCCGAATGCGGACGAGCCGAATGCGGACGAGCCGAGCGTGGACCAGCCCGCCGACCCGGGCCCGGCCGCAATCGATCCGCGGCTGCTCAAGCTGCGTGAACGGATCGACGCCATCGATGCGCAGATGCTCGATCTGCTCAATGCGCGCGGGATATGCGCCCAGGAAGTCGGCGAGATCAAGAGCGAGTCCGACGCGCCCGTCTATCGGCCCGAGCGCGAGGCCCAGATCTTCGAGCGCCTGCGCGCCCTGTCGAAAGGCCCCTTGCCGGGCGCCTCGATCGAGGCGATCTACCGCGAGGTGATCTCCGCCTGCCGGGCGCTCGAACGACGCCTGCGCGTGGCCTACCTGGGGCCGCCCGGAACCTTCTCGGAGCAGGCCGCCCACAAGCATTTCGGCCATGGCATCGAAGCGCTGGCCTGCGCGACGATCGACGAGGTCTTCCGGCGCACCGAATCGGGCGATGCCGATTTCGGGGTGGCGCCGATCGAGAACTCGAACGAAGGCGCGATCAGCCGCACCCTCGACCTGCTGCTCGAATCGCCGCTCACGGTTTCCGGCGAGATATCGATACCGGTAAGGCACTGCCTGATGAGCCAGGGCGGAACGCTCGAGGGCATCGAGCGGATCTGCGCCCATCCCCAGGCGCTCGCCCAGTGCTCCGGATGGCTCGATCGCAATGCGCCCGGCATCGAACGGATGCCGGCCAGCTCGAATGCCGAGGGCGCGCGCCTGGCCGCCGCCGATCCGAAGCTCGCCGCGATCGCGGGCGAGCCGGCGGCGCGCACCTACGGGCTCGCCCTGATCGGGGAGGGCATCCAGGACAGCCCGGCCAATCGCACCCGCTTCGTGGTCATCGGCACCTACCAGTGCGCCGCGTCGGGCGCGGACCTCACGTCCCTGATCCTCTCGGTGCCGGACCGGGCCGGCGCGGTCCATCGGCTGATCGAGCCGCTCGCGCGCCACGGTGTCTCGATGAAACGCTTCGAGTCCCGGCCGGCGCGCCGGGGCGACTGGGAGTACTTCTTCTACGTCGACATCCTCGGGCACAAGGACGACGAAGCGGTCGCGGCGGCGCTCGCCGAAATCCGCGACCATGCCGCCTATTTCCAGGTCATCGGCTCCTACCCCCGCGCGAGCTGAGCGCCCCACACATCGGTCCATGGCAACGAAGATGACGATTCCCGCCGCTGATTACATCCGCGCCATCGCTCCCTACCAGCCGGGCATGCCGATCTCCGAGCTCGCCCGTCGCTACCGCCTCGACGAGGGCTCGATCGTCAAGCTCGCGTCCAACGAGAATCCCTTCGGCATGCCCGACGCGGCCCGCGCGGCGGCCATCGCCTGCCTGGCCGAGGGCGCCCGCTATCCGGACGGCAACGGCTTCGACCTGAAGCAGGCCCTCTCGGCCGCCTTCGATGTCCCGCCCGAATGGATCACCCTGGGCAACGGCTCGAACGACATCCTCGAGATCGCGGCGCGAGCGCTGCTCCATCCGGGGGCTTCGGCGGTCTATTCGGAGCATGCCTTCGCGGTCTATCCGCTCGCCACCCAGGCCAGCGGTGCGCGCGCCATCGTGGTGCCGGCCCGCAATCATGGCCACGACCTCGAGGCCATGGCGGCGACGATCGCGCCCGACACCCGCATCGTCTTCATCGCCAATCCCAACAACCCGACCGGTACCTTCGTACCGGCGGCCGAGGTCGAAGCCTTCCTCGAGCGCGTGCCGAAGGATGTCGTGGTGGTGCTCGACGAGGCCTACAACGAATACCTCGACGATGCCGACCGCTTCGATTCGTCGCGCTGGCTGGCGGATCGCCCGAACCTGCTCATCTCGCGGACCTTCTCCAAGGCCTACGGCCTGGCGGGCCTGCGGGTCGGCTACGGTCTCGCGCAGGCCGAGCTCACCGACCTGCTCAACCGGGTGCGCCAGCCCTTCAACGTGAGCACGCCGGCGCTGGTCGCCGCGCAGGCCGCGCTGGCCGACCACGAGTTCGTCGCCCGCACCCGGACCGCGAATCGCAGCGAACTCAACCGGCTCGAGCGCGCCTTCCGGGAAATGGGGCTCGAATACCTGCCGTCCTTCGGCAACTTCTCGCTCTTGCGGGTGGGTGAGGCCGCGGCCGTCAATGAAGGCCTGCTGCGCGCCGGCGTCATCGTCCGCCCGGTGGCGGGCTACGGCCTGCCCGAATGGTTGCGGGTCAGTGTCGGCCTGCCGGCCGAGAATGATCGCTTCCTCGCCGCGTTGCGGCCGCTGGTCGGACGCTGATGGCTGCCCGTGGGCCGCGGACGTCCGCCCCCCTCGAGCGCATCACGATCGTCGGCGCGGGCCTGATCGGCGCCTCGATCGCGCTGGCGCTGCGTCGCGCCCTGCCGGGCTGCCGGCTCACCGGCGTCGATCCCGACCGGGGGGTATGCGCCGTGATCGTGCCAGGCGTCGTCGATGCGGCCACCGACGATCTCGCCGAAGGCCTGCGCGATGCGCAGCTCGTCTTCGTCGCCTGCCCGGTGGATGCCATGGCGCAGGTCTTCGAGACGATCGCCCGGGTGGCGCCGCCCGACTGCCTGGTCACCGACTGCGGCAGCACGAAGTCCTCGGTGGCGGCCGCCGCCGCGGAGGCATTCGGTGCCGACAGCCCCCGTTTCCTGGCCGGCCATCCGATAGCCGGCTCCGAGGGCAGTGGCCCGGCCGCCGCAAGGGCCGATCTCTTCGATGGACGCATCTGGCTGCTGTGCCCGGCCGGCCCCGCGCAGGAACGGATGGCCACGCGCCTCGGCGGCCTGCTCGAGCGCTTTGGCGCGCGGGTCGAATCCATCCATCCGGCCGCCCACGATGCGATGTTCGCCGAGTTCTCGCACTGGCCGCATGCGGTCGCGTTCACCCTGTGCGCATCGATCGCCGACGGCGCCTTCGCGGAAGCGGCAAGGCATTTCTCGGGCGCTGGCCTGCGCGACACCACCCGCATCGGTGCGTCCTCGGCCACGCTGTGGGCGGGCATCCTGCTCGACAACCGGGAGTCGGCGCTGGCGAGCGCGCGGCGCTTTCGCGAGAAGCTCGATGCCCTGGAGGGGGCGCTCGAGGCGTCCGACCGGGACACCCTCGAAGCCCTGTTCGGCGCCGCCAGTCGCTGGCGACGATCGGTGGACTAGATGCCGCGGCCGCGACGCAGCCTGTCCCTGTAGCCGGGATGGATCTCGGCGAAATAGTGATCGCGCAGATTGGTGAGCTCGGTGAGCACCTCGAACGGAAAACCGGCGCGGTTTGGGCGATCGACGAGCGTCAGCTCGTCGATCAGGCTGGCGAAGCGCTGCGGATCGTGCCAGCTATCGGCGAGCTGCTCGACCACATGGGGATAGTTCAGCCGGGTCTCGTAGAGACGGAATCCCCGGGGCAGCATCTCGACCAGGCGCAGGGCCCGCGGGGATACCGGGTGGATCGGCTCAGGCGCGGGCGCGGCGGGCCTGGCGTGGGCGGGTTGCTCAGGTGGCAGGGTCGAGGCACGCAGCATCTCGACCACCACTCCCATGTCGACCCATTCGAGGGAATCGTTGTTGTTCGTCGGCATCGTCCTGCACCTTTAGAATCCGATGAGTTCCCGCCTACCCGGATCGGTGTAGGGGCGGGTCCATTCATCCAGGCGAGCAGCCCGTTCATCGCTTGCCTGCAAATTTAATTCGGCGCCCCCGGGAGCGCCGAGGAAATCGATCACATGCATAGCGACAGCGGATACGAAGTCGAACCCGGAGGGCGCCTGCTCGGCCGGCTACGGGTGCCGGGCGACAAGTCGATCTCGCACCGGGCCATCATGCTCGGGGCGATCGCCGATGGTGTCACGCGCGTCTCGGGTTTTCTGGAAGGGGCGGATGCCCTGTCCACGCGCAATGTGTTCCAGGCGATGGGCGTTCGCATCGAAGGGCCCGAGGACGGCCGGGTCACCGTCCATGGTGTCGGTCGCGACGGCCTGCGGGCGCCAGGCGCGCCACTCGATTGCGGCAATGCCGGTACCGCCATGCGCCTGCTGATGGGCCTGCTGGCGGGACAGGCCTTCGGCAGCGAGCTGGTGGGCGACGAGACCCTGATGCGCAGGCCGATGCGACGGGTTGCCGATCCGCTGGCGCGCATGGGAGCCCGCATCGAAACCGACGGCGACTGTCCGCCGGTCCGGATCTCGCCAGCGGCCGGTCTCCAGGGCATCGAGTACCGACTGCCGGTGGCGAGCGCGCAGCTCAAGTCGGCCCTGCTGTTCGCGGGCCTCTATGCGCGCGGGCGCACCGTCATCGAGGAGC
The DNA here is from genome assembly GCA_041676645.1 of Burkholderiaceae bacterium. Classification (GTDB taxonomy): domain Bacteria; phylum Pseudomonadota; class Gammaproteobacteria; order Burkholderiales; family Burkholderiaceae_E; genus JAMLIN01. The sequence goes on along the minus strand of JBAYRO010000038.1, from coordinate 14,415 downwards.
CCGCGCCGACCCGCGACCATACCGAGAGAATGCTCGGCGGCTTCGGCGTCACGCTGGAGCGCGACGGCGCCCGGGTTGCCATCGAAGGTGGCCAGCGCCTCGCGGCTTGCGAGATCGACGTGCCCGCGGACATCTCCTCGGCGGCCTTCTTCCTGGTCGGCGCCTCGATCGCACCCGGTTCCGACCTGGTCCTGGAGCATGTCGGCATGAACCCGACGCGCACCGGCATCATCGACATCCTCCGGCTGATGGGGGCGGACATCACGGTGCTCGCCGAATCCGAGGTCGGCGGCGAGCCGGTCGCCGACCTGCGGGTGCGGGCGACGCCGCTCTCGGGCATCGATGTTCCCGAAGCGCTGGTGCCGCTCGCGATCGACGAGTTCCCGGCGCTCTTCATCGCGGCGGCCTGCGCGCGCGGCCGCACGCGGATCAGCGGCGCGGCCGAACTGCGGGTCAAGGAGTCCGACCGGATCGCGACCATGGCCGAGGGGCTGCAGGCCCTGGGCGTGGCTGCGGAACCCACCGCCGACGGCATGCTCATCGAAGGCCGACCCGATGGCGCGGCCTTCTCGGGCGGGCGGGTCGAGGCGCATGGCGACCACCGGATCGCGATGTCCTTCGCGATGGCGGCGCTGCGCGCTTCGGGCCCGATCTCGATCGGCGATACCGAGAACGTTGCCACCTCGTTCCCCGGTTTCGTCCCGCTTGCGGCAGGCGCCGGCCTGGCCATCGCGGAGACCGGTCCCGCGGCCCGGTCCGGCGCCGCCGTTTCCGACACGGGTGGACGGGACGGAGGCTAGCCCGGTGAGCGACGATACCGCGGCTCCGGTCGTCACGATCGACGGTCCGACCGCTTCGGGCAAGGGCGCGGTCTCCGCGGGGGTGGCCGCGAGCCTGGGCTGGCATTACCTCGATTCCGGGGCGCTCTATCGGCTCGTCGGGCTCGCCGCGATTCGCGCGGGCGTCGCCCATGACGATCCCGGGGCGCTGGCGCGGCTTGCCCGCGAAATGGAGATGGCCTTCGACGGCAGCGGTGTGTGGCTTGCCGGCGAGGATGTCGCCGCCGCGATACGGGCGACCGAGGTCGGCGCGATGGCCTCGCGCATTGCCGGCCATGCGCTCTTGCGCTCCGCGCTGCTGGAGCGCCAGCACGCCCTGCGACGCTGGCCCGGCCTGGTCGCCGATGGTCGCGACATGGGGACGGTGGTATTCCCGGACGCCGTCCTCAAGGTCTTCCTCACGGCAAGCGTCGAGGTGCGCGCGGAGCGCCGATATAAGCAGTTGATCGAAAAGGGTTTTTCGGCTACTCTATCCGACCTTTTGCACGACCTTCGAGAGCGTGATCGCCGCGACACCGAAAGAGCGGCGGCTCCGCTGGTCGCGGCAGAGGATGCGGTGCTCGTCGATTCCTCCGAAAGCTCACTTGCGGAGGTGATCGATCGGGTGGTCGGACTGGCTCGCGGCCGGCTCCGATCGGCCCGATGATGGCCAGGCAGTAGTTTTTGCCTGCGTTGCAGGCGAACAGGTGCCCGCTTCTGCGGGTTTGTTGCAACTCCGCTGGTGGCGTCGATACGTTCCCGCTCCCGCTGGTCGAGAGGATCGATCCTGCGGCCCGGGCACGAGCGACTCGCCGGTGCGTATTCATTCATTGGAAATCTTCAACATTGGCTAACGTCCAAACCATCGTCCCTTCGAACGAAACCGAAAGCTTTGCCGCGATGTTCGAGGAATCCCTCTCGCGGCAGGAAATGCGCGCGGGTGAGGTGATCACCGCCGAAGTCATGCGGGTCGACCACAACTACGTCGTCGTCAACGCGGGCCTGAAGTCCGAGAGCTTCATCCCCCTCGAGGAGTTCCTCAACGACAGAGGCGAACTCGACGTCAGCGAAGGCGATTTCGTCTCGGTGGCCATCGATGCCCTCGAGGACGGCTACGGCGAGACCCGGCTCTCGCGCGATCGCGCCAAGCGGCTGGCCGCCTGGCTGCAGCTCGAGAAGGCGCTCGACCAGAGCGAAGTGGTCGAAGGCACGATCACCGGCAAGGTGAAGGGCGGCCTGACGGTCATGACCAACGGCATCCGGGCCTTCCTGCCGGGTTCGCTGATCGACATGCGTCCGGTCAAGGACACTGCGCCGTACGAAGGCAAGACCCTCGAATTCAAGGTCATCAAGCTCGATCGCAAGCGCAACAACGTGGTGCTGTCGCGTCGCGCGGTCATCGAGCTGTCCCAGGGCGAAGAGCGCCAGAAGCTGCTCGAGACGCTCGCCGAAGGCGCCATCGTCAACGGCATCGTCAAGAACATCACCGACTACGGCGCGTTCGTCGACCTCGGTGGTATCGACGGCCTGCTGCACATCACCGACATGGCGTGGCGTCGCGTGCGCCATCCTTCGGAAGTCGTCCAGGTCGGCCAGGAAATCAGCGCCAAGGTCCTCAAGTTCGACCAGGAGCGCCTGCGCGTCTCGCTCGGCGTCAAGCAGCTCGGCGACGACCCGTGGGTCGGCATCTCGCGCCGCTACCCGCAGGGCACCCGCATGTTCGGCCGGGTCACCAACATCACCGACTACGGCTCCTTCGTCGAGATCGAGCCGGGGATCGAGGGCCTGGTCCACGTCTCCGAGATGGACTGGACGAACAAGAACGTCAACCCGTCCAAGGTCGTTTCGCTCAACGACGAGGTCGAGGTGATGGTGCTCGACATCGACGAGGATCGCCGCCGCATCTCGCTGGGCATGAAGCAGTGCCGCCCCAACCCCTGGGAAGAGTTCTCGGACAACTACCGCAAGGGCGACAAGGTCAAGGGCACCATCAAGTCGATCACCGACTTCGGCGTGTTCGTCGGCCTGCCCGGTGGCATCGATGGCCTGGTCCATCTCTCGGACCTGTCCTGGAACGCCCAGGGCGAGGAAGCGGTTCGCGACTTCAAGAAGGGCGACGAAGTCGAGGCGGTGGTGCTGGCGATCGATACCGATCGCGAGCGTATCTCGCTCGGCATCAAGCAGCTCGAAGGCGATCCGTTCAACAACTACGCCGCCACCCACGAGAAGGGTTCGCTGGTGCGCGTCCGGGTCGGCGCGGTCGATGCCAAGGGCGCGGTCTGCGATCTCGGCAACGATGTCGAAGGCTACCTGCGTGCCTCGGAGATCTCGCGCGATCGCGTCGAGGATGCCCGCAACCACCTCAAGGAAGGTGACGAGATCGAGGCGATGGTGATCAACGTCGATCGCAAGAGCCGCTCGATCAGCCTCTCCCTGAAGGCCAAGGAAAGCGCCGAGACCGCCGATGCGCTGCAGCGCATGCAGGCCGAGAGCGGCGCTGCCACGGGCACCACCAACCTCGGTGCGCTGTTGCGGGCGAAGCTCGACAGCAGCGGCGACGACCAGTAAGCCGGCCCCGGGCGAGGCTTGGCAGGCATGGACATGAAAGGTCCGGCGCGCAGTGGGGAGGGCCCCGGAACAGGGGCTCCGACCATGACGAAGTCCGAACTGATTGCCCGGCTCGCCGAGCGGTATCCCCAGTTGGTGGCGAAGGATGCCGAGTTCGCGGTGCGTACCATCCTCGATGCGATGGCCGGGACCCTGTCCGATGGCCATCGCATCGAGATCCGCGGTTTCGGCAGCTTCGCCCTTTCCTACCGGCCGCCTCGCGTCGGTCGCAACCCCAAGTCCGGCGAGAAGGTGATGGTGCCGGAGAAATGGGTTCCCCACTTCAAGCCTGGCAAGAACCTTCGCGAGCGGGTCGATGCCGGCATGAAATCCCCACGCTGACTGCTCGCAGTGCCTGCGCCCGGAGCCCCACGATGCGCGTCGTAGCCTGGATCTTCAATCTGTTGCTGTTCCTGATCGCGCTCGGCTTCGCGCTCTCGAACACGACGGTCACCGAACTGCGCTTCTTCCTCTTCGGCGACGGCTTCGCGTGGCGGGCGCCGCTGGTGATCTTCCTGCTGCTGTTCTTCGTCGCCGGTGCGGTCGTGGGCCTGCTCGCCGCGTTTCCGTCCTTCTTTCGCAATCGTCGCGAGCTGGCGCGCCTGCGGCGCGAACTGCGCCTGCGCGAGGCTCGCGAGAACGAATCGGCCGCCGCCCCGGATGTGCTGCCCCCCGATGCGCCGGCGATCCCGCCCCGCATCAGCGGCTAGGAACCCATGAGCGGACCGGGCCCGGGCCGGACGACCGAACCATGACCTTCGACGCCTGGTGGCTCCTCGCCATCCCGCTCTTCTTCATCCTGGGCTGGATCGCGGCGCGATTCGATGCCCGCCAGTCGAGCGCCGGCGGCGGCATGCCCGATGCCTACTTCCGGGGCCTGAACTTCCTGCTCAACGAACAGCCCGACAAGGCGATCGACGCCTTCATCGACGTCGTCCAGGTCGACCCCGAGACGATCGAGCTGCACTTCGCGCTCGGCAATCTCTTCCGGCGCCGTGGCGAGACCGACCGCGCCATCCGGGTCCACCAGAACCTGATCGAACGCCGCGATCTCGATGCCGAGCAGCGTGAGCATGCGCTCTTCGAACTCGGCCAGGACTATCTGCGGGCGGGCCTGATCGACCGCGCCGAGGATGCCTTCAACCGGCTCGAGGGTTCGCGCTACCGGGCGGCTGCCTTGCACCATCGACTGCAGATCGCCCAGATGGTGCGGGACTGGCCGCAGGCGATCGAGATCGCGGAACACCTGCGCATCGACCTCGGCGAGAACCGCTCGCGCGAGCTGGCCCATTTCCACTGCGAGCGCGCGGCTGCCGCCCTGGCCGCCGAAGGCGACAATGCCGCGGCGGCGGCCACGGAAGCGATCGGGCTGGCCACCGAGGCCGATCCCTCGCATCCCCGGCCATGGCTGATGCGCGGTGAGCTCGCCATGCGCGGCGACAAGCCCGAGCAGGCGCTGGCAGCCTGGGAGCGGATGCTCGAGCTCAGCCCGGCGCATGCTTCCCTGATCGCGGTTTCCTGGCTCGAGGCGTCGCGGCGTACCGGCAGGCTCGACGAGGGCCTGGCGCAACTCGAGGCGATCGGGGCGAGCGCGCCTTCGATCGATGTGTTCCGGGCGGTGTTCGATGCGCGCCTGGGGCGCGATGGCGTCGATGCCGCGGTGGAATGGGCCGAGGGCATCCTGCGGGACTGGCCTTCGCTGCTCGCGCTCGAAACCCTGCTCGCGGCCGGCGCCGATGGCCGCAATCCGCGTGAACGCGCCCGCGACGATCTCATCCGTTCGCTCGCCAAGGACCAGGCCGATCGCCTCGGACGCTACCTCTGCTCCTATTGCGGATTCAAGGCGCGCACCTACTACTGGCAATGCCCGGGTTGCAGCCACTGGGACAGCTATGCGCCTCGCCGTGGGGAGGGCATCGGTGACTGAACGAGTGGATTTCAGCCCGGCGCGGATCCTCGTGGTCGGCGATGCGATGCTCGATCGCTACTGGTTCGGAGACGTCGATCGCATCTCTCCGGAGGCGCCGGTGCCGGTGGTGCGCGTGCGCCAGTTCGAGGAGCGCCTGGGCGGCGCGGCCAACGTGGCGCGCAACGTCGCCTCGCTCGGCGCCCGGGCCACCCTGGTCGCGATCGTCGGCAAGGACGAGCCCGGCGACCTGCTCGAGCGCATGGCGCGCGGACTCGGCGTGCAGACACGGCTGGCGCGCGATGCCCGCCTGCCGACCACGATCAAGCTGCGCGTGATCGGCCGCCAGCAGCAGTTGCTGCGCATCGATTTTGAGGAAACCCCTGCGCCCGAAGCGCTCGCCAGCAAGCTCGAAGCGGTGCGCGGGGCGGTCGGCGACTGCGACGTCATGGTCCTGTCCGACTACGGCAAGGGCGGGCTCGCCCAGGTCGACCGGATGCTCGCGATGGCTCGCGAGGCGGGCCGGGCGGTGGTGGTCGATCCCAAGGGCGAGGACTTCGATCGCTATCGCGGCGCCTCGGTGCTCACGCCCAACCGGGCCGAACTGCGCGCGGTGGTCGGCGGCTGGCACGGCGAGGAGGATCTCGCGGCGAAGGCGCATGCGCTGCGCGAGCGGCTCGATATCGATTCGCTCCTGCTGACGCGTTCCGAGGAGGGCATGTCGCTGTTTTCCCGCGATGGCAGCAGTCATCATGTGGCCGCCCGGACTCGCGAGGTCTACGATGTATCCGGTGCGGGCGACACCGTCGTCGCGACCTTGGCGACCGCGCTGGCGGTCGGTTGTCCGATCGAGCTTGCGGTGAGGCTTGCCAACACCGCGGGCGGCATCGTGGTCGGCAAGCTCGGCACTGCCGACGTGAGTCCAGAGGAGCTGTTCGGATCATGATCATCGTCACCGGCGCGGCCGGCTTCATCGGCTCGAACCTGGTGCGGGCGCTAAATGCGCGGGGCGAGCGCGAGATTCTTGCGGTCGACAATCTGCGCACCGCCGCGAAGTTCCGCAACCTGGTCGGCGCGGACATCGCGGACTACCTCGACAAGGAGGAGTTCCTCGAGCGCCTCGGCAGCCTGCGGGGCGTTCGCGCGATCTTTCACCAGGGCGCATGCTCGGACACGATGGAAAGCGATGGCCGCTACATGATGGCGAACAACTATCGCTACTCGATGTCGTTGCTCGAGCATGCCCTCGAGCATGCGATTCCGTTCGTCTACGCTTCGTCGGCGGCGGTCTACGGCGGCAGCAGCGATTTCATCGAATCGCCGGAGTACGAATCACCGTTGAACGTCTACGGCTATTCGAAGCTGCTGTTCGACGAGATCGTGCGACGGCGCCTCGAGCGGGCCCAGAGCCAGGTGGTCGGCCTGCGCTACTTCAATGTCTACGGCCCGCGCGAATCGCACAAGGGCCGGATGGCGTCGGTGGCCTTCCACAATTACAACCAGTTCCTCGCCGATGGTCGTGTGCGCCTGTTCGGGCCCCACGACGGCTACGGTCCGGGCGAGCAGTCGCGCGACTTCGTCCATGTCGACGACGTGGTGGCCGTGAACCTCCATTGCCTCGATCACCCGGGGATGCGCGGCGTGTTCAATTGCGGCACCGGCCGGGCGCAGCCCTTCAACGACATCGCCCGCACCGTGCTCGCGACCCTGCGCGAACTGCGGGGCGAAGCGCCGCTCGATCTCGCCGGCATGGTGTCGGCGGGCCTGCTCGAGTACATCGAGTTCCCCGAGGCGCTGAAGGGCAAGTACCAGAGCTTCACCCGCTGCGATCCGACCCGCCTGCGGGCGGCCGGCTACACGGCGCCCTTCGCCACCGTCGAGGAAGGGGTTGCGCACTACGTCCGCTGGCTCGCCGCCAATCCGCAAGGCTGAGACCTCCGGCTGATGGCAGGGCCCGCTGCGGGCCGCATAGTCTTCCGGCACAGGCGCCTTGCGCGGCGCATTGCCGGAGAACCCCATGCCGATTCCGTCACTCATGGCAATCCTTTTCTGCCTGCTTGGTGTCGCTGGGCTGGGCCTGCCGGGCCCGGTGCTGGCCGTCGACGCCAATGTCGCCTCGCAGGCCGAGCTCCAGTCGATCCGGGGCATCGGCCCGGCGATCGCCGCGCGCATCATCGCAGAGCGCGAACGCGGCCCCTACATCGATCTCGAGGATCTGCGCGACCGCGTGCGCGGCATCGGCGCGGCCAGCCTGCGGCGCATGACCGAGGCCGGCCTCGAGGTCACGAGCCCGGCCGGCATGGCCGGCGGTCCGGGCAGCAGCGGGGAGCGCGGCCCTGGCGCGAATACCGGACGCGCGCGCGCCTGGGTACGAGATGTCCCGGGGGCGGGCGCTCAGCCGCGGCGGCCGAGTTCGCCGGGCAAGACGGGCTGGTAGCGGTCTTCGGTCGCGGGCGGGCGCTTCGGCGGATTCGGCGCCGGCGGCGCGAGCCGGGGCCGCTCGCCGTCCGGCATCGGCACGCCCTTGCGCCCCGCCAGCCGCAGGGTACGGCCTTCGGGCACTTCGATCGTGCCGTGGGCGCTGGTCACGGCCACCCGTCCCTCATGCACCGAAACTCGCAGGCGCTCGCCGGGCAGGGCGCCGTCGTCGCAGCCCGTCGAAGGCATGCACAGGGAATGCTCGACACTGAAATCGGTGCCGCGGATGCCCATCACGGCGGTCGGCGTGCGCAGCCGGAAGTCCTCGTGGCGCGTCTTGCCGATGGCGCCGCTGACCGTTCGCACAAGGCCCCGGGCCAGCGAGTAGAAGGCGCGCTGCGAATCGGCCTCGAAGCGATACTCGTCGACCTGGAACTCGGTCCGCGGCCCGATCGACAGGACGGCGCCGTCGCGCATGCGCAGTTCGAGCCGCGCCTCGGGACCGGTCCGGAAGCGGTCGCCCGCATGGATCGGGCTGCCGGGTCGCACCGGCGAGTTCAGCTGCTGCGGGCGCAGCCGCATGGTCGGGCCATCGGCCGAAAGCACTTCGCCGGCAAGCTCGGTCGCCAGCGTGCAGAAGGCCAGCAGCAGTGTCGCCAGGCCGATGCCGGCACGAACCAGCAGGCCGGGGCCGGGCTGCCTGAAAGCATGGGTCGCCATGATCCGTGTTTGCGGCAGGCGCGGCCGCAACCTGAGGGCAGGCGTCCCGATGGCCGACGGATGGCGATTTCGGCCGCATCGGCGGCTCCGGTAACATCAGCGGCCTGTCTCCCGACCGAAACCCGATCCGCCTCCTGAAAGTTCCATGACGCCCGCGATATCCAACCGGCTCGTTTCGTATGCCTTGCTGGTTCGCCTGCATCGACCGATAGGGACCCTGCTGCTGCTGTGGCCGACGCTCTGGGCGCTGTTCATCGCCGCCGATGGCGCCCCGGATCCCTACATGCTGTTCGCCTTCTGCCTCGGCACCCTGCTGATGCGCTCGGCGGGCTGCGCGATCAATGATTTCGCCGACCGGGAGTTCGATCTTCATGTGAAGCGCACCCGTGATCGCCCGGTCACCACCGGCCGGATCCGCCCCTGGGAGGCGCTGGCCGTCTTCGCGACGCTCTCGCTGATCGCCCTGGCCCTGATCATTCCCTTCAATGCCCTCACCTGGAAGCTCGCTTTCGTGGCGGCCTTCGTCGCGGCCAGCTACCCCTTCACCAAACGCTTCTTCCCGATGCCGCAGGCCTATCTGGGCATCGCCTTCGGCTTCGGGATCCCGATGGCCTTCGCCGCCGTGCACGGCGCCGTCCCGGTCGAGGCCTGGCTGATGCTGCTGGCCAACGTGTTCTGGGCGATCGCCTACGACACCGAGTACGCGATGGTCGATCGCGACGACGACATTCCCCTCGGGCTGCGCAGTTCGGCGCTGACCTTCGGGCGCTTCGACGTCGCGGCGGTCATGGTCTGCTATGCCGCGACACTCGGCCTGCTCGGAATCGTCGGGCTGCGGGTCGGTTTCGGCTGGCCGTATGCGACCGGGCTTGCGGTGGCGGCCCTGATGGCGGTCTACCATTACTTCCTGATCCGCGACCGGCAGCGCGAGGGCTGCTTCCGGGCCTTCAACCACAACAACTGGCTGGGCGGTGCGATCATGGCCGGTGTGCTGGCCGAATACGCGCTCCGCTGAGCCAGCCCCGGGGCCGGGGCGGTCAGTCGGCCGAACCGAATTCGTCGCCGAGCTCCTGGCTGCGCCGGCTGGCGGCCGCCACGCCGCGTTCGATGCCATCGGCCACGGCGCCTTCACCGAGCACCGCGAGCGCCGCGGCGGTCGTGCCGCCCTTCGAGGTGACCCGTTCCCGCAGGACCGACAGCGGTTCGTCGGAGCGATTGGCGAGCTCGGCCGCGCCCCGGAAGGTGGCGAGCGTCAGCGCCCGCGCCTGCGCCGGTGACAGGCCCGCGGCGCAGCCGGCGCTCTCGAGCTGTTCCATGAAGTAGAAGACATAGGCGGGGCCGCTGCCGCTGACCGCGGTCACCGCATCGAGCAGCGATTCCTCTTCCACCCAGACCACGCCGCCGACGGCCGCGAGTATCTCCTGCGCATCGCGGCGATCCGCATCGGCCAGGCCCGCCATCGCGGCCATGCCGGTGACTCCCATGCCGATCAGGGCGGGGGTATTGGGCATCGCGCGCACGATGCGCCGGTGGCCGCCCAGCCAGCGCGACAGGTCGCTCGCGCGGATGCCGGCCGCGACGCTGATCACCAGCCGGCCATCGACCCGGCCGGCGAGGGGACGCACGACCCCGGCCATGGCCTGGGGCTTGACGGCCAGCACGAGCACATCGGATTCGGCGGCATCGTCCAGGCGTGCATGGCAGCGGATGCCGAACTGCCCGGCGACGCGCCGGCGCTGCTCGTCGGATGGGTCGACCGCCTGGATCGAGGTGGTCTGGTGGCCGTTGGCGAGCAGCCCGCCGATCAGGGCGCTTGCCATGTTGCCGGCGCCGACGAAGGTGATTCGCATGTTCCGTTCCTCCTCGAGTCGTCCGTACGGAAGCGGACGGTTCAGATGCCCGATTGCCGGGGCGTGTCAGGCCTCCTCGCGGCGCAGGAACTGCCGGGGCCGGATGCCGACCGCGAGCAGGGCGGCGAGATAGACGAGCGCACCGCCGGCGACCAGGCCCAGCACCAGGCCGATACGCCGCAGGGGAGTGGCCTGCAGGGCGATCCAGTCGAAACGCGGCTCGGCCCACAGCAGCAGCGCCGTCATCGCCGCTGCGGCCGCCGCAACCTGCAGCCCGAAGCGTCCCCAGCCCGGCCGCGGCACATAGCTGCGGCGCCGACGCAGGCCGACCAGCAGCAGCAGCGCGTTCAGGCAGGCCCCGACCGAGATCGAGAGCGCGAGGCCCGCGTGCGCGAACAGGGGGACGAACACGATGTTCATCATCTGGGTCATGAACAGCACCATGATGGCGATCCTGACCGGCGTGCGGACGTCGAGCTGGGCATAGAAGCCCGGCGCGAGGACCTTGACGGCGACCAGGCCGAGCAGGCCGAGGGAATAGCCGAGGACCGCCTGGCGCGTCATCTCGACGTCGTCCGCGGTGAAGCGACCGTAGTGAAAGAGCAGGGCGGTGAGGGGTTCGGCGAGCGTGGCCAGGCCGATCATGCTGGGGATGGCAAGCATCACCGACAGGCGCAGCCCCCAGTCGAGCATCTCGCTGTAGCGCTCGAGCTCGTTCTCGGCGCGCGCCCTCGACAGGCTGGGCAGCAGGACGGTCCCGAGGGCGACTCCGAGCAGGGCGGTCGGGAACTCCATCAGCCGGTCGCCGAAGGACACCCAGGAGACGCTGCCCTCGGCGAGCCGCGAGGCGATGTGGGTGTTGATGATCAGGCTCAGCTGGGCGACCGACACCGCCAGCACCGCCGGCGCCATCAGCTTCAGGATCCGGCGGGTGTCGGGATCGGTGAAGGCGGCTCGCACGCCGAAGCCGATTCGCGGCAGCATCCCGATCCGGTACAGGGCCGGGACCTGGATGGCGAGCTGGGCGATGCCGCCCAGGACCACGCCGGCGCCGAGCGCGTAGATCGGGGGATCGAACCAGGGCGTGAGCAGCAGGGCGGCGCCGATGAAGCAGAGATTGAGCAGTACCGGGGCGAAGGCCGGCACCATGAAGCGACGCCAGGTATTGAGGATCCCCGCCGCCAGCGCCACCATCGACACGAACAGGATGTAGGGGAACATCCACCGGGTCAGGTTGGTGGCGACCTCGAAGGTCGCCGGATCGCGGGCCAGGCCCGAGGCCATCAACCAGACCAGGGCGGGGGCTGCGGCCGCCCCGAGGATGGATACCAGCAGCACGGTCCAGAACAGGGCGGTCGCGACCCGGTCGACGAGCGTCTTGATCCGGCCCGGATCGGCCTCGCCCTCGGCGCTCTCGCGCACATCGGCCAGGATCGGCACGAAGGCCTGCGAGAACGCTCCTTCGGCGAACATCCGGCGCAGCAGGTTGGGCAGCCGGAACGCGACGAAGAAGGCGTCGGTATGGGCCGACGCGCCGAAGATCGCCGCGACGAGGTTTTCCCGGATCAGGCCGGTGATCCGCGACAACAGGGTCAGGCCACTGACGGTTGCCGCGGCCCTGAGAAGATTCATTGCGTCTCTGGCGCCAGTGATTGCGGGATCGGTGCGTCGCGGGCTATAATTTCAGGCTTCACGCAATTCTAGCTTGCCCGGCTGATTCGGGCATGGTCGGAACCAGACGGAACGTACATGGCCAATATCGCATCGTCTCGCAAGCGCGCCCGCCAGGCGGTCGCACGCAACCAGAGCAATTCGAGCCAGCGCTCGTCGCTGCGCACCGCGATCAAGGCGGTCCGCAAGGCGGTCCTCGCCGGCGACAAGGCGGTTGCCGCCGAGACCTTCCGCCGTTCGCAGGCGATCATCGATCGCATCGCCGACAAGGATCTCATCCACAAGAACGCCGCGGCGCGCTACAAGAGCCGCCTGTCGGCCGCCATCAAGGCCATGGCGGCCTGAATACCCGAGCCCGAGGCGTCCCGTGTGGCGCCGTCGTGGCACCAGGGCGCCCGTAGCGCCTTGCTCCGCATAGGCGCCCCAGGGCGCCTATTCTTGCTTTCGGGGGCGCTCGCCAAAGAGCGCGGTGCCGATCCGCACGATCGTCGCGCCTTCGGCGATGGCGGCTTCGAGATCCGCCGACATGCCCATCGACAGGGTATCGAGCGCGTAGCCGGCGTCGCGAAGCTGCTCGAACAGCATGCGCACCGCGGCAAAGGCGCGGCGCTGCCGGTCGAAGTCCTCCCGCGGCGCCGGGATGGCCATCAGCCCGCGCAGGCGCAGGCGGGGCATCGCGGCGACCGCCGCCGCCAGGGCCGGCAGTTCCCGCGGCGTGCAGCCGCTCTTGGAATCCTCGTCATCGACATTGACCTGCAGGCAGACCGACAGGGGTCCGGCCGCTTCCGGGCGCTGCTCGGCCAGGCGTCTCGCGATCCGTTCCCGGTCGACTGAATGGACCCAGTCGAAGCGCTCGGCGATCGGCCGGGTCTTGTTGGACTGGACGGGGCCGATGTAGTGCCAGGCCAGCCGTGCTTCGGGCGCGAGCGCGGCGCAGCGATCCTGCTTGTCGAGCGCTTCCTGCAGGTAGTTTTCGCCGAAATCCCGTTGCCCGGCCGCGGCCAGGGCCAGCAGGCGCTCGGCGGGGAAGGTCTTGCCCACGGCGAGCAGGCGCACGGCGTCGGTCGGGCGTCCCGCCTGCTCGCAGGCCCGGTGGATGCGCCGCTCGACCGATTCGAGCGACCTCCGGGCGGCTGACTCGGGGTTTTCGAGCCCGTTCATCGCCGTCGTGTGCCAGTGGTCGCCTGAGCCGCCCCGGGCCCGGAGCGCCGGCACAGAATGCCGGGCAAACCCCCGTCGATGCGACCAACCGGGAAGCGTGCAATGGATATCGCAGAACTGCTGACCTTCGCAGTCAAGAACAAGGCTTCGGACCTCCATCTATCAGCCGGCTTGCCCCCGATGATCCGGGTGCATGGCGATGTGCGTCGAATCAATCTCCCGCCCATGGAACACCAGGCCGTGCACGGGATGATCTACGACATCATGAACGATTCGCAGCGCAAGGAGTACGAGGAGAACCTCGAATGCGATTTCTCGTTCGCGATTCCGGGCCTCGCCCGCTTCCGGGTCAACGCCTTCCTGCAGCAGCGCGGCGCCGGCGCGGTGATGCGGACGATTCCCTCGAAGATCCTGACGCTCGAGGAACTCAACGCACCGAAGATTTTCGCAGAGATCGCCGACCAGCCGCGCGGCCTCGTGCTGGTGACCGGTCCGACCGGCTCGGGCAAGTCGACCACCCTCGCGGCGATGGTCAACCAGATCAACGAGAACACCTACGGCCACATCCTGACCGTCGAGGATCCGATCGAGTTCGTCCATGAATCCAAGCGTTGCCTGATCAACCAGCGCGAAGTCGGCCCGATGACGCTGTCGTTCAGCAATGCGCTGCGGTCCGCGCTGCGCGAGGATCCGGACGTGATCCTGGTGGGCGAGCTGCGCGACCTCGAGACCATCCGCCTGGCGATGACCGCGGCCGAGACCGGCCACCTCGTCTTCGGCACGCTGCACACCTCGTCGGCGGCCAAGACCATCGACCGGATCGTCGACGTCTTCCCGGCGGCCGAGAAGGAAATGATCCGGGCGATGCTTTCCGAATCGCTGCGGGCGGTGATCTCGCAATCCCTGCTCAAGACCAAGGAAGGCAACGGCCGGGTCGCGGCGCACGAGATCATGATCGGCACACCGGCGATCCGCAACCTGATCCGCGAGGCCAAGGTCGCGCAGATGAACGCGGCGATCCAGACCGGAGCGCAGTTCGGGATGCAGACGCTCGACCAGTGCCTGACCGACCTGGTGCGCAAGAACATGATCTCGATGGCCGAGGCCCGCTCCGCGGCCGCGGTGAAAGAAAACTTTCCTGGCTGATGGAATCAGCCAGGAAAGTTTCGGTGAAGGCTGACTTGCCGAAGGCAAGTCAAGGCGGCGCAGCCGCCGGCCGGAGCCAAAACTGGAAGCTGATGGAATCAGCCAGGAAAGTTTCGGT
>JBAYRO010000037.1:0-30047 GCA_041676645.1 Burkholderiaceae bacterium | reverse complement strand
GCCCAGCCGGCGCTGGCCGCTGATCCCAAGTTGCCCGACACCATGGCCTGGAGTGCCTACGATGTGGGCTCGGGTGGCTACAACCAGGCGGTGGCCATCGGCGCAGCGTTCAAGAACAAGTACGGAGTGAACCTTCGCGTCATCCCGGGCAAGAACGATGTCTCCCGGATGCTGCCGCTCAAGACCGGTCGACTTGACGTTGTGGTCAACGGGGTCGGAACCTACATGGCCCAGGAAGGCATGTACGAGTTCGGCGGCAAGGACTGGGGGCCGATGCCGCTGCGCATCCTGCTCACGAGCATCACCCCGCAGGTGATGTCCGTGCTCGTCGCGAAGGACACTGGTGTGAAGACGGTTTCCGACCTCAAGGGCAAGCGAGTGTCCTGGGTGATCGGCGCTCCGGCGCTCAACCAGAACGTCACTGCGATCCTCGCCTTCGGCGGGCTGACCTGGGACGATGTCGAGAAGGTCGAGTTCGGCGGCTGGGGTGCCTCGTTCGACGCGATCATCAACGACCAGTCCGATGCCGCCTTCGCGGGTTCGGTTTCAGGAAAGGCCTTTGCACTTGATCAGTCGCCGCGCGGTCTCGTCTATCCAGCGATGCCGGCCTCGGACACCGAGGGCTGGAAGCGTACGCAGGCGGTCGGCCCCTATTTCGTACCGGTTCAGGCGACCATCGGTGCCGGGGTGTCGAAGGAAAGTCCGGCCACGAGTTCTGTCTATCCGTATCCCATCCTGACCACCCTGGCCGATCGGAACGGCGATGATCTCTACGCGGTGATGCAGGCGATGGACGACGCCTATCCCATGTACAAGGATTCGGCGCCGGGCAATGACGGCTGGGCGGTCGACCGCCAGAACCTCGAATGGGTGGTGCCGTATCACGAGGGGGCGATCCGGTACTTCCAGAACAAGGGCATGTGGAGCGATGCGCACCAGAAGCACAACGATGGCCTGATCGAGCGCCAGCGGATCCTGGCGGATGCCTGGCAGAAGGTGCTGGCGCAGAATCTCGATGACGATGCGCACATGGCTGCCTGGCAGAGGGCGCGTGCCAGTGCGCTGCGCGACGCCGGGTTGGCTGTCGTTCTCGATGATTGGTGATCGATGACAGTGTCCATTCGATCCGATGCGGGCAGTCACCGATCGCGCCTTGTCGCTACGACCGGTCGTGATCGGGCGTCGCTCGCCGTCGGAATATCCTAGTGCAAGGCATTCGCATGCCGGTGCTAACATCTTCGGCCGGGATGCACGGCGTCACATGACCGCCGGGTGCATCCAGTCGCAAACCAGACAAAAGGAGACAATCTCATGAAGTTCCGCATCGCCGCGATCGGCGCCACGCTCGCCGCCGCATCGCTCATCGCCCAGCCGGCGCTGGCCGCCGATGTCAAGTTGCCCGACACCATGGCCTGGAGCGCCTACGACGTGGGCTCGGGCGGCTACAACCAGGCGGTGGCCATCGGCGCTGCGCTCAAGAACAAGTACGGCACCAACCTTCGGATCATCCCGGGCAAGAACGATGTCTCCCGGATGCTGCCGCTCAAGACCGGCCGGCTCGACTTCGTCGCCAATGGCGTCGGTTCCTACATGGCCCAGGAAGGCATGTACGAGTTCGGCGGCAAGGACTGGGGACCGATGCCGATCCGGCTGCTCATGACCAACATCTCGAACCAGACGCTGGCGATGATCACCGCCGGGGACATCGGGGTGAAGACGGTTGCCGACATCAAGGGCAAGCGGGTCGCCTGGGTGATCGGCGCGCCTGCCCTCAACCAGAACCTCACCGCGATCCTCGCCTTCGCGGACCTCACCTGGGATGACGTCGAGAAGGTCGAGTTCGGCGGCTACGGCGCTTCGCTCGATGCGATCGTCAACAACCAGGTCGATGCCGGTTTCTCGGTGTCGGTATCGGGCAAGGCCTATGCGCTGGCGCAGTCGCCGCGAGGCCTGGTCTATCCGGTGATGCCGGCCTCGGATACCGAGGGCTGGAATCGGGTGCGGGCGGTTGCTCCGTACATGGTGCCGGTGAGCGCGAGCCAGGGCGCGGAGCTCTCGAAGGAGGCGCCGGTCGAGAGCGCCGCCTATCCGTACCCGATCCTGCACACCCTGGACGATCGCGGTGCCGACGAGGCCTACGCCATGACCAAGGCCATGGTCGAGACCTTCCCGATGTACAAGGAAGCCGCCCCGGGCAATGATGGCTGGGCGCTCGAGCAACAGAACTTCGAGTGGGTGGTTCCCTACCACGAGGGCGCGATCCGGTTCTACAAGGAGAAGGGCCTGTGGACCGATGCCCACCAGAAGCACAACGATGCCCTGGTCGAGCGCCAGAAGATCCTGGCCGATGCGTGGCAGAAGGTGCTGGCGCAGGATCTCGACGGTGATGCGCACATGGCGGCCTGGCAGCGGGCCCGTGCCGGCGCCTTGCGCGATGCCGGCCTGGAAGTGGTTCTCGAGGACTGGTGATCCGCCCGACTGACGATGTAGCAACGAGCCGTGGCGCCCCCGGGCGCCGCGGCTTCTTGCTTTCCCTGATCCGACCCGGGGCACGGCGCATATTCGCCGCGATCAGCGCATGACGACAAGACCCGAGACCGGCGAATCCGACGCAGAGATTGCCAAGGCCAAGGAGATCCTCGCGAAGGCCGAGGCCTCCGAGGCTCGCTACCGGCAGCTCAGCGGCGGCTGGCGGATCCTGCTGATCACGCTGACTTCGGTCGCGCTGCTGCTGGCGCTCAACCAGCTGATGAACCTGCACCTGACCGGCAGGCCGATTCTCGCCAATTCCTATCTCTACGCCCTGTGCGGGCTGCTGACCGGCGCCGCTTTCCTGATCATGCCCGCAACCGCGAAATCCCCGCGCGACCGGGTGCCCTGGTATGACGCGCTGCTGTTCGTCATCCTGCTGTCGGTGTTCCTGTTCTTTGCCTTCAATGGCCAGCGGATCGCCGAGGAAGGCTGGGAGTACAGCCCGCCGGCGCATGTGATCTGGATCGCCGCGGTGGGCTGGATCCTGGTACTGGAGGCCTTGCGTCGCGCCGGCGGCACCGCGGTCTTCGTGGTCGTGGCGTTCTTCTCGATCTATCCGGTGGTGGCCGGCATCATGCCCGGCCCGATCTCCGGTTTTCCGCAGGACATTGCCACCACCACTGCCTATCATTTCGCCAGTTCCGAGAGCGTGGTCGGTATCCCGACCCAGGCCTTCGGCGAGCTCGTCATCGGCTTCGTGATGTTCGGCGCCGCCCTGCAGTTCACCGGCGCCGCGCCCTTCTTCAACAACATCGCGTTCGCCCTCTTCGGGGGGGTGCGCGGCGGCGCGGCGAAAGTCGGGGTCGTCGCCAGCGGCCTGATGGGTTCGGTCAGCGGCAGCGTGGTGTCCAACGTGCTCACCACCGGCGTGGTCACGATTCCCGCCATGAAGCGCACCGGTTTCGCGCCGCGCTACGCCGGCGGGGTCGAGGCCTGCGCCTCCACGGGCGGTGTGCTGATGCCGCCGGTCATGGGGGCGACCGCCTTCGTGATGGCGTCCTTCCTCGGCATGCCCTACGTGCATATCGCGATCGCCGCGGCGATTCCGTCGCTGCTCTACTACTTCGGCCTGTTCGTGCAGATCGACGCGTACGCCGCGCGCCACAACCTGCGCGGCCTGCCGCGCGATGAGCTGCCCTCGATCGGCGAGACCTTCGCCAAGGGCTGGCACTACATCTTCGTGCTCGTCCTGCTGGTCTGGATGCTGGTGGTCCTGCAGCGCGAATCGCTCGCGCCCTTCTATGCCACCGCAGTCCTGCTCGTCATCAACCAGATCACGAAGGAGCATCGGCTCAACCTGCGCAAGCTCGGCAATCTGGTCGCCGGGATCGGCAGCGCCCTGATCGAACTCTCGGCGCTGCTGGCAGGCGTCGGCATGATCATCGGCGCGCTCTCGGTGACGGGCCTGGCGGGAACGCTCGCCAATGACCTGGTGTTCCTCGCCGGCGACAACATCTACGTCCTGCTGGTGATGGGCGCTCTGACGAGCTTCATCTTCGGCATGGGGATGACGATCACCGCCTGCTACATCTTCCTGGCGATCGTGCTGGCGCCCTCGCTGGTGAGCGCGGGCTTCGATCCGCTGGCGGTGCACCTGTTCATGATGTACTGGGGCATGGTTTCCTTCATCACCCCGCCGGTCGCGCTCGGCTCCTTCGTCGCCGCCGGTATCGCCGGGGCGGCTCCCATGAAGGTGGGGCTGTCCTCGATGAAGCTGGGCTCGGTGATGTACCTGATCCCGTTCCTGTTCGTGCTCAATCCGGCGCTGATCCTCAACGGCTCGGCCTACGACATCATCGCATCGGTCGTCACCGCCTTCATCGGCATCTATATCGCCGGCAGCGCGCTCGAGGGCTATCTCCCCGGGGTGGGTGACTTCCGGCACAGCCCGCTGGGCTGGCCCTGCCGGCTCGTGATGCTGGTCGGCGGCTTCGCGTTCGCCTTGCCCGGCGGTGGCTCGCACATTCCCTACAGCCACGTCCAGCTGACCCTCACCGGCATCGTCCTGGTGGTGATCGCCGTGCTGGTTGCGCGGGCGACCCGGCGGGCCCAGCCGGCGGCGGCGGCCTGAGCGCAAGTCCTGGCGACGGTGCTCGATCCGGTCATCGTCGCCTGGGGCTATCCGCTGAGTCATCTCGAGCTGCTGGCCTTCGGGCTGGCGCTCGCCTGTGTCGTACTCGAAGTCCTCGAGATCCACTGGGCCTGGCCGCTCGCTCTGGCGAGCAGCCTGCTCTATGGCTGGCTCTTCCAGATCCACCGCCTCTACGGTGAGGCCGGCCTGCAGCTCTTCTTCGCGGCCATGGCGATCTGGGGCTGGACGCAGTGGCTCCATGGCCGACGCGGCGGCACGCTGCCGGCGCTCGAGGATCCCGCCGGACTGCGCATCGTGCGGCTCGGAGCCCGTCGCTGGCCCCTGCTCCTTGCCGGCTGGCTGGCCGGCTGGGGCTTGCTCGGCTACGGCCTGGCCCGTTTCACCGATTCCGACGTCCCCTGGTTCGATGCCTTTCCCACCGCCGGCAGCGTGCTGGGAACCCTGCTGATGGGACGCAAGTTCGTCGAGGCCTGGCCGGTCTGGCTGGGCGTCAACTTTGCCGGGACCGCACTGTTCGCCTACAAGGCGCTGTACCTCACCGCGATCCTCTATGCGATCTTCTGCGTTCTCGCCGCTATCGGCTGGCGTCGCTGGTTGGCGCGGGCGGGATCGATCATGAACCGGGCGGCGAGGGCGTGAGCGCGCCGCGGCGTATCGCCCTGCTGGGCGCCGAGTCCACCGGCAAGAGCCATCTTGCGCTCGCGCTTGGCGATCGACTCGGGGGCATCGTGGTGGCGGAGTACCTGCGGGAGTTCTGCGACCGTGCCGCCAGGGTTCCCCGGGTCGACGAGCAGGCCGGCATCGCCGCCGAGCAGGCCCGCCGCGAATGCCGCGCCGTCCGGCTGGCCGCCGAGCGCGGGCTGTCCTGGGTGATCTGCGACACGACCCCGCTGATGGTTGCGCTCTACAGCATCGACTGCTTCGGCGATCATGGCCTGCTGGCCGATGCTCTCGAACGGCAACGCGGCTATGCGCTCAGCCTGGTGTGCATGCCCGATATCGAATGGGTGGCCGACGGTTTCATACGGGCCGATCCCGAGACCCGCAAGCGGATCCACGGGCTGCTCGTCGAGGTGCTCGACAGGCATCGGATCGCATGGACGCCGGTAAGCGGTTCGGGTGAGCAACGTCTCGGATCCGCGCTGCAAGCGCTGGCGAAAATCCAGTAGCAAGCGCCCACATCCATCATGATGTGAGCGTTCACGCCCGTGTCAATAGCCAAGAAACCAGACGAAGCGAATCGCACCGAGCGTGTGTCCGCCGAAGCTGCCGGGTGCGAGGCTGGCGCCGCTGAAGTCCGACGAGCGTCGCGACAGCAGGAACATCAGTTCGGCCTTGCGGGCGAAGCGATAGCCGATGCCGACGAAGCCCTCGACCACGAAGGGGCGCGCCCGCACCGTTGGCGAATAGCCGAAGGCCGGGCCTTCGACGAGGCCGTCGAAGGCGACCGCGCGGGCGCGCATGCCGACCGTTCCATGCCAGCCGGCGGGGCTGCGCAAGCCCGGGGCGGCCTCGGCGGCTTCGGCCGGCAGGCGGGCGCCCTCGAGTGCGCGTCCCAGGCGCAGCGCGATGCCGCCGCCGAAATAAGTCCGCAGGTTGCCGAGATGGAGCTTGCCTTCGGTGACCAGATCCGCCGCCTTGCCCAGGGGGATGCGCCGGGCCGATTGCGCCTGCAGCGAAATCCCGGTGCGCGGTCGCAGCTGGTAGCGCCAGCCCGGAACCTGTGTGACGCCGATGAGATCGTGCACCGCGTCCTGGGTGTGCTCGCCCAGGGCGCCCGGCCCGGTGAGGCCGATCTCCACGCCGACCATGTCGTAGCGCCTCGGCCCGTCCATGACGGCGCCGCCGCGCAGGTAGAGCCAGGCGCCGGTCGGCCGGTCGCCAGGCAGCGGCACCACCCGCCGACGATTGGCCTGGGTGTACAGGTTCTGCCCGATCGCGATGAAGCCGAGCGGCTCGCCGTCGCGGTCGCAGCGAATCTCGTGGCACCAGGCGTCGAGCAGACGATGAGCCGCCCCGCCGGCTTGCGCGTCGAAGATCGCCGCGGCATGCACGCCGCTGGTGTACCAGCGGTCATGCGGATCGAAGCCGGCGAACTCGTCGTTGTCGACCTGCACGACCAGGCCGCGAAGGCCGGCGTCGGCCTGCGCCGTCGGCATGGCCAGCAGGGCGGCGCAGGCCAGCGCGAGGAGCGCGCAGGCGCCGCGCGCCGTCGCCCGGGCCGGGCGACGGCGCGCGGGCAGTGCCCGGGAGTTCAGATCGGATCCCAGGAGAACACGTCCGAGGAGCGGTCGAGCCCGAAGAAGCTTGCGCGCATTGCCGGGATCGCATGCTCGGCAACCGTCTGCGGAGTCCAGCCCTCGTCCCGGTGGACGGTCCGGATCGGTCGGTTGTGGTTGAAGAGCATGATCTCGTTGGCCCGCACGCCGAAGATCTGGGCGCTGATGTCCTTGGCCTGGTCGGACATCAGGAAGACCGCGAGCGGGGCGATCTTGGCGGTTTCCATCCGCTTCATGCGTTCGACCCTTTCCTTTTCCTCGGGGGTATTGGCCGGAATCGAGCTGGTCATCCGGCTCCAGGCGAAGGGCGCGATGCAGTTCGAGCGGACATTGAAGCGCGACATGTCGAGGGCGATGGACTTCGACAGCCCGATGATGCCGAGCTTGGCCGCCGAGTAGTTGGCCTGGCCGAAGTTGCCGATCAGCCCCGAGGTCGACGTCATGTGGACATAGGAGCCGCTCGCCTGGTCCTTGAAATGATTGGCCGCGGCCCGCGCGACGAAGAAGGACCCGTGCAGGTGGACATCGATCACCGAGCGCCATTCTTCCTCGTTGGTCTTGAAGAACATCCGGTCGCGCAGGATGCCGGCGTTGTTGATGACGCCGTCGATGCGTCCGAAGCTGTCGAGCGCGGCCGTGACGATGCGGTTCGCGCTCTGCCAGTCGGATACGCTGTCGGTGCTGGCGACCGCTTCGCCGCCGCCCTTGCGGATCTCGTCGACGACCTGCTGTGCCGGGCCGGCATCGCTGCCTTCGCCCGACAGCGACGCCCCGATGTCGTTGACGACGACCTTGGCGCCCTCGGCGGCCAGTGCCAGCGCAAAGTCGCGGCCGATGCCGTTGCCGGCGCCGGTGACGACGATGACCTTGTTCTCGAGCATGTTGCCCATGACTGCTGTCTCCCTGTTCGGAAATGAGGAATCGGACTGACCCGGCCGCAGCGCTCATGCCGGGGTGGCTATGGGATCCGGAGCTTCGGATAGACTGGCAGGCGAGGCGGAGCCGGGCCCCAGGCTTCCCGAAATGATGCCAAGAAATCCCCAGGAGTAGAAATGACAGTCGACGCCATGCCCGCAAGCCCCGAGCGGCCGCTGTTCGACAGCGACCACGAACAGTTCCGCGATACCGTGCACCGGTTCATCGAGCGCGAGATCACGCCCCATCACGACGCCTGGGAGGAACAGGGCTACGTCGACCGCTCCGCCTGGCTCGCCGCCGGCGCGGCCGGCCTGCTCTGCGTGACGATGCCCGAGCAGTACGGCGGGGCGGGGGTCGATCGCCGCTACAGCACCGTGCTGATCGAGGAGTTCGCCCGCGCGGCGGCCTCCGGACCCGGCTTCTCGCTGCATTCCGAGATCGTCGCCAACTACCTGCTGCGTTATGCCAACGAGGAGCAGAAGCAGCGCTGGCTGCCGCCGATGGCGCGCGGCGAGCGCATCGGCGCGATCGCGATGACCGAGCCCGGCGCCGGCAGCGACCTGCAGGCGATCCGCACCACCGCCCGCCGCGACGGTGACCACTATGTGCTGAACGGCTCCAAGACCTACATCACCAACGGCTACAACAGCGACCTCGTGATCGTCGTCGTCAAGACCGATCCCTCCAAGGGGGCGAAGGGCACCAGCCTGATCGTCGTCGAGGAAGGCATGGCGGGCTTCTCGAAGGGCAAGCGCCTCAAGAAGCTGGGCCTCAAGGCGCAGGACACCTCGGAACTCTTCTTCGATGAGGTCCGGGTGCCGGCCGACAACCTGCTCGGCAAGGAAGGCGAGGGCTTCATCTACCTGATGCAGGAACTGCCCTGGGAGCGGATGATGATCGCGCTGCGCGCGGTCGCCACCGCCGAGGCGGCGATCGACTGGACACTCGATTACGTGCGCAATCGCAAGGCCTT
This sequence comes from Burkholderiaceae bacterium, assembly GCA_041676645.1. Taxonomy (GTDB): domain Bacteria; phylum Pseudomonadota; class Gammaproteobacteria; order Burkholderiales; family Burkholderiaceae_E; genus JAMLIN01. Next base: position 21,253 of record JBAYRO010000037.1, on the reverse strand, counting down.
CGGCAAGACGGTGTTCGATTTCCAGACCACCCGCTTCAAGCTTGCCGAACTGCGCACCAAGGCGCGCGTCGGACGCAGCTTCATCGACGAATGCCTCGCCAAGGTGCTCGAGAACCGGCTCGATCCGGTCACCGCGGCCATGGCCAAGCTCTGGTCCACCGACATGCAGTGCGAGGTCCTCGACGACTGCCTGCAGCTGCATGGCGGCAGCGGCTTCATGCTCGAGTACCCGGTGACGCGCGCCTACGCCGATGCGCGGGTGCAGCGCATCTACGGCGGCACCAACGAGATCATGAAGGAAGTGATCAGCCGCAGCCTGTAGGAAATGGGGTCAGACTCCATTTCCCAGGAAATGGAGTCTGACCCCATTTCCCGGGCGGCGCCGATATACTGCCGCGATGCGCAAACCCAATCCGGCACGCCCGCTGGCGGACGACGAACTCGCGCGTATCGATGCGCTCCTGGAGGCCATCGATCCCGATGCTGCCATGGTCCTCGAGGAACTCGACGGCTTCCTCACCGCGCTGGCCTGCAGCCCCCGGCCCTTGCCCGATGAGATCGCGATCGCGATCGCCTGCGGAGCCGACGATGGCGACGACGACACCGTCCCGGGCCTCGACTGGGCGACGGCGTGGGCGGCGGCGTCGGCTTCGCCCGAACTGGGGGAGCTCGCCGGCCTGTTGCGGCGCCATCGGCTGTCGATCACGGCGGCGCTGCATGCCGGCGAGGGGCTCGAGCCGGTCATGGAGCGTGACGAGGCCGGCGAGTCGGCTGGTAATCTCTGGGCCATCGGTTTCCTGCGCGGCATCGACGCGCAGGCCGAGGAATGGGCAGGCCTCGACGAGGATGCGGATCTCGCCGACTGGCTGGAACCCTTCGAGCTGCTGGCCGTGGAGCGGGATCTCGTCAGCGACGAGATCGTTGCGCCGATCGACGGCGATCGCCAGGCGGTGGTCGAGGACATGATCGACTCGGCCTTCGCCTTCTACCATCACCATGAACCGGCCCGCAGCCGGGCGAGCGCGCCGGCGACCGTCCGGCGCGCCCACCCGGCGCCCGGGCGCAACGATCCCTGCCCCTGCGGCAGCGGTCGCAAGTACAAGCGCTGCTGCGGCGCCGCCGACAAGGAGACGAGGTGAGTACTTCGGACAGCGAATCCTCCGTGCTTCCCCATGGCTCGGCGCGCGATGTGGCCGCCGCGATTCGCGCCCGGCGCCTCGGCTGCGTCGAGGCGCTCGAGGCCTCGATCGGCCGGGTGCGCCAGCACGACGACCGTATCAATGCGGTGGTGGTGCGTGACTTCGACCGCGCGCTCGAGGCCGCGAGACAGCTCGATCGCCTGCCCGCGCACCATCCCGATCGGGACCTGCCGCTGTTCGGTGTCCCCATGACGGTCAAGGAGTCCTTCGATATCGAAGGCCTGCCGACGACTTTCGGCTTTCCGGAGATGCGTCGCAACATCGCCGCTGCCGACTCCCATGTCGTGCGCTGCCTGCGCGGGGCCGGCGCGGTCGTGTTCGGCAAGACCAATGTCCCGGTTTCGCTCGCCGACTGGCAATCCTTCAATCCGGTCTACGGCACCACCTGCAATCCCTGGGATCCGACGCGCGTTCCGGGCGGTTCCTCGGGCGGCAGCGCGGCGGCGCTGGCGGCCGGATTCTCGGCGCTCGAGTACGGCAGCGACATCGGCGCCTCCATCCGCAACCCGGCGCACTACTGCGGTGTCTTCGGCCACAAGCCGACCTACGGGATCGTCTCTTCCGATGGGCATGCTCTGCCCGGCCAGATCGTGCCCAAGGACATCTCGGTGGTGGGTCCGCTCGCGCGCAGCGCCGGTGACCTCGCCCTGGCGCTCGAGCTCACCGCGGCGCCGCGGGCGCGCGACGCCGCCGCATGGTCCGTCCGCCTGCCACCCGCGATCCATGGACGACTGTCGCAGTTCCGGGTCGCGATCGTCACTTCCGACCCCACGGCCGATGTCGACGAGTCGGTGCAGGCGCCGCTGCGCGAGCTTGGCGAGTTCCTCGCGAAGCAGGGCGCGCGGGTCGATTTCGATGCGCGTCCCGATTTCGATTTCGACGAGGCGCACCGGCTCTATGTGCTCATGCTGCGAGCCGAGACCGGCTGGTCGATCGACGATGCCACCTTCGAGAAGCAGCTTGCACAGGCGGGCGAGCTTGCCGCCGCCGACCATGGCTACGAAGCCACCATGCTGCGGGCCCAGACCCTGCGCCACCGGGAATGGGCCTGGCTCAACCGTCGCCGCTATGAAATGCTGGCCGCCTGGGAGAGCTTCTTTGGCGACTGGGATGTCCTGTTGTGCCCCACCGCGGCCACGCCCGCCTTTGCGCACATGCAGGAGGGCGAGCGCTGGGAGCGCATGATCGACGTCAACGGCCGCGAACAGCCGACCACGACGCAGCTCTTCTGGGCCGGCCTCTCGTGCGCCTTCTTCCTGCCCGGCACGGTCGCCCCGGTCGCGCTGGCCGCACCGGGCTCCCACTATGCCGGCCTGCCGGTGGGCGTGCAGATCGTCGGGCCGCGCTTTGCCGACCTCACCACGATCCGCTTCGCGGAACTGCTCGAGCGCGAGTACCGCGGCTTCGTCGCCCCGCCCGATGCCTGAACGGGCGCTGCCGAAGCTGCGGGCGCATGCCCGCGCACCCGAGTTCCTGCGCGCCGCCTGGCCCGCCTTGCTGGCGATGGCCGTTGCGATGCTGCTGCGCTACAACGTCGTCGAGCCCGAGGCGATCGCCCATGCCTGCCAGCCGGATCCCTGGGCGGGCATGTGCGCTGCGCGCACCACGCTCATCCATGCCTTCCTCGGCCAGCGCATCGGCTGGGTAGCCCTGCTGGTGGCGCTTGTGGCCCTGCTGGTGCGCCGCCGTGCGGTGGCGAGCCTCGCGCTCGCCCTGGGGGGCGCCGGCCTGGTCCTCTACTCGCCCGAGCCGTCGGCCGCGGCGGTGGTGGCCTCCCTGCTGGTGCTTGCCCGACGCTGATCCGCCGGCGACCCGGGAGCGACCCCGGCGGGGGCGGCCTTGCCGGCCAGGGGGCGCGGCCAGCAGCCCAGCGCGATCATGATGCACAGGCCGCAGTAGAGCATCGCCTGGGTGTTCGACGGGCCTTCGGCGAAGGCCACCACGAGGCTTGCCGCGCCGAGCAGCAGGGCCAGAACCCGCTCCTCGGCGGCCGACGAGGGTGGACGGTCGCCGAGCCAGGCGAGCAGCGCCACGGTGACCCCGGGCATCAGGTAGAGCGGCAGCGGGAAGCCGCGGTAGCGCGCATCGAAGACCAGCATGATCGCCATCGCGCCGGCGCCGGCCAGTAGCAGCAGCCGGCCGATCGGAAGCAGCCGGTCGCGCACGCCGGGCGCCAGCGCTCGCGCCACCGCGGGCAGGCGAGTCAGGGTGCGACCGTCGAGCCGCTGGCCAAGGCGCGGCGCGGCGAGCAGGCACAGCGCCACCCCGCCGAGCGTCCAGGCGCCGCTCGCCGCCCATTCGAGCGGACCGCGATTCCAGGCCTGCATGTAGTCCCACTGGCGCACCAGCATGCTTGCCGTCGGCGCCAGCAGCAGGGCGGCGCCGAGGCTGCCCATCGGTCCGAGGCGGGTCGCCAGGGCGATCAGCAGGCCGAGAATCGCTCCGAGCGCCGCGGCGATGAGCCCATGGTCGGCATCGACATCCTCGACCACCGGACCGCGCCACGGGAACTTCGGCTCGGCCTGCGAATCGAGCACGCCCCAGTAGCCGCCCATGGCGCCTTCGAGGCTGCGTTTCCAGGGCTGGTCGAAGGCCTCGATCAGGTTGTAGTCGAGATCGGCCTGCTCGGCCGCGCTCACGAAGCTGCGCACGAACTCGGCCTGGTTGACCAGCGAGGGCACCGCGCCCTCGCGCTGGCGGCCCTTGCTCGGCCAGCCGGTCTCGCCGATGAGGATCGGACGATCGAAGCGCCCGCACACTTCCTGGGCGATCTCGATCACATGATCGACGGCGGCGCCGACCTCGATCGGTTCGTCTTCCCAGTACGGCAGGATGTGGATGGTCACGAAGTCGGTATGTTCGGCGAGTTCCTCGTTGCGTACCCAGAACTCCCAGACATCGGCGTAGGTCACCGGCACCTCGGCCTCGCGCTGGGCCCGGTCGAGATGGGCGGCCAGCGCCTGTGCCGGCAGTTCGCGTCGCAGCAGCACTTCGTTGCCGACGATCAGCGCGCGTACCGAGGCGGGATGCTCGTTGGCAAGGCCGATCGCGCGATCGAGTTCGGCGGTGTTCTCGGTTTCGTCACGGGCGAGCCAGGCGCCGAGGAGCACCTGCATGCCGAGTTCCTGCGCTACCGCAGGCACCGCGTCGAGGCCCTGCGCGACCGAGTAGGTGCGCACGCAGGAGGTTCGCGCCGAAAGCCGCTGCAGGTCGTCGTGGATCCGCTGCGGATCGACCCGCGCTTGCGGATCGAAGGGTGATTCGCCCGGCTTGTGGAATGGCGCGTACGAAATGCAGGCGATGCGTTCGCTCGCGGCTTCGCTGACCTCACGTGGCTGGCCGGATCGATACTGGGTCCCGAGCACCGCGATCGCGACGACCAGAAGCACCGCAATGGCGATGAGTCGACGCCATATCGGCGCTGCGGGCGATTTCGTCCTGGGGCGGTCCTCGTCCAATCGGGGCATTCCTGTGGCGCTGTGGTGGCGGTCCGGGGGAAGTTGCGGTCGGCATTTGGGCGTGTGCTCACGGATTGTCGCGTAATTCGTGCCCGCCACGCCTGTTTTCGCCATCGATCCGATGCGTTCCGCTTTGGTTCATCGTCCGGAAAGCCGCATCAGGACTGGCTTTGCGCGACATCGCCGGCTTCGCATCGCAAGGATGGGCATGTCGCTTGCACTTCGCTTCGCACCCTTTGTGACCCTCCGGCAGTGCTTCGGCACTTCCCCTAGAATTTTTTCATCGGGTCGCCATTGCATCGGTAGGCGTACGGCAAACAGGCCGTTCGCATCACTGGCCAGGAGCGGCATCGACTCACCGTACGGAGCCACGCAAGTCCACAAGGCACCGACGGCAAGCGAGAAATTTTCACTGGGGGTGATGGGTCGTCCACGTGACGACTCCGGGGCAAGAGGGCGGCCGCACACGATGCAGCCGTCCCGGATTGTTGATTCACCACCCGGGCGGGTTCCGGGTCGAAGCGAGAGGTTCCGATGCAGCAGGCATCCGCGATCATTTCCCAGGTCCAGGGCGTACGTTCCCGTATCGGCGCCTGGTTCGCCGCGATCACCATTGCCGTGGCGGTCGGCGCTGCCAACATGGCGGTCTGGGAATACCTGAATCCACCGATCGAGGCGCCGGTGGTGAATGGCCCGATCCACGGCCTCGCCTACAACGCCTACGGTCGCTGGGACAGTCCCCTCACGCAGGACTATCCGAGCGAGGAGAGCATCGATGCCGACATGGCGCTGCTCGCGAAGTACACCGACCGGATACGAAGCTATGCCTCGAGCGAATTCCCGATGCTGCCGGAGCTCGCCCAGCGCCACGGACTCAAGCTGACCGCGGGGGTCTGGCTCGATGAGCGCCTCGACAACAACCAGAAGGAGATCGCGGCTGCCATCAGGGCCGCCCGAGCGGGCCAGGTCGAGCGCATCATCGCCGGCAACGAGACGATCCTGCACGGAATCTTCACCGTCACCGAACTGACCGACTACCTGCGCGCGCTGCGCCGGGAGCTGCGCGTGCCGGTCTCGACCGCCGAGCCGTGGCACATCTGGATGCGCAATCCCTCGCTGGTCGAGGCGGTCGACTACATCACCGTCCACCTGCTGCCCTACTGGGAGGGCGTGCCGGCCGATGAAGCCGGCGTCGACTACTCGATCCAGCGACTCGAGGAGATGCGCGAACGCTATCCGAACAAGCACATCGTCGTCGGCGAGATCGGCTGGCCCAGCCAGGGCGATCGCTTCGACGGCGCCTCGACCTCGCCGGCGGCGCAGGCGGTATTCCTGCGCGAGTTCATCTCGCGCTTCGAGGGCAGCTCGCTCGACTACTACCTGATGGAGGCGATCGACCAGCCCTGGAAGATCGCCAACGAAGGTCGGGTCGGTGCCTACTGGGGCATGCTCGGCGCCGACCGCGAGCAGAAGTTCAACTTCGACGGCCCGCTGTTCGCCGATCCCGGCTGGCATGACAAGGCGGTGATCGCCTGCCTGCTCGCCTTCGGTCCGCTGGTCTGGTTCTGCCTCGCCTTTGCTCGGATGCGTTTCGTGAGCCGGCTCGTCTTCGCGATCAGCGCACAGGCGGTCGCTTCCTTCGTGGTCTGGCTGGTCTCGCTGCCGCTGAACTATTACCTGCGCCCGGTCGACTGGATCGCGCTGGGCGTGCTCGTGCCCTCGCTCGGCGTCATGGCCGCGATCCTGCTGTCGCACGCCTTCGAGTTCGCCGAGCTCTTCTGGAAGGGCAACCTGCGCCGCGAGTTCGAGCCCCTGCCGGCCGCCGGTCCGCACCACCAGCCCTTCGTCTCGATCCATCTGGCCTGCTGCAACGAGCCGCCCGAGATGGTGATCGCGACCATCGACAGCCTGAGCCGGCTCGACTACGCCAACTATGAAGTGCTCGTCATCGACAACAACACCCGCGACGAGGCGCTCTGGAAACCGGTCGAGGCGCACATGGCGGGGCTGGGTGCGAACTTCCGCTTCTTCCACCTGGAGAACTGGCCGGGCTTCAAGGCCGGTGCGCTCAACTATGGCCTGAGCCAGACCGATCCCCGTGCCGAGGTGGTCGGCGTGGTCGATGCCGACTACGTCGTCGAGCCCGACTGGCTTTCCGGATACGTCGGCCACTTCGCCGATCCCTCGGTCGGCGTGGTGCAGGCGCCTCAGGCGCATCGCGAATGGGGCCGCCAGCTGTTCCGTCGCATGATGAACTGGGAGTACGACGGCTTCTTCCGGATCGGCATGCATCATCGCAACGAGCGCGACGCGATCATCCAGCACGGCACGATGACCCTCGTGCGCGCCGAGTCGCTTAAGGAGCATGGTCGCTGGTCCGAGTGGTGCATCTGCGAGGACAGCGAGCTCGGCCTGCGCCTGATGAAGAAAGGCCTGCGCACCGTGTACATCGACCGGGTGATGGGCCGCGGCCTGACGCCCGACGACTTCGCCGCCTTCCGCAAGCAGCGCAAGCGCTGGGCGCAGGGTGCGATGCAGATCCTGAAGGCGCACTGGCGTGACCTGGTCCGCCCGGGCCGGCTCACCCGCGGCCAGCGCTATCACTTCGTCGCCGGCTGGTTGCCGTGGATAGGCGATGCCCTGCACCTGGTGTTCGCCTTCGCCGCGATGTTCTACACCATCGGCATCATGGCCGCGCCCCAGTGGTTCAGCCTGCCGATCACGCTCTTCATGGTGCCGCTGGCGGTATTCGTGGTCGTCAAGGTCGTGATCGGGCCCCTGCTCTACCTGCGCCGGGTTCCCTGCTCGATCGGCGAGGTCTTCGGGGCCGCGCTCTCGGGGATGGGCCTGTCGCACGCCATCGCCACCGGTGTCTTCACTGGCCTGGCCCAGAAGACCGGCGTCTTCGAGATCACGAAGAAGGGCAGCAAGGCGATCCCGGGCGGCAGCTTCGGCGCCGTGCGCGAGGAAGCCCTGCTGTTCACCGGCCTGATGGCCTGCGTCGTCGGCATGACCATGACCCGGCTGCCCGACCACATCGAGTCGCTGCTGTGGATGGGCGTGCTCGGCCTGCTGGCCGCGCCTTACCTGGCGGCCCTGCTGTGCCAGGCCCTGTCGCTGCTGCCCGAGCGTCCCGAGAAGGCGCCGGCCAGGCTGCGGTCGCTGCCGACCAATGTCGTGCCGATCGGCGCATCGATGCGCCGCCCGCTGGTCCCGGTCGCGATGTCGCCGCTGGTGCCGGCGGCGCGCAGCGCCCAGACGCGCTGAATCCCGTCATGCCATGAGCCAGGGGGCGCCGCGAGGCGCCCCCTTTGGTTATGATGGTGCCTCGAACGCTAGGGGTCCCGTAGAAATCCCGTGCCAGCCCGCACGGGTCCGCAGCAGCGGACGGGTGAGAAAGACCCTTGGAACCTGATCGAGTTAAGACTTGCGCAGGGAAGCGTTTCGGCATCGGAGCGTCTCCCGCTGCATCGTCGCGAGGCGCGGCGAACCTCCGTGCCGTCGCCTACCTGCCATCGAAGAGGAAGCATCTCGATGGCCATCATCTCCCTTTGTCCGGAGCCCCGCCGCGCGGCGGCTTCGTCCCGTCCGCTGGTCCCGGCGCTCGCGCTCACCGGCCTGCTTGTTGCAGTCTCGCCGGTGGGCGCGCAGACCACCGCGCCAGCGGTCGGCACTCTCGCACCGGTCATGGTCGACGGCTTGCACGACGATCCGCACGCGGCGCCGGGGCGCGCGAGCATCACGGTCGGCGGCTTCGGCGCCACCCCGGTTGCCGAGACACCGCAGTCGATCTCGGTGATCGGCGCCGAATCGCTCGAGGAACGCGGCGCCCGCAACCTGTCGCAGGCGATCCGCCTCGAATCCTCGGTCGACGACCACTACAACACTGTCGGCTATCCCGAGAGCCTGCGGATCCGCGGCTTTCTGCTCGACTCGGCAGGCAACTACCGCCGCGACGGCATGTCGATCTCGAACCATGCGCCGGCCGCGCTCGAGAACCGCGAGCGTATCGAGATCCTGAAGGGGCTGTCCGGCATCCAGGCCGGTAGCTCGGCGCCCGGCGGGCTGGTGGACCATGTGTTGAAGCGCCCCACGGACGAGGACCTGCGCGCAATCGAGTTCGGCGTTTCGGAGAGAAGCACGACACGCCTGCATGCCGACTTCGGTGGCCGGTTCGATGGCGGGGTGATCGGCTACCGCATCAATCTCGCCGGCGAGCAGCTGCGGCCCGACGCCGATGCGGCCGACGGCCAGCGCCGCTTCGTCAGCGGCTTCTTCGACGCCCGCCTGCCCGCGGGCCTGCTGCTCGAGGCGGAGTTCGAGCACCATCGGTTCCGCCAGCCCAGCGTGCCCGGTTTCGGCCTGCTCGACGTCGATGGCGATGGCTTCGCCGAGGCTCTGCCGGCGCCGGTCGATCCTTCGGTGAATCTCGGCGCGCAGCCCTGGGCGCTGCCCTTCGAGAGCCGCTCGACCGTGGGTTCCCTGCGCCTGTCGCAACGGCTGGATGACTGGCACTGGCGGCTGCGCTGGCAGCGCCAGCGCATTGCGACCGATGATCGCCTGCCGTTCCCGGATGGCTGCGGCAGCGGCCCCGCGTATGTCTATCCGGGCTTCTGCGGCAATGGTGACTTCGATCTCTACGATTTCCGCACCGAGGGCGAGCGTCGCATCATGGATGTGCTCGACGCCGGCATCGGTACGACGGTGCATACCGGTTCGGTGCGCCATGAGCTGGGCTTCGGCATCACCCGGAACCGCTATCGCGAGCGACCGGCGGACGCCCAGGCCTACAACTGGGTCGGCACCGGCAACATGTTCGACCCCGTCGTGCTGCCCGCCGATTCCGCGCTGACCGTCACCAATACCGACGCGGATTCATACAGTCGCGAGCTCTACATCCACGATGCGATGCAGCTCAACGACAGGCTCTCGCTGTGGGTCGGCATGCGCCATACCCGGCTCGAGCGCAGCAGCGTCCTCACCGACCGGACCGAGACGGTCTCGCTCGAGCAGAGCTTCACCACCCCGTGGGCTGCGCTCGGGCTGAAGGTGGGCGCACGCGGCTTCGCCTATGTGTCGGCGGGCGAGGGTGTCGAGACCGAATCGGTACCCAACCGTCCGCAGGACTATGCCAACTACGGGCAGGCGCTCGAAGCGCTGGTGAGCATGCAGTTCGAGATCGGCTGGCGCCAGCGGCTCGAGGATGGCGGCCTGTTCTCGATCACCCTGTTCCAGATCGACAAGCCCTTCGCCGACGATGTGGAACAGGCCGATGGCAGCGTGCTGCGCGTGGCTGGCGCCCGCAAGGCACGGCATCGAGGCCTCGCGCTCGGCTGGGCCGGACGGCTCTCGTCGCGTCTCGATGCACGGGTGCAGGCGACCTGGCTCGACGCGAAGATCCGTCGCAGCCCTGATCCGAGCCTGGTCGGCGGGCGCACTCCGAACACCGCGCCGCTCGCCGCCGCGGCCCGGCTGAGCTGGCGGGTGCCCGGGGTGGACGGCCTGAGCTGGAGCAACCAGGTGCAGTACTCGGGCCGCAAGGCGGTCTTCGCCGACCGTTCGGTCGAGCTCGGTTCCTGGGCCCAGTTCGACACCGATCTCGCCCTGCGCCGCCGGATCGGCAACACCTTCACGATCTGGCGGGTCGGCATCGACAACCTGTTCGATCGCCGCTACTGGCGCGATGCCCCGACCCAGTACTGGGGCGCGCAGTACCTGTTCCCGGCGCGCGGGCGGACGCTGCGGCTCTCGGTGCAGGCGATGTATTGAGGTCTGGCGAGACTCTCCCGGCTGGAAGATGTGAGTTGCTTCAGCACAAGCACCGCCGTCCAGATACAGGATGCTCCCTGACCTGCTCGCTTGCCTGGCGTTCGCGGCCGAGCGCGAACGGAGGCTGGCCAGCGCTTCTTCTGCGTAAGCCTTTTCGCCTGTACGAAGGAACAGGTCTCCGACTCAACGTATGCCCTCCGCCAGCTTCCGTCATTCAGGGGATGACGGGCATCGGGATCGGAGTAGCTTCCCAAACGTGAGGCAAGCTGTTCGCTTGCTCACCGACAAGGGAGCCTTCCATGACAAAGATAATCAACTGGAAGGATGTCGGTTTCGATTGCCCAGCGGTGGTCCGGGCCGCCACCGAGGAAGAGGCACTGCGACTCGCGGCCGAACACGCGAGGGCCGAGCACGGACTGGAGGAAGTCACTCCGGAAGTCGTCGCCAAGGTCAAGGCCGTCATGCGCGACGAATGATTCCATGCGCTGGTTGCGTGCCAGCGCTTGCGGCCGGCGCCCGGTTTCGCGGTATGGTTGAAGGCCACGAACCGGGGTGCCCATGTTCACGATCCTGTTCATCGTCTTCTTCGCCTTACCGGCCGCGCTCTTCATGCTCGGCGGGATTCTCGTTGCTTCGGTCCAGCTTTTCCTCGGCGGACTGTTCATCGCCGTGGTTTCCGCCGTGTTCTTCGTCATCATGAAGGATCTGGAGAAGAAGCGTCGCGAGAAGGGAACGCAGCCGCCCGACGACGCGTACTGGTGAGCAGTCCGGCGTGGCGGCGACACGGCGGCCCCGATCGCGCACAATCCCCCGATGCTCACCGAATTGCGGATCAGGAACTTCAAGGCCTGGAAGGACACCGGCCCGGTCCGGCTCGCCCCGCTCACCGTGATCTTCGGAACGAACGGCGCGGGCAAGAGCAGTCTCGGGCACCTGTTGCTGGCGCTGCGCCAGACGGTTCTGCTGACGGATCGCCGACGTGCGCTGTATCTCGGCGATCCGGACTCGCTCGTCGATCTCGGCAGTTTCACCGATTGCCTGCACGGCCACGACCTGCGCGTGCGGCTCGAGGTGACGCTGGGCTGGCGGCTGCCCGAACCGGTGGCCCTGCACGATCCGCTTGCGCCAGAGCGTGGCTGGCGAGGCGACGCGATGCGCCTCGAGTCGGTGATCGGGGCCGATGAGCACGGGCAGCCGCGGACGCAGTCGTTTCGCTACGAGCTGCTGCAGGGCGGCGAACCGACGCTGCGGACATGGCATGGCCAGGACGAGCAGGGCAGGCCCGTGCTGGGGGCGGCGCCGCTCGATCTCGTGCCGAACCAGGGCCCCGCTCGCCCGATCGGGCCGCCCGAGAAGTTCTATCGCTTCGCGGACGCGAGCCTCGCCAACTATCGCAATGCCGGCATCCTGACGGAGTTCCCGCTGCGGCTCGAGGAGCTGCTCGTCGGCCTCTCCCATGTCGGACCGCTGCGCGAGCCGCCCAAGCGGACCTATTCCTGGGCGGGCGACGATGTGCCGGACGTGGGCCAGCGCGGCGAACGGGCGATCGCCGCGCTGCTGTCGGCTCGCCAGGCCGGCCGGCGCTTCAGTCGGGGGCCCGGCGAGGGCCTGCGCGACTTCGATGTGTTCATCGCCGAATGGCTGCGCGATCTCGGCCTGATCGAGTCCTTCGAGGTCGTGCCGATCGCACCGGGGCGCCGGGAGTACGAGGTGCGCGTGCGAACCGGCAAATCGTCCCCCGAAGTGCGGCTCGGCGATGTGGGCTTCGGGGTCTCGCAGGTGCTGCCGGCGCTGGTCCAGGCCTTCCACGCCCGGCCCGGCACGACGGTCTGGATGGAGCAGCCCGAAGCCCATCTCCATCCCCGGGTCCAGGCCGCACTGGCCGACGCCTTCCTGTGCGCCGTGCGCGGCAGCGAGAACGGCAGCCCGCGCAACATCCAGCTCGTCGTGGAAAGCCATTCCGAAGCGTTCCTGATGCGCCTGCAGCGGCGCATCGCCGAAGGCGAGGTGGCGGCCAGGGAGGTGGCGGTGTACTTCGTGCGCCCCACGGCATCGGGCGCCGACCTCGAGGCCTTGCGGCTCGATGCCTACGGCGAGATCGAGAACTGGCCCGAGGATTTCTTCGGCGACGACATGCTCGAGATCATGGCGCGGACGCAGGCGGCGCTGCGGCGACGCACGGCAACGCGTGGCGAGCCTCGTGGCTGAGGTGGTGATCGACACCAATGTGCTGCTGGTCGCCGAGGGGCGGCACGAGGAGGTCTCCGACGACTGCGTGCTGGCCTGCGTGCAGCGCCTGGCCGAGATCATGGCGGGCGCCACCGTGGTCATCGACGACGGCTACCGCGTACTCGGCGAATACCAGCACAAGCTCGATGCCGGTCGCGGCAAGGGGGCCGGCGCCGTGTTCCTCAAGTGGCTGGTGCAGAATCAGGCCAATGCCCGCCGCGTGACCCGCGTGACGCTGCGGGAAACCGCGCCGGATCGCTTCGCGGAATTTCCGGTAGCCTCGCTGGAGGACGCCTTCGATCCGTCCGACCGCAAGTTTCCGGCCGTGTCGGGCGCGCATCCTGCCCGTCCGCCGATCCTGCAGGCGGTGGATTCCAAGTGGTTGCGCTGGTGGCCGGAGCTGGCCGGGGCGGGCATCGAGGTCGAGTTCCTCTGCCCCTGCGACATCCGCCGCTTCTTCCGCAACAAGTTTCCCGACGAGCCGGTGCCGTCATTGCCATGAGCGACGAATTCTTCCGTTTTCCCCATACCCCGCACATCGACTGGCTGGGCGAGGGCATGCCGCGCGACGACAAGGTGCTTTCGGCAAGCGAGGTCGAGGAACTCCTCGCCGGTCCGGTGGTGGTGGAGGAAAAGCTCGATGGCGCCAATCTCGGGTTCTCGGTGGCCCCGGATGGCCTCCTGCGCGGCCAGAACCGCGGCCAGTACCTCCTGGAGCCGCATGCGGGCCAGTTCCAGCGCCTGCCCGAATGGATCGCCCTGCACGGGTCCGGACTGGCCGGGGCGCTGGGCGATCGCCTGATCGTCTTCGGCGAATGGTGCGCCGCGCGCCACTCGCTCGATTACTCCGCGCTGCCCGACTGGTGGCTGCTGTTCGATGTCTACGACCGCAGCGAGCGCCGGTTCTGGAGCACCCGGCGACGCGAGGCGCTGGCCCGGGATCTCGGGCTTGCCAGCGTGCCGCGCCTGCTCGAGGGACAGCAGAGCGTCGCCACGTTGCGGAATATCGTCGGCAGCACGCGCAGCCGCTTTCGCGACGGCGTGCTCGAAGGCGTGGTGGTGCGCCGCGAGGACGAAGACTGGCTGCTCGCCCGTGGCAAGCTGGTGCGGGCCGATTTCACCCAGAGCATCGATGCTCACTGGCGCGGTCGGCGGCTGGAGTGGAACCGCGTGGACTGGACTGCGCGACAAGCCCGGTCCTGAACACGCCGATCCCGCCTTGCCATGTCGAACCCCGGAGCCATGTCTTCGCTGGAGCGCAGGATCCCGCCACCGGTGGTCACGCTGCTTGCCGTGGCGCTGGCCTGGCTCCTTGCGCGCCTGGCCCCCGGGCTCGCGTATCCACTGCCGGCCAGGGTTCCGATTGCCATTCTCCTGGTGCTGGCCGGGGTCGGCCTTGCATGGTCCGGCCTGCGGACCTTCCGCAAGGCCAGGACGACACCCGATCCACGCACGCCCGAAAAATCGACATCCGTCGTCCAGGGCGGGCCTTACCGGTTCACCCGCAATCCCATGTACCTGGGCCTGGCGATCGCACTGCTCGGGGTCTGCGCCTACCTCGCCAATCCGCTCGCGCTCGTGGCGGTCATCGTGTTCATCGCGTACATCACACGCTGGCAGATCATCCCCGAGGAACGGGCGCTTGCCGCGAAGTTCGGCGAGACCTACGCGAACTACAGGAGATCCGTGAGGCGCTGGCTCTGATCCGGTTTCCACCCGTGCGGGGCAAGCCGGGGGTTCAGTCGCCTGCCGCCTCGGCATCCACCGCGGCCTGCGCCGCCCGGTAGAAGTCGTCGCGCGCCTTGTCGGCGACCGGGTCGCGCGCCCCGCCGGCCCAGTTGGCGTTCGAGGCGATGACGATCCTGCGCTTCGGGTCGATGAAGAGGCCCTGGCCGAAGATGCCGCGGGCGGCGAAGCTGCCGTCGTCGAAAGTCCACCACTGGTAGCCGTAGCCGCGACCGGGCCGGCCGATGTCGGCCTGGCGCGTCGTGGCTTCCGCCAGCCAGCCCTCGGGCACGATGCTGCTGCCCCCGGCCCGGGCGCCGTCCAGGATGAAGAGGCCGAAGCGCGCGAAGTCCCGCGTGGCGGCCTGGATGCAGCAGCCGCTGATCTCGTGGCCGGTGCGGCTGAGTATCCAGGTGGCCCGCTGTTCCATCCCCGCCGGGATCCAGATCTTCTCCGACAGGTAGTCCGACAACGGCTTGCCGGTCGCTTCGCTGACCAGCAGGCCCACGAGATTGGTCTCGCCGGTGCTGTAGTTCCAGACGGCGCCCGCCGGCGCCGCGCGTGGCAGCTGGCGCAGGTAGCTCGCCAGGGCATCGACGCCCGGTTCCGGCTCGTGCTTGTTGAAGCGCGCGACGTCGGACTCGGGATCGTCGTAGGTTTCGTCCCATTGCACGCCCGAGGTCATCGTCAGCAGCTGGCGGATGGTGACATCGTCGTAGGCCGAGCCCTTCATGTCGGCGATGTAGTCGCTGACCTTGTCGTCCATGCTCCGGATGGCGCCATCGCGCAGTGCGGCGCCCACCAGGATGGAGGTGATCGACTTGGCCACCGAGAAACTGGTCCAGCGGCCGTCCGCATCGAAACCCAGCCCGTAGCGTTCGAGCCGCAGCTTGCCGTCGTGCAGGACGAGCAGCGCCGAGCTACGCTGGCCGGCCATGTAGGTATCGATGTCGATGGGCAGCTCGAGCGGCGGGCCCGGCGGCAGTGGCCGCGGCGAATCGCCGGCCGGGATCACCCGCGATTTCGCGAGCACGGGCAGGCGGTCCAGCGCCCGGAACGCCGCATCGCGCTGCTCCCGGTTCCAGAACAGCAGGTCGGTATTGGTCGGCAGGGTCGCGAGCAGGCCCCGTGTTTCCTTGTCGAGGCTGAACCAGCCGGCGACCGCGGCCAACGCCAGCACGGCCAGCAATCCGGATGCCGCATGTCGAAATTTCATGATGGGATTCCGCAGCGCGCATGATGAAGCGCCGGCTGCCCTGCCGGGGCAGTCCGGCGCCGCATCGAACAGCAGTTGAGGGTAGCATCGGTGCGAATCACCGAGGAGACATCCATGAAGCTGTTCCACTCACCGAGCTCACCCTTCGTGCGCAAGTGCATGGTCGTTGCGATCGAGCACGGCCTGGACGACCGGATCGAGAAGATCGCCGCTGCCCCCAGCATCCTGAATCGCCTGCCCGAACTCGAAGCCGCCAATCCGCTGGGCAAGGTGCCCGCCCTGCAGGACGAGGAGGGCAACTGGCTCTTCGACAGCCCGGTGGTCTGCGAATACCTCGATGCCCTGGGCGGTGGCCTCATGCTGCCCGCGGAGGGGCCGGCGCGCTGGCGGGTGCTCGGCATCCAGGCGCTGGCCGACGGCGCCCTCGACGCCGCCGTCCTGCTGCGCTACGAGCAGGCCTTGCGGCCCGAGCCGCTGCGCTGGCCCGAATGGCAGGCCGGCCAGCGCGCCAAGATCGTCGGCGCCGTCGACCAGCTCGATCGCACGCTCGGCGACCCGCCCGGCGAAGCCGACAAACCGGACCTGGGCATGATCGCCGCCGGCTGCCTGCTCGGCTACCTGGATTTTCGCCATCCCGACATCGGCTGGCGCACTGACCGGGCCGCGCTCGCCGCCTGGTACGAGCAGTTCTCCGAGCGGGCGTCGATGCGGGCTACGGTGCCGGTAGGCTGATCTCCGAGGATTCGAGCGTCCGTCGCCAGGCACTTGCCCCCGGCGAACGAGTCGACTCGCCGCGCCGAAACCTGAAGCGGAGTCTCCGATGGATGCAGATCTCGATGCCATGTCGCGCGAGGAACTGATTGCGGAGCTGGTCAAGCTTCGCAACGCCGTGCGCGCGCACCGCGATAGCGCCATGCATGACCTATGCTGGCATCATCCAGCGCTCTGGGATCTCTTGCCCGAAAAAGCCATCGCTTCACCGACGGTCCCGGAGTGGCCCGTGTTTCTTCGGGGATGCATCCGGTACCGGCAATCGCTGGATGAGCAACTCCCGGATGCGCCTCGTTCCAGCCAGGAGTATCGCGATGAAGGAGATTCCTGACAGGGGCGCGGCGGACGACGCTGCGCTGCTTGCCGGTCGCCGGGCAGTCCGGGTATCGAGTAGGTAGCAGGCCTGGTGCCGTACCGCTTCCTTGCCGACGTCGTGCTCGTCCTGCACTTCGGCGTCGTAGTCTTCGTCGTGGGCGGGCTGGTTGCCGTTTTCATGGGCAACCGGTTCGGCTGGCGATGGGTCAACGGCTGGTGGTTCCGCCTGGCCCACCTCGTGGCCATTGCCGTCGTCGTGGCGCAGGCATGGCTGGGCAGGCTCTGTCCGCTGACGACCCTGGAATCCTGGTTGCGAACGCGAGCGGGTGACTCCGGCTACGGCAGCGGCTTCATCGAGTACTGGTTCGGGCGCCTCATCTTCTTCGAGGCGCCGTTCTGGGTCTTCACCCTGGGCTATACGGTCTTCGCGCTGCTGGTCGTCGGTGCATGGTGGTACTTCCCCCCGAGACGGCGCCGCGAGCGCTAAGCCGCAGTCGTTCCCTGGCCGCCGATCGTCGAGCCGCGGCTTGCGCAGGGACGCGAATCAGGCTGGGAACTCGGTGGTGTCGACCAGCGAGCCATCCTCCTCGACCGTCTCGAGCCAGACGGTGAAGCCCCAGAGCTTCTGGAGATTGCGCATCACCCGGGTCGATTCGCCCGACAGGTTGCGCCCGCGATGGCGGCGATGCTGCACCCGCAGGCTGCGGTCGCCGTCGTGGTCGTAGCCGATGATCTGGATGTCGGGCAGCAGGTTGTCGCGGTTGTACTGCTCGGACAGGAGCTTGCGCACCCGCCGATAGCCGTGCTCGTTGTGGATCGCGTCGATCTCGAGGAACGGCTGGTCTTCATGGTCGGCCACCGCGAACAGCCGGAAATCCCGGATCAGCTTCGGCGACAGGTACTGGTTGATGAACGACTCGTCCTTGTAGTTGCGCATCGCGAAGTCGAGCGTGCGCTGCCAGTCGCTGCCGGCGATGTCGGGAAACCACTCCCGGTCCTCGTCGGTGGGCTCCTCGCAGATGCGCCGGAGGTCGCGAAACATCGAGAAGCCCAGCGCATAGGGATTGAAGCCGCCGTAGCCGCGTTCGTCGAAGCCGCGCTGGCCGACCACGTTGGTGTGCGAGGCCAGTACCTCCAGCATCAGGCCATCGGTGACCAGGCCCTTGTCGTATAGCCGATTGAGGATGGTGTAGTGCCAGAAGGTCGCCCAGCCCTCGTTCATGACCTTGGTCAGGCCCTGCGGGTAGAAGTACTGCGCCATCTTGCGCACGATGCGCACCACTTCGCGCTGCCAGGGTTCGAGGCGCGGCGAGTATTTCTCCAGGAAGTAGAGCAGGTTCTCCTGGGGCTCGCCGCTCAGGCCGGTATCGACGCTCTGGCCCGATTCGGCCGGCGCCGGGGCCGGCGGCAGGGTGCGCCAGATCTCGTCGTGCCGGCTCCAGGCGTACTCCTCGCGTTCGCGCTGGCGGATGCGCTCGGCCTCGGCCGACAGCTTGGGCGGATGACGGTAGCGGCTGATCCCGAAGTCCATCAGGCTGTGGCAGGCATCGAGGACTTCCTCGACGGCCTCGATGCCGTGGCGTTCCTCGCACTTCATGATGTACTTGCGGGCGAACACCATGTAGTCGACGATCGCATCGGCGCTGGTCCACTGCCGGAACAGGTAGTTGCCCTTGAAGAAGGAGTTGTGACCATAGCAGGCGTGCGCGATCACGAGCGCCTGCAGGGCGATCGGGTTTTCCTCCATCAGGTAGGCGATGCACGGATCGGAGTTGATGACGATCTCGTAGGCGAGGCCGCGCGCCCCTTCGCGGTAGGCTTTCTCGTCGCGGATGAAGGCCTTGCCGAAGCTCCAGTGCGGATAGCTGATCGGCAGGCCCACCGAGGCGTAGGCGTCGAGCATCTGCTCCGAGCTGATCACCTCGATCTGGTTGGGGTAGCAGTCGAGTCCGAACTCGCCGACCGCGATCTCGCGGATCGCTTCGTCGTAGCGGGCGATCAGGTCGAAGTCCCAGTCGGCGCCGGTGGAAATCGGGGTTTGTCGGGCCATCGTGATCCTCAGGCGGTCTGCCGGCCGAACAGTTCGCGAAACACCGGGTAGATGTCGCCGCGCTCCTGGACGCCGCGCATCGCGAAGCGCGGCGACTCGATCCGCCGATAGGCGGCCGACAGGGACGAGGCCCGGGTGCTGCCTTCGTCCCCGACCTCGATGTAGGCGAAGTAGCGGGTCTTGGGCAGGAGTTTCTCGACCAGGAAGCCGCGGCTCTTCTCGGGGTCGGCGCCGAAGGCGTCGCCATCCGAAGCCTGCGCCGCGTAGATGTTCCACTGGTCGGGCGGATAGCGATCGGCGATGACTTCCTCCATGAGGTGCAGGGCCGAGTACACCACCGTTCCGCCGGTCTTGGGGTCGTGGAAGAAATGCTCCTCGTCGACTTCCTCGGCGTCGTCGGTATGGCGAATGAAGACCACGTCGACATGCTCGTACTTGCGTTGCAGGAACAGGTAGAGCAGGGTGTAGAAGCGCTTGGCGAGGTCCTTCTTGCGCTCGTCCATCGAGGCCGAGACGTCCATCAGGCAGAACATGACCGCCTGGCTCAGCGGCCGGGGCACCATGACCCGGTGACGGTAGCGCAGGTCGATCTCGTCGAGGAAGGGCACCCTGGCGATGCGCCGGCGCAGGGCGGCGATTTCAT
Source organism: Burkholderiaceae bacterium (assembly GCA_041676645.1). Classification (GTDB taxonomy): domain Bacteria; phylum Pseudomonadota; class Gammaproteobacteria; order Burkholderiales; family Burkholderiaceae_E; genus JAMLIN01. Next base: position 1,878 of record JBAYRO010000037.1, on the reverse strand, counting down.
CGGCCAGCGCCGGATCGGATCGCGCCCTGGCCTCGGCATCGCCCTGCGCCTCGATTTCGGCGAGCCGACGGCGCGCCGCGCCGGTGAGCGCCACGCGTCGCCCGAGCGCCTGGCGCAGCGAGCGCGCCACCGCGAGGTTGGTCGGCGCTCCCTGCGGGGTGTAGCCGGCACGCTGCGGCCGGCTCTCCCTGAGGGTGCCGACCACATTGCGCACCATGTTGGGCAGTTCGAGGTCGTCGAGGAACAGCGTCATGAATTCCTCGCGCGACAGGGTGAAGGTGAAGGCGTCCTCGCCATCGCCGCCGCCCTCGCCGCTGCCATTGCCCTGGCCGCCGCCGCCGGGCGGCCGCCGGATGCGATCGCCCGTGTTGAATTCGCGATTGCGGGGATGGACCGTCTCGCGATCGCCGCCGGCGCCGTGGCGGATCGTCGGCTCGGCGATGTCGCGCTGCGGGATGTGGACGGTGCCGCCCTGTTCCATGTCGCGGATCGAGCGGCGCGAGACCATGTCGGCCACCGCGCGCTGCAGGTGCGCCTTGTAGCGGCGCATGAAGCGGGCGCGGTTGACCGCGCTCTTGTTGCGATCGTTCAGTCGTCTGTCGATGATTACTGACATCGTCTGGCCCGGAAGGTTGCCGATCGGCGCGCGCCGGCGGCGCGCGCCCCCGCGGTGCCTACTGCGACTTGCGCACCCGCAGGTACCACTCGCACAGCAGGCGCACCTGTTTCTCTGTATATCCCTTGCACACCATCCTTTCAACGAAGCTGTCGTGCTTGCGCTGGTCTTCGGCCGAAGCCTTGGCGTTGAACGAGATCACCGGCAGGAGCTCCTCGGTGTTCGAGAACATCTTCTTCTCGATCACTTCGCGCAGCTTCTCGTAGCTCGTCCATGCCGGATTCTTGCCGTGGTTGTTGGCGCGCGCGCGCAGCACGAAGTTGACGATCTCGTTGCGGAAGTCCTTCGGGTTGGCGATTCCCGCCGGCTTCTCGATCTTCTCGAGCTCGCCGTTCAACTGCGCCCGATCGAAGCTCTCGCCGGTTTCCGGGTCGCGGTAGTCCTCGTCCTGGATCCAGTAGTCGGCGTAGGTGACGTAGCGATCGAAGATGTTCTGGCCGTACTCGGAATAGGACTCGAGGTAGGCGGTCTGGATCTCCTTGCCGATGAACTCGGCGTAGCGTGGCGCGAGCCAGGACTTGATGAAGTCGAGGTAGCGACGCTGCGTGTCCTCGGGCAACTGCTCGCGCAGCAGCTTCTGCTCGAGCACGTACATCAGGTGCACCGGATTGGCGGCGATCTCGGTCTGGTCGTAGTTGAACACCGCCGAGAGCACCTTGTAGGAGAAGCGCGTCGAGATGCCGCTCATGCCCTCGTCGATGCCGGCGTAGTCCCGGTATTCCTGCACCGACTTGGCGTTCGGATCGACATCCTTGAGGTTCTCGCCGTCGTAGACCCGCATCTTCGAGTAGATGTTCGAGTTGTCGGGCTCCTTCAGGCGCGTGAGCACCGCGAACTGCGCCATCATGTCGAGTGTCCCCGGCGCGCAGGGCGCGGCGGACAGCGAGCTGTTGGCGAGCAGCTTCTCGTAGATCCTGACCTCCTCGGAGACCTGCAGGCAGTAGGGCACCTTGACGATGTAGATCCGGTCGAGGAAGGCCTCGTTGTTGCGGTTGTTCCGGAAGGTCTGCCACTCGCTTTCGTTGGAGTGGGCGAGGATGACGCCGTGGAAGGGAATCGCCGAGAACCCCTCGGTTCCCTTGAAGTTGCCCTCCTGGGTGGCCGTCAGCAGCGGATGCAGCATCTTGATCGGCGCCTTGAACATCTCGACGAACTCGAGCAGTCCCTGGTTGGCCAGGCACAGGCCGCCCGAATAGCTGTAG
>JBAYRO010000036.1:0-30771 GCA_041676645.1 Burkholderiaceae bacterium | reverse complement strand
TCGTAGACCGCCTTGAGCTTGATCAGCTGGCGCACGTCCGATTCCTCGCGAAACAGTCGCGACATCGCCGCGCGCATGACCCGGTCGGCATCCGATTCGATCTGGTCGATTTCCTGGCAGAGCCGCAGGATGGCGCTGGCGTTGTCCATGTCGTCGAGCATGGCGACCGCGCTGGCGACCCGCTCGCAGCCCATCTGGGTCAGCTCGGCGAGCTGCCGCGTCTCGGCGGTGGTGCGCTGCAGGTCGTAGAGGGTCGCCGATTCGGCGACGTCCTGGATCAGGTCGAGGATGTCGTCCAGGCGCGAGATCAGCGCATGGATCACTTCCCGGTCGAAGGGCGTGATGAAGGTCCGGTGCAGCAGCGAGATGGCTTCGTCGGTGATCCGGTCGGCCGACTTCTCGGCGCGATCGATTTCCATGAGCAGGCGCTTGCGGGTCTCGGGATCGTCGAATTCGTTCATCAGCCGGTGCAGGCTGGCGCTGCCTTCGACGACATGGCCGCAATGCCGGTTGAACAGATCGAAGAATTGCCCCTCGCGGGGCATGAAGCGACCTAGCATGGCTCTGTGAGGCTCTCGTGACAGGCGGGTCCGACGGCAGCGAAGTTTACACCCGCCAAGGGTTGCTTCCGCTCAGCTGCGGGCGCGTCGTTGCACGCATTCCAGGTAGGCGAGCCCGTCGGGCGGGGCCTGGTCGCGCTGGGAGCGCCAGATGATTTCACCGAGGCATTCCATGACCTCGTGGTCGGCCTCGTGGGTCGAGCCGTGGCGTTGCGCGAGGCGGGCATGGGCCGCCCGCAGTCCGGGCGGCTGGTCGATCGAGAGCTGCTCGGCGATCGCCAGGTGCATCGACAGGTGCAGGAAGGGATTGCCGCGCCCGGTCTCGACCGCATAGTCGGCGGCCAGCGCCGCTTCCTCGTCGGCAAGGTCGCCATGGTATTCGGGATGCTCGAGTACCCGTTCGAGCGCGATGGTCTCGAGCGGGGTCAGCGGCAGGCCCTCGCGATGCTTGCGCCAGAGGCCGCAGAAGAAGCGGCGCACATCCTGCTGGGAAGGATCGAACATCAGCGTGCCTGCGGATCGGGTGTCTTGGGGCGATAGTCGCATACCGTGGCGACCGGGCAGCGCCAGCACTCGGGCTTGCGCGCCTTGCAGATGTAGCGCCCGAGCAGGATCAGCCAGTGGTGGGCATTGCGCAGGTATTCCCGCGGCACCTTGGCCAGCAGATTGCGCTCCACCGCGAGGGGCGTCCCGCCGGGGGCCATGCCGGTGCGATTCGAGACCCTGAAGATATGGGTGTCGACCGCGATCGTCGGCTCCCCGAAGGCCACGTTGAGGATCACGTTGGCGGTCTTGCGGCCCACGCCGGGCAGGGCCTCGAGCGCCTCGCGCTCCCGGGGGACTTCGCCGCCATGGCGCTCGACCAGGATCGCGCAGGTCCGCGCGAGATGCCTCGCCTTGCTGCGGTACAGGCCGATGCGCCGGATGTGCCGGGCGATGCCTTCCTCGCCGAGCGCGAGCATCGCCGCCGGTGTCGGCCCGGCGGCGAACAGGGCCGGGGTCGCCTCGTTGACGCTGCGATCGGTGGCCTGCGCCGAAAGCAGGACGGCCACCAGCAGCTCGAACGGCGATCGGTAGACGAGCTCGGTCCTCGGCTCGGGATCGAGTTCGGCGAGGCGAGCGAAGAACTCGCGGCGGGTGCGGGGATTCATGTCGTGGGCCGCGGGGGAGTCGCAGCGCTCGGGCGCGAAGGCCGCGTCACGGGGTTCTGCGTCACGGGTTCTTTTCGGCCGGTCCGCGGGCGCGTGCCGCCAGGCGTTCGCGCGCCCGCTGCATCGCCGCCTCGATCGCCGCATGGCGGCGCTCGGTGGCGCGGGCATCGGCATTGGCGCGGGCATCGGCCTGGGCATGCGCATCGGCATCGTTGCCGGTCGGCTCGCGCGCCTGCCCGGGTTTCCCGGCGGCCCTGTCGGCCAGGCGGCGATCGTTGTCCTCGCGTTCCCGGGCAAGGCGGGCGCGGCGCGCCTCGAAGCGCCCGCGCGCCGCATCGGCATCGGCATCCGACCAGGCCGGCAGCATCGGGGCCGGTTCCATCACGATGCAGTCGGTGGGGCAGGGTGGCACACAGAGCTCGCAGCCGGTGCAAAGTTCCGGCAGCACCGTATGCATCCGCTTGCCCAGGCCGATGATCGCGTCCACCGGACAGGCCTGGATGCACTTGGTGCATCCGATGCAGTCGGCCGCCACGATGCGCGCCAGCATGCGCGGCCCCTCGCTGCCGCATTCCGGGTCGAGCGCGAGGGGTTCGCGCCCGAGCGCCGCGGCCAGCCGGGCGATGCCCTGCGCGCCGCCCGGTGGGCAGCGGTTGATCGGAGCGGCGTCCCGGACGATTGCCTCGGCATAGGGCCGGCAGCCAGCATGGCCGCACTTGGTGCACTGGGTCTGGGGCAGGAGCGAATCGATCCGCTCGATTTCGCTATCGATGCTTGCGGTCACGCCCTATTGTAGGCGCGCCGGGTGCGGGCGGCGGGCCCGGCGCGGCTGCGCCGGGCCGGGCCGTTTCGCTTCAGGCGGCCTTGGCGGTCACCTGCGCCTGGCCGTTGCGCTTCGAATCGGCGCCGATGCGGCGCGGATGGGCGGCGACGAAATCGCGGATGCGCGGATAGATCCGTTCGCGCCAGCGCCGGCCGCTGAAGATGCCGTAGTGGCCGGCCCCGGGCACCGTCATGTGCTTCTTGTGCGCCTTGGGGAGGCTTGCGCAGAGATCGTGGGCCGCCTGCGTCTGGCCGCTGCCCGAGATGTCGTCGAGTTCGCCCTCGACGGTGAGCAGCGCCACGCGGGAGATGTCGGCGGGATCGACCCGGATCGTCTGGCCCTCGAAGTGCACATCCCAGGCGCCGCGGGGCAGCAGGTGCTCCTGGAAGACGGTGCGGATCGTGTCGAGGTAGTACCGCGCCGGCATGTCGAGCACGGCGTTGTACTCATCGTAGAAGCGACGATGCGACTCGGCGTCGTTCAGGTCGCCCTGCACGAGATGCTTGTAGAAGTCCCAGTGCGAACTGACGTGCCGGTCGGGATTCATCGACACGAAGCCCGCATGCTGCAGGAAGCCCGGGTAGACGCGGCGACCCACCCCGGGGTAGTTGCCCGGCACGATGTAGATCAGGTTGCTCTCGAACCATTCGTAGGGTCGCTGGATCGCGAGATTGTTGACCTGCGTGGGGCTCAGCCGGGTGTCGATCGGCCCGCCCATCATGGTCATGGTGAGCGGCAGGCGCTCGTCGTCGAGCGTCGACATGATCGAGACGGCGGCCAGCACCGGCACGGTGGGCTGGCAGACCGACATGAGATGGACATTCGGGCCCAGGTGCCGGATGAACTCGATCGCGTAGGCGACGTAGTCGTCCAGCCCGAACTTGCCGGCGCTCAGCGGCACCATCCGGGCATCGATCCAGTCGGTGATGTAGACGTCGTGGTCGGGCAGCAGGGCGCGCACGGTGTCGCGCAGCAGGGTGGAATGGTGTCCCGAGAGCGGAGCGAAGACCAGCATCACCGGGTCGTCCGCATGTCCGGCAAGCGCTTCGGGAAGCTCGCGCTCGAAGCGCAGCAGCTTGCAGAAGGGATTGTCGACGACGACCCGCTCGCTGACCGGAACCTCGATGCCGTCGATCCGGGTGCTGGCCAGCCCGAAGGCGGGTTTCTCGTAGTCCTTGCCGAGCCGGTGCACCAGCTCGAATCCGGCCGACATCCGTTTGGCAAAGGGAATGTAGGCCAGCGGACTGTAGGGATTGGAGTACAGCTGGCTCATTGAATCGGCCCAGCTCGACACTGGATTCAGGACCGCTCTGCTTGCTTCGTGCATGTGGTAGAGCATCTAGGCTACTCCCTGCGACGTAAGTCGTTCGGCAATTATCGAAGCAGGTGTCTCGTTTGGCGTGTCGAATACCGCACGTACATCCTGCATCCTCTTGTTTTCCTGTTCAGCAAATCTACCGTGAGGAAAATCCTACCACCAAGGCGGCAAGGAACGTGCCAAGTGTTTTCGTCATGTGACCGACACGATAGGCATGAAAACGCCTGAAAACGGTCGGTGAACTACGAGTTATCCGATAGATATCGATGATCTATCGAATATCTGGTTGATTTGCCGGAATTTTCCGACGGTCGGCAGGGGAAGGGCCTGACGAACGTCAGGCGTCGACCGGGCGTTTTGGGGCGCTCAGCGTTCCAGGTGCTCGGCCTTGTGGACGACGTCCTGCCACTCGTCGGCATCGGGCAGGGGATCCTTGGTGCGGGTAATGCTGGGCCAGCCGGTGGCGAGCTCGGCATTGAGCGCGATCCAGGATTCCTGGCCCGCCGGCACATCCTCCTCGGCGAAGATCGCCTCGACCGGGCATTCCGGGATGCACACGGCGCAGTCGATGCACTCGTCCGGATCGATCACGAGCATGTTCGGCCCTTCGCGAAAACAGTCGACGGGGCAGACGTCGACGCAGTCGGTGTACTTGCAGCGAATGCAGGCTTCGACGACGACGTGGGTCATGATGGGCTGGCGATTCGGGAGGATTTCGAGCCCGCTATTCTAGCTCGGCCGACCCAATGAAGCGCTTGCTTCATTGGGTCTTATGATTCATTACTAGGGGTTCAGTTCGTTTACGGGGAGAACCATCTTGGAGCAGCCCATCCGCCCCGCGCGCCGCGCGCTTGCCCGCATTCCGCTGGCGGCGGCCGTCGCCGCCGGGCTCGGACCTCGCCTGGCTGGCGCGGCCGACAAGCCCTACCGGATCGGCGAGATCAACAGCTACAACCGCATGCCGGCCTTCCTCGAACCCTATCGCAAGGCGATGGAGCTGGCCATCGAGGAGGTCAACGAGGCCGGCGGCATCGGCGGGCGGCCCCTCGAGATCATCATCCGCGACGACAACGGCTCGCCCGGGGATGCGGTGCGCGTCGCCAGCGAGCTGCTGGCGCGCGAACGGGTCGACATCCTTGCCGGCGGCTTCCTGTCCCACGTCGGGCTCGCGCTGGCCGATTTCGCCCGCCAGCGCCGCCGCGTCTACATCGCCGGCGAACCCCTCACCGACAAGCTGGTCTGGGAGGACGGCAATCGCTACACCTTCCGGCTGCGGGCATCGACCTGGATGCAGGTCGCCATGCTGATCCCGGGCGCGGTCGCCTCCGGGCGCAAGCGCTGGGCGCTGGTCTATCCCAACTACGAGTACGGCCAGTCGGCCGCCGAAACCTTCAAGACGCTGCTGCGCGAGCAGGTGCCCGACGTCGAGTTCGTCGCCGAGCAGGCGCCGCCGCTGGGCAAGGTCGATGCCGGCTCGGTGGTGCAGGCGCTCGCCGACGCCCGGCCCGACGCGATCTTCAACGTGCTGTTCTCGGTCGACCTGGCGAAGTTCGTGCGCGAAGGCAACACGCGTGGCCTGTTCAAGGACCGCGAGGTGGTCAGCCTGCTGACCGGCGAGCCGGAATACCTCGATACCCTCGGCGAGGAAACCCCCGAGGGCTGGCTGGTCACCGGCTATCCCTGGTACGGCATCGACACCCCTGAGCACGCCAGCTTCTTCATCGCCTACCGGCGCAAGTACGACGACTATCCGCGCCTCGGCTCGGTGGTCGGCTATGCCCTGATCTACGCGATCGCCGCCGGCCTGCGCCGGGCCGGCTCAGCCGATACCGAGAAGCTGATCACCGCTTTCCGCGGGCTCGAGTTCAGCACGCCCTTCGGGCCGGCGATGTTCCGGGAGATCGACCACCAGTCGACCCTGGGCGCCTTCGTGGGACGCACCACCAAGCGCGATGGCCGGGGCGTGATGCGTGACTATCGCTACGTCGACGGCGCCGATGCCCAGCCGCCCGACGAGGTGGTCGCCCGGTTGCGTGGCCCCGAGCGCTGATTCCCGGCGGCGCCCGCCGCCGGGCGGGCCTCGGCCGGCGGGCCGTGCCGCGCGCCGTGATCCGCGCCGTGTCGCGCGCCGTGTGCCGGCCCGTGTTCCGGTAACGTCCACCTCCCGATGAGCGCGTCGAGCTTCGTCCTCCAGCTGCTGAACGGGCTCGCTGGCGCTTCCAGCCTGTTCCTGATCGCCGCCGGGCTGTCGCTGATCTTCGGCGTGAGCCGGATCGTCAACTTCGCCCACGGCTCCCTGTACATGCTGGGCGTCTACATCGCGTATTCCCTGGTCGGGCGGCTCGGCGACGGCCTGTTCGGCTTCTGGGTATCGATCGTCCTGGCCGCGCTCGCCGTGGGCGCGTTCGGGGCGCTCGTCGAGATCCTGCTGCTGCGGCGGATCTACCGCGCGCCCGAGCTATTCCAGCTGCTCGCGACATTCGCGCTGGTGCTGCTGATTCGCGATGCGGTCTACGCCATCTGGGGGCCCGAGGATCTCTTCGGCCCCCGGGCGCCCGGTCTCGAGGGCTCGGTCAGCATCCTCGGCCAGCCGTTCCCGCAGTACGACCTGCTCCTGATCCTCGCCGGGCCGCTGGTGCTGCTGCTGCTCTGGCTGCTGCTCACGCGCACCCGCTGGGGCACCCTGGTGCGGGCGGCCACCGAGGATCGCGAGATGGTCGGCGCCCTCGGCGTCGACCAGGCGTGGCTGTTCACCAGCGTCTTCGCGCTCGGCGCCCTGCTGGCCGGCCTGGGCGGCGCGCTGCAGCTGCCGCGGGAGCCGGCCAACCTCGAGCTCGACCTGCTCACGATCGCCGATGCCTTCGTGGTCGTGGTGGTGGGCGGCATGGGCAGTATTCCCGGCGCCTTCCTCGCCGCCCTGCTCATCGCCGAGCTCAAGGCGATCTGCATCGGCCTCGGCCAGGTCACCCTGTTCGGCATCGACTTCTCCTTCTCGCGCCTGACCCTGGTGATCGAGTTCCTGGTGATGGCGGCGGTGCTGATCTGGCGGCCCTGGGGCCTGCTCGGCAAGCCGCTGGAGCCGGGCCGCCACGCGACCGCCGCCGAGGCGCCGCTGCGCGCCGCGCCTTTCTCCCTGCGGGTGCTGGGCATCGTGGTGATCGCCGTCCTGGTGGCGCTGCCGCTGGCCGGCGACCGCTTCCCCTATGCGACGGTGCTGCTGATCGACATGTTCGTCGCGGCGCTGTTCGCCGCCAGCCTGCACTTCATGATGGGTCCCGGCGGCATGGTCTCCTTCGGCCATGCCGCCTGGTTCGGACTGGGCGCCTACGGGGCCGGGTTGCTGCTGCGCCATTTCGGCCTGCCCATGGAGCTCGCGCTCGTCCTCGGGCCGATGGTGGCGATGGCCGCCGGCCTGCTCTTCGGCTGGTTCGCGGTGCGCCTGTCGGGCGTCTACCTCGCGATGCTGACCCTGGCCTTCGCGCAGATCGTGTGGTCCGTCGTGTTCCAGTGGGAGGACTTCACCGGCGGCTCCAACGGCCTGATCGGGATCTGGCCGGCGCCCTGGCTTTCCGAGGGCAACGCCTACTACTACCTGAGCCTCGCCATCACCGTGCTCGGGCTCTGGGTGCTGCGCCGGGTGTTGCATTCGCCCTTCGGCTATGCGATGCGGGCGAGTCGCGATTCGCCCCTGCGCGCCAGCGCGATCGGCATCGATGTTCCCCGCGTCCAGTGGATGGTGTTCGTCATCACCGCTACCGCCGGGGGCGTGGCCGGCTCCCTGTACGCCTTCTCGAAGGGCAGCATCTCTCCGGACGTCCTGTCGATCGCCCGGTCGGTCGATGCGCTCGTGATGGTGCTGCTGGGCGGCGTGCAGGCGGTCACCGGGCCGATCGTGGGGGCGGGCGCCTTCACCTGGCTGCAGGACTCGCTGGCCCGCGAGACCCAGTACTGGCGGGCGCTGCTCGGCGCGGTGATCCTGCTGCTCGTGCTGCTGTTCCCCGCCGGCATCGCCGGCGCCATTCGCAACCGCCTGATGCCGGCCGAGGATTCGCGATGAGCGCCGCCAGCCATGAGCCGGTGCTCGAGGTGGCGGGCCTGCGCAAGGCCTTCGGCGGCGTCGTCGCGGTCGACGATGTTGCGTTCGAGGTGGGCGCCGGCGAGGTCGTCGCGCTGATCGGCCCCAACGGCGCCGGCAAGTCGACCTGCTTCAACATGCTGATGGGCCAGCTCGCGCCCGATGCCGGCGCCATCCGCATTCTCGGGCGGGACATCGTCGGTATGCCGCCGCGACGGATCTGGCGGCTCGGTGTCGGGCGCACCTTCCAGGTCACCGCGACCTTCGGCTCGATGACGGTGCGCGAGAATGTCCAGGTGGCGCTCCTGTCGCACCATCGCGGACTGCGCAATCCCTGGCGGATCGCGCGCGAGCAGTTCGTCGGGCGCGCCGACGAGCTGCTCGCGACGGTCGGGATGGAATCCCATGCCATGCGGCCCTGCTCGATCCTCGCCTACGGCGATCTCAAGCGGCTCGAGCTGGCGGTGGCGCTGGCCAACGAGCCTCGCCTGCTGCTGATGGACGAGCCCACCGCCGGCATGGGACCGCGCGAGCGGGGCGAGCTGATGGCCCTGACCGCGACGATCGCCCGGCGCGAGGGCAGGGCGGTCCTGTTCACCGAGCACGACATGGACGTCGTGTTCCAGCACGCCGATCGCGTGATGGTCCTCGATCATGGCCGGCTGATCGCCAGCGGCGCGCCCGCCGCGGTGCGCGCCGATCCCGAGGTGCGCCGGGTCTACCTCGGCTCGAGGGCCGCGCAATGAGCGAGGTGCTTCTCGATGTGCGCGGCATCGATGCCTGGTACGGGCGCGCCCGGGCGCTCGACGATGTCTCGCTGGAAGTGCGCCGCGGCGAGGTCGTGGTGCTGCTTGGGCGCAACGGCGCCGGCAAGTCGACCACGATCAAGGCGATCATGGGCCTGGTGTCGCGCAGCGGCACCGGCCGGATCGAATTCCTCGGCCGGCGCATCGACGGCCTCGCGCCGTTCCGGATCGCCCGCCTCGGCCTGGGCTATGTCCCCGAGGACCGCCGGATCTTCACCGGGCTGACGGTGCGCGAGAATCTCGAGGTCGGCCGCCAGCCGCCCCGGCCCGGCCTGCCCGAATGGGATTGGGAAAAACTGGCGGCGCTCTTCCCGAACCTTGCGGAGATGCCCGACCGGCCCGGCGGGCGGATGTCGGGCGGCGAGCAGCAGATGCTCACCATCGCCCGCACCCTGATGGGCAATCCGGCCTGCATCCTGCTCGACGAGCCGAGCGAGGGCGTGGCGCCGGTGGTGGTCGACCAGATGGTCGCCGCGGTCGAACGGCTCAAGGCCGCCGGCGTCTCCATCCTGCTCTCGGAGCAGAATCTCCATTTCGCCCGGCGCGTCGCGGACCGGGCCTACATCATCGAGAAGGGGCGTATGCGGTATTCGGGGACGATCGCGCAGCTCGAGGCGGACACCCGCGCACGCGAGCAGTATCTTGCGGTCTGAGGGCAGCCGTCGCGATCCCGAGGCCACCCGCCGGCGGATCCTCGCCGCCGCGACCCGCGAGTTCTCGGCCGAGGGCTACGGCGGCGCGCGCGGGGCGCGCATCGCCAGCCAGGCCGGCTGCAGCGAACGGATGGTGTACTACTACTTCGGCTCCAAGCGGGGCCTGTTCCGGGCGGTGCTCGAAGCCATCTACCTGAAGCTGCGCGAGTTCGAGCACTCCCTGGCGCTCGATCACCTCGCGCCGGATGCGGCGCTGCGCAGCTTCTGCCTGGATGTCTGGCGCTGGTACAGCGAGCATCCCGAGTTCATCGGCCTGCTCGGCATCGAGAACCAGCAGCGCGCCCGCCACCTGCACGAGTCCGAGCGGCTGGGCGAGCTCGTCAGTCCGGTGGTCGGCCTGCTCGCCATCCTGGTCGAGCGCGGCGTGCGGGCCGGGCACTTTCGCGGCGGCATCGATCCAGTGCAGCTCTACCTGACCATCGCCGCGCTCGGCTACTTCCAGTTGTCGAACCGCCATACCCTGTCCGCCGTGCTCGGCGAGGATCTCGATTCGCCGGCCCGCCTGCTCGCCCACTGGGAGGCCTCGGCCGATGTCGTGCTGCGCTATGTCGCGGCCGACCGGCTCGCGGCCGACCGGCCGGCGTCGGACATCGAGTCGGGATAGAGCCGGGCCAGCACATCGAGGCCGAGCTCGATGAAGACCGGCGCCAGGCGGGCGGCGAGCGCTTCGACCGTGTCGTGCTCGCGCCGCCCGGCGAGCATCGCCATGATGCCGCGACCATCCTCGGCCAGGGCCTTGCGGATGGTGTCTTCCCAGTGCGGCGGATGCTCGGATTCCGACCACTGTCCCCGCCCGCGTCCGTAGTGGGCGACCGCGAGGTAGGACAGCAGCGCCGAGACGACGAGATTCTCGAGAATGGCGTCGGCCCAGGTGATGGTGGTCTGGTCGCCGCCACGGACCATGTTGTAGCCGCGGGCGAGCCCGGCCGCCCCGAGGGCGCCGATCACGCCGCCGGCGATCAGGCCGCCGCCCAGGGTCAGGCCGCCGGTGGCGAGGTCGGCCTTGAGCCCGGCCAGCGCGCCGGTCACCAGGCCGCCCCAGACGGCGGCCTTGCCTTCGCTCAGGGGCCGGCTCACGGCATAGTGCTCGGCCAGTCGCTGCATCACGACGGCGCCGGCGCGGCCGCTCAGCTCATGGATGCGGATCAGCTCGTCGACGCTGGCGCGGATGTCGGCATCGAGCCGCTCGGCCAGCGCCCGCATCGCGCGGTCGCGCGGCCCGGCGCGCTCGGGTCGGCGGCGCCCGGGCAGGATGCCGACATCGAGGATGCGGCCCGCGAGGCCGCCGTCGGCGACGATCTCCCGGTCCTGCGCGGCGCGCGCGATGCGGCGCGCAAGCTCGCCCATCGAGGCGCCGAAGCGTTCCCGGCGTCCCCCCATCCAGTGCGTGTGCAGGCGCTCGAAGGACGGCCGCAATGCCTCGGGAAGCTGGCGCCCGACCGCCGCGAGCAGGGTCGATTCCTGGACCCAGCAGCGCGCGAAGGCGTCGAGCTGGATGACTTCGCGCACCGCCGTGCTGCTTGCGGTGGCGGCGCGCCAGCGGGCCAGCTCGGCGGCTTCCTCGGCGGGCGGGCGGGGGCGGCCGGTCTGGTTGAGCAGGACCACCACCGGCTTGCCGATCCAGTCGAGGATGCGCATCTCGGGCTCGACATAGCCGGCCTCGGCGGGATCCTCCGCGGCGTTGACGAGATAGAGGACGACATCGGCCTGTTCGCGGACATTGCGGATCGCCTGCTGGCTCGAGTAGAGCGGGCGGTCGCGCAGGCGATCCCAGACCTGGCCGAGCAGCCAGCCGAAGGGATGGTCCGAGCCCTCCAGGCGGCGCGCCAGGCGATGGCTGTCGCCGAAACCGGGCGTGTCCCACAGGCGCAGCTCGTCGCCCGCGGGCGTGCGGGCGAGCATGAAGCACTCCGCTTCCTCGGTGACATGCGCTTCGTCGCGGATCATGCCGATGTCGGCCGCGAGCAGGGTGCGCGCGAGCGTCGTCTTGCCCGCATTGGTATGCGAGACGAGGGACAGGGAGATGGAGATGCCCGGGTCCGGGTCGGATTGGTTTCCAGTCTCAGGCGGCATTGCGCTCACCGGCGGTTTCGATTCCTTCGGCGAGCGCGGCCAGGCTCTCGTCGTAGGCATCGGGGGTGAGCGACAGGAAGACCAGCGGCCCGGCCTCGGCTTCCTCCAGGATCCGGCGCCAGGCATCGACCCGCTGGGCGAGCCGGGCGGGATCGGCGAAGCGCGCCCGGAAGGAGGCGTCGTCGATGAGCACCGCCAGGGGCGCCCCGGGCGGCAGCCTGTCGCGGATCCGTTCGACGAAGCGCAGCTGGACCTCGCGCTCCGGGGTGGCCGCGAGCCGGAACAGCACCATGAACCAGTCCGCCGGCGGGCAGGCGCCGCCGATGGCGGGCTCGGCCTCGTCGCCGAAGGGAACGCTGGGCGCGATCCGCACCACCACGCTGGCCCCGAAGATGCCGGCCAGCAGCGAGGCGAGCAGGTCGCGCGCGCCCTGGCCCAGCTCGGTGGCATAGGGAATCACCTGGATGGCGCCGGCCGCGCCGCCGCGGGCGCGCAGCAGGGCCGCGAAGTAGGGATCGCGCAGCGGCAGGGCGATCGATTCGGCCAGGCGCCGGGTCCGCCGGGCGGCGAGCAGGGCGAGCGCCAGGCGGGGCAGGACGACGACCAGCGCCAGCGTGGCGGCCTGGAGATGGATCCACTGGGCCGCCCGTTCGCCCGGCCCCGGCGGAATGCGCATGGCGGCGAGCCGTGCCGGGTCGGGCAGCTCGATGCCCGTCAGCAGGCTGGCGGGGCCGAACACGAGGGCGAGCAGGCTGCCCACCTGGTCGGGTTCCAGGAAAGTGCTGGCCCAGCCGGCCCGATACTCGAAGACGAGGCCCCGCAGGTACAGGCCGATGATCGCTCCGAGCGCGAGCGCGGCGGCGGCCAGGTGCAGGACGCGCGCCAGCCGCGCGGTGGTCAGCGGCATTGTGGCCTGTGTCCAGGCCGTGGCGAAGCGGCTCGCCGTCGCGGGCAGGGCCGTATCGGCCCGGCGCAGCCGGCCGGTGAGAAGCCGCATCCAGAGGCGGGCGAGCGGCGAGCGCGGCGTCGGGCCGGCGCCGCGCAGCCGCGAGATCGCCAGGCCGGCGTAGGCCAGCAGGTTCCACGCGATCAGGCCGAGCAGCGGCGGCGCCAGCAGGTTGATGAAGCGGTCGGCGCCGGTGGCGTCGCCCGCGAAGCCCGCCAGCAGTCCGATGCCGACGATGAGCCAGCCCGCGCCGAGCGGCCAGCGCGAAACCCGGTCCAGGCCGCGGGCGGTGGGGTCGCGTTCGCGCAGGCGCTCGGCGGCGAGCCGGGCGCGGACCACCAGGTAGGCGTCGTCGTCGGCCTCCGAACCCAGCTTGCGGGCGGTGGCGTCGCTGGCCCAGCGGCGGTCCTCGGCGCCCCACGCGGGGTTGGCGATTTCTTCGTAGGCCTGGACGAGCAGGAGATCGCGGCTGTCGTTCTCGTTCATCGCGGTCGCTTCGAGCGGCGCGCCGGTACGGATAAACCGATATCCTGCCACGAACGCCGGTCGATGCCGCGTCGGGCCGGGATCCGGTCGCCATCGGGCGATCCGCGCTCAGGCGCTTGCACTTAGAATTCGCCTCATGATCATCACTTCACTGCTCGACACCGACCTGTACAAGTTCACGATGATGCAGGTCGTGCTCCACCGGTTCCCGGATGCGACGGTCGAGTACCGGTTCAAGTGCCGCACGCCCGACATCGACCTGCGGCCCTGCATCGACGAGATCGTCGACGAGATCTCCCACCTGTGCACCTTGCGGTTTCGCGAACGCGAACTCGACTACCTGCGCGCGATGCGCTTCATCAAGAGCGACTTCGTCGATTTCCTCGGCCTGTTCCAGATGAACCGCAAGTACATCACGGTGCAGCCTTCGGACAAGGACAACGGCGAGATCGACATCATCATCAAGGGGCCGTGGCTGCACACGATCCTGTTCGAGGTCCCGGTCCTGGCGATCGTCAACGAAACCTATTTCCGTCGCACCCAGCGGGTCCCGGACTATGCCGAGGGCCGGCGCAGGCTGGTCGAGAAGATCGCCATGGTCAGCGAGGATCCGACCCTGGCCGACATGCGCATCGCCGACTATGGCACCCGGCGCCGATTCTCGCGCCTGTGGCACGAAGAGCTGCTCATGACCTGCCGGGAGTCGCTCGGCGCGAACCTGGCCGGCACCTCGAACGTGCTCTATGCGATGCAGCACGGCCTCACTCCGCTGGGCACGATGGCGCACGAGTACCTGCAGGCCTGCCAGGCGTTGGGCCCGCGCCTGCGCGACTCGCAGATCTACGGCTTCGAGAAGTGGGCGCAGGAGTACCGCGGCGATCTCGGGATCGCCCTGTCGGACGTCTACGGCATGACCGCGTTCCTGCGCGACTTCGACCTGTACTTCTGCAAGCTGTTCGATGGCGCCCGCCACGACTCCGGCGATCCCTTCGAATGGGGCGAGCGGATGATCGCCCACTACGAGGCGCACCGGGTCGATCCGCGCACCCGGACCCTGGTCTTCTCCGATGCGCTCACCTTCCCGATCGCGATCGAGCTGTTCCGGCGATTCCATGGCCGGGTGAAGCTCGCGTTCGGGATCGGCACCAACCTGACCAACGACCTCGGCTACCATCCCCTGCAGATCGTCATCAAGATGATCCGCTGCAACGGACAACCCGTTGCCAAGCTCTCGGATACGCCGGGCAAGAACATGTGCGAGGATGCCGCCTACCTCCAGTATCTTCGCCAGGTGTTCGAGATCACGACATAAGGGCCGGCGCCGCGATCCGCACTGATGCGATGCCCCGGAGGGGACGATGTTCGAGCTTCGGCTCAAGAGGAAGCACAAGCTCGGCCTGAAGAAAGGCAAGGCGGCGGCGCAGCAGGTCGCCGAGGAGCTGGAGCGGGAGTTCGACATGGTCAACGAATGGGACGGCCATACCCTGCGCTTCTCCCGTATCGGCGTGGCCGGATCGCTGGTCGTGACCCGCGACTGGGTCGAGATGCAGGCCCGCCTGGCGGGGCTGCTCAAGGCGTTCCGGCCCCGGATCGAAATGCGCATGCAGGATTACCTTGACCGCTATTTCGGCTGAGCCCGGCGCATCGGGCCGGGCGGCCCCGCGCCATCGCGCGCTTGGCCCGCGCGCCCGATTCTGTTCAAATCGCCTGCGCCGCCCAATCGGAATCCATCACCGGAGCGAGACTTGAGCCCAGAAACACTGCAGATCGGCGCCGTCGTGCTGTTCGCTATCGCGGTCATCCATACCTTCTCCGGCAAGTTCTTCGAGCGGATCGCGCACCGGCAGCCGGCGCATGCGGGCATCTGGCACATGCTCGGCGAGGTCGAGGTCGTCTTCGGCTTCTGGGCGATGGTGCTGATCGTCTACCTCTCGGTCTTCGGCGACGCATCGGCAGCCCTCGAGTACCTCGAGTCGCGCAACTTCACCGAACCGATGTTCGTGTTCGTGATCATGGTGGTGGCCGCGAGCCGGCCGATCCTCAACCTCTCGCTGGCCATCGTCGATCGGGTGTCGAAGACCCTGCCGCTTTCGCGATCGCTGGCGACCTATTTCGTCGTCCTGTCGCTGGTGCCCCTGCTCGGCTCCTTCATCACCGAGCCGGCGGCGATGACCCTGGCGGCGCTGCTGCTGCGCGACCGGTTCTACGCGGCGGGCCTGTCGAGCCGGCTCCAGTACGCGACCATCGGGGTGCTCTTCGTGAACATCTCGATCGGCGGCACGCTGACGCCGTACGCCGCGCCCCCGATCCTGATGGTCGCCGGCACCTGGGGCTGGGACCTCGCCTTCATGCTGAGCCACTTCGGCTGGCGCTCGGCGCTCGCGGTGATGATCAACGCCGCCGGCGTCGCCTGGCTGTTCCGCCACGAGATCTCCCGGATCGCGCCGGCCGCACCGGTTCGCGACGAACTGGGCGTGCCGGGCGTGCTGACCCTGGTCCATCTCGCCTTCCTGGTCGGCATCGTCGTGTTCGCCCACCATGCGGTGGTGTTCATGGGCCTGTTCCTGTTCTTCATGGGCGTCGCCACCGCCTATCCCCGCTACCAGGATCGCCTGATCCTGCGCGAAGGCCTGCTGGTCGCCTTCTTCCTGGCCGGCCTGGTGGTGCTCGGCGGCCAGCAGCAGTGGTGGCTGCAGCCGCTGCTCGAGGGCATGAGCCCGACAGCGGTGTACTACGGCGCGACCGCACTGACCGCGATCACCGACAATGCCGCGCTCACCTATCTCGGCTCGCTGGTCGAGGGCCTGTCCGACGAGTTCAAGTACTCGCTGGTCGCCGGCGCCGTGACCGGTGGCGGCCTGACCGTGATCGCGAATGCGCCCAACCCGGCCGGCTATTCGATCCTCAAGCGCAGCTTCGAGCATGAGGAGATCAGCGCGCTGGGTATCCTCCTCGCCGCGCTGATCCCGACCCTGGTCGCGATCCTCGCGTTCCGCCTCGTGTGAAAAATGGGGTCGGAAAAAGAAAAATGGGGTCAGACTCCATTTCAGAATGAAATGGAGTCTGACCCCATTTTTCGGAGTCTGACCCCATTTTTCGTCAGCCCTTGAGATCCTCGACCAGCTCGATGTAGCGCTGTTTCGCGCCGTCGGCATCGGTGCCTTCGAGGGCTTTCCAGGCATCCCACTTGGCGCGGCCGACGAAGTCGGTCATGCCCGGGCGATCCCCGGTCGCATCGCCTTCGCTCGCCTGCTTGTACAGTCCGTAGAGTTGCAATAGCGTGGCGTTGTCGGGGCGTTCGCTCAGCTGCTTCGAATCCGCGACCGCCTGTTCGAACTGCTTGTCGATATCGTTCATCGGGTTGCTCCTGTTGGCGCAAGTATCATAGCAATCACGTTCAGTGCCCCGCCGGGCGCAGGAGGGCAGATGGATCGCGAAATACGGAAATGGGGTCAGACTCCATTTCATCCTGAAATGGAGTCTGACCCCATTTCCGACCCCGCTGCCGTTTCCAGCTTCTGGTTCGACACGCCGCAGCCCGATTCGCCGCGCGAAGTCTGGTTCCGCAAGGATCCCGCGTTCGATGCGGAGATCCGCGAACGTTTCGGCACCACGATCGATGCGGCGCTCGCCGGCCGGCTCGATCACTGGGAAGCCGCTGGCCCGGATTCGGCGCTTGCGCTGATCGTCGTTCTCGACCAGTTCACCCGCAACGTCTTTCGCGACACCGCCGACATGTTCGCCGGCGATGCGCGCGCGCTCGCCATCGCGCGCCGCCTCGTCGATACCGGCGCCGATCGCCAGCTGACGCCGGTGCAGCGCTGGTTCGCCTACCTGCCGTTCGAGCATTCCGAATCCCTGGCCGACCAGGATCTGTCGGTCGAGCTCTTCGACGAGCTGCGGGCGTATCCGGTCAGCGCCGGCGCGTATGATTGGGCGGTCAGCCACCGCGACGTGATCCGCCGTTTCGGTCGCTTCCCGCATCGCAACGAGATCCTCGGACGGAAGTCCAGCGCCAAGGAGCTCGCCTTCCTCGAGACACCCGGCTCGCGTTTCTGAGCCGCCCCGGGGCGACTCCCTCCCGCAGCGGCCAAGCCATCGAGAAATGCCCAAATTCTGGTTGTTCATTCATCTCCTGGCCGTCATCGTCTGGATCGGCGGCATGTCCTTCGTGCTCTTCTGCCTGCGTCCGGCGAGCGCCGATCTCCTGCCGGCGCAGCGCGCCCCGCTCATGGTGGCGACGCTCGAGCGTTTCTTCGTCCAGGTCGCGATCGCGATCGTCGCGGTGTGGGCCAGCGGGCTGGCGATGCTGCTGCCGGTGGGCATGGCCGCGGCGCCGCCGGGATGGCACATGATGATCGCCGGTGGCGTCGTCATGACCCTGGTGTTCGCCTGGATCCGCTGGGTCGTCTTCCCGGGCGCGCGGCGGGCCGCCGCCACCTCCGACCTGCCGGCCGCGGCCGCCGGCCTGGGGCGCATCCGCACGCTGGTGGTGGTCAACCTCGCGATCGGCGTGCTGACGATCGCGGCGGCGACGCTCGCCGCCTGAGCCGGCGGGCGCCGGGCCGTGCTGCGCATCGAGTTCGACAGCGATCCCGGCGCGCTCGCCCGGCGCCTCGTCGATGCGCTGGCGCCCGCCGGCCGCCCGGTGCTGGTTCCCGACGTGGTGCTGGTGCCGACCATGGGCGTCGGCGCCTGGATCGAACGCCTGGTCGCCGAACGCTACGGCATCGCCGGCCTGCTCGAGATTTCGCTGGGCGGCCGCTACATCTGGGCTGCGCTCGAGCGCCTGGTCGGCGAGCTGCCGGCGCGCTCGCCTTTCGAGCCCGAGCGCGCCCGCTGGGTCGTCCTCGAGGCCTTCGAAGCGATGCCCGAAGGCCCCGACGGCGAGCCGCTGCGCTCGCGCCTGGCGCAGCTGCCGGATCGCGAGCGTTTCGAGCTCGCCAGCGCGATAGCGCGCGGCTTCGATCGCTACCTCGCCTTTCGACGCGACTGGCTCCACGACTGGGGCCGCGACCGGCTGGTCGGCGGGAACGATCCGGCCTTCGTCCACGAGCGCTGGCAGCGCTGGCTCTGGCGCCGCCTGCTCGATGAACTCCCCAATGTGTCGCGACGCCATCCCTTCGATCGCTTTCGCGATGTGCTCGACCGGGCGCGCCATGCCGGCGGCGACGCGCTCGAACGGCTCGGCGAGCGCCTGGCGCCGGGGCGGATATTCGTGTTCGGGGCCCTGTCGATGTCGCCCGAGCAGTTCCGCCTCCTCGGCGAGTTCGGCAGGCTGCGCGACATCCACTGGTTCGCGCCCGATCCCAGTCGCGATTTCTGGGAGCATGTCGTGTCGCCGGCCGAAGCCGCGCGGCTGGCGGGCGAGGATCCCTCCCAGGCCTGGCTTTTCGATAGCGAGCCCGCGATCCTCGGCGCCTGGGGCAAGTCGCAGCGAGATTTCCTCGCCCAGTTGCGCCTGCTCGAGGACGACGCGCAGGTGGAGATCGACGACTCCTTTCGCGAGCAATCGGTGGCGCCGCCGCGCGATGCGCTCGATGCCCTGCGCAAGGCCGTCCTGCTGCTCGACGACGACGCCTGGTCGCAACTGCCCGCCGACGATCCCGATCGCTCGATCGAACTGCATGCCACCCATGGCGAGATTCGCCAGGTCGAGGTCCTGCACGACCGCCTGCTCGATGCCTTCGAGTCGCTGCCCGGGCTCACGCCGGGCGACGTGGTGGTGTATTGCAGCGACATCGAGCGCTTCGCCCCGGCGATCGATGCCGTCTTCGGATCGGCGCCGGCGGCGCGGCGCCTGCCCTACCGGATCGCCGATCGCGGCCCGCGGGTCGATCCGGTGGTGCGCGCCGCGCTGCACCTGCTCGCCCTCGCGACCGGACGGCGCGAGGCCGCGGCGCTGCTGGCCCTGCTCGGCGATCCGCTGGTGCGCGAAAGCTGCGGCCTCGACGAGGATGGCTTGCGACGGCTGACGGGCTGGCTTGCCGAGGCGGGCATCCACCACGACGAGAAGCGTGAGCCCGAAGCGCGCAAGCATGGCTGGCGGGCGGGGCTCGAGCGCCTCGTGCTCGGCATGCTGGCAAACGATTCCGTCGCGGTGGTGGGCGGGCGACGCCGCATCGGCGGTCCCCTGTTCGCCGATGCGGACACGCTCGAGCGGGTGCTCGCCATCCTCGGGCGGATCGACGATCTCGGCGGCGAACCCCGGCAGCGCGCCCCGACGGCCTGGGCGCGCGCGCTGCTCGAGTGGTGCGAGGCGATGCTCGCGCCGGCCGGCGCCGATGCGCCGGGGCTCGCCCGCTTGCGCGATGCCGTCGCGCGGGTGGTCGGCAGCGCCGCCGGCATCGTCGCGACCATGCCCCTGGAGGTGTTCGCCGCAGCGCTCGAGACCGAACTGGCGGCCGGCGGCGGCGCGGCGCGCGCCGGCGGTACGGTCACCGTCTGCACGCTCGGCGCCCTGCCGGGGGTGCCGTTCCGGGTCACCGCGATGCTCGGCCTGGACGACGAGGCATGGCCGCGGCGCTCGCGGCGCCTGGAGTTCGACCTGATGGCCGCCATGCCGCGCTTCGGCGACCGGCTGGCCCGCTTCGACGATCGCGGCGCCTTCCTCGATGCGGTGCTCGCGACCGGCGATCGGCTGCTCGCCTTCCACACCGGGCGCGATGCGCGCGACGACAGCGCCCGCAATCCGTCCGCCCAGCTGCGCGAACTGCGCGACTACCTGCAGCGGATGGCGCCCGGGCGCATCGTGCTCCACCAGCACGGCCTGCAGGTTTTCGGGGCATCCGCCTTCGACGAGAGCTCGCCGCAGCGAAGTTTCGCGAGCGAATGGCTCGGCGCGGCGCGCGCGATCCAGGCGCCGCCGGCCGCAAGAAAAGGCCTGCCGGCCGTTGCCGAACCCGACTGGCGGCCGCTCGCGATCGCCACTGGCCAGGGCGCGGCGGCGTCCGCCGGCGATCCGGCCCGGCTCGCCGACATCCTCGCGGATCTCGCCTCGCCGGCGCAATCGTATTGCCGTGAAGTCCTCGGGATCCGGCGCCCGCAATCGGTGGCGGCGATCGACCAGGTCGCGCCCTTCGATCCCGATGCCATCGATGCGACGGTGCTCCAGCATGTGCTGGCGCCGGTCTGGCGCGGCGAGGTCGCCATCGACGCGCTGCCGGCCCTGGTCGAGGACGCGCCCTGGGCGCCCGCAGGTGTCGGCGAGGCGCTCATGTCGCACGGCCTGCGGTCCGGTGTGGGCGGGGCGCTCGAGGCCCGCGCCGCGCTGCTCGGCTCCCTCGGCCTGCCCGATGCTCCGGGCGACTCGCGGGTGCTGGCCGGGGGCGACGAGGCTCGCCTGCTCGGCGAGCTCGATGGCATCCACGGGGGCCGGCTGCAGCTCCTGGTGAGCGTGTTCGGGGCCAATCCGCGCGCGCTCATCGACGCCTGGCTGCGGCACGCCCTGTGGGTCGGCGCAGGCGCAGGCGCAGGCGCAGGCGGCTCAGGCGCGGACGCGGATGCGGGCGCCGAGCCGATCACCGTGCTGGTTTTTCGCCAGCGGAACGAGTGGCGCGCGACCCGGATCGGGCTCGCCGGATCGGCCGATGCGGCGATCGCGCATGCGCTGGCGTGGTCGCGGCGGATTCGCAGCGAAGCACTGCCCCTGTTCCCGCATGTCATGCCCGACGTGATCGCCGCCGGCCTCGAGCACGATCCCTTCGATCCGCAGCGGGCGCTCGAGGAGCTGGTGGAGCGCCTCGGCAAGGATCGGCCATGGTCGGCCCATGCTTCGGGGCGCTTCGCCTACGAGATCCTCTGGCGCAGTGGTACGCCCGATGCCCGGCGCATCCTCGAGGTGGGCCTGGCGGCCTACGGACCGATCTTCGGTCCGAACGGACGATCATCGACGATCGGCAAGCTGTGCAAATCGCTGGGGCAGGCATGACGGCGACGCTCGACGGCCATCCGGTCCTGGATGCCGATATCTTCGACGGCTTCAGCCTGCTCGAGGCCGATGCCGGCACCGGCAAGACCTGGACGCTCGCCAACCTGGTGCTGCGCGCGCTGCTCGAGCGTGACGCGCGCATCGACGAGATCGTCGTCGTCACCTTCACCCGCAAGGCGGCCGCCGAACTGCGCGAGAGAATCCTGCGGGCGATCGAATCGCTCGAGGCGGCGCTCGCGGGCGAGGCCGTCGAGGATCCCTTCATCGAGGCCTACCTGCCGCGTTGCGATCCCGATCGCGACCTGCTTCGGCTGCGCGGCGCCCGGGCGCTCTTCGAGGAGGCGCCGATATCGACGATCCACGGGCTGTGCCAGCGCATCCTCGGCGAACAGAGCCTGAGCATCGCGCAGCCGGCCGACGTGGAGTTGCGCGATGTCGAGCGGGCGCAGGTCGAAGCGCTCGTCCAGCGCTGGTGGCGGCGCATCCTCGTCGAGGACGACGCCTGGATGGTCGGCGTCCTGCTCGCCGGCGGCAACACGGCGGCTCGTCTTGCGCAGGGCCTGCGCCGGCTGCTGCTCGACGATGCGCGCGCGCTCGCGCCCACGCCGCTGGAGCGGACCGGGTTCGCCGAGGAGCTGCGTGTCCTGGTCGATCTCGCGAAAGCGGCGCTGCGCGATGAGCGAGAGGACTTCAAAGCCTGGCTGGACGATACCCCGGGGCTCAATCGCAGGTCCTACACCGCTGCCAACGTGTCGAGATGGCTCGACCAGGTCGGGCAATGGCTCGACGGCATGCCGGCCTCGCTTGCGAAGCTGCCGGCCTCGCCGCGCGAGCGGCTTTCCGCGTCCGCCTTCACTGCCGGCCCGGATCTACCCGAGCCGCCGTTCGCGCTGCCGGGCCTGCTCGACGAGCTCGATGTGCTGGTCGTCCATCGCGCCGGCTTGCGGGCCGGCCTGCTCGCCGAGCTGCGCGAGCAGCTTGCCGACGAACTCGCGGCCCGCAAGCGCGAGGAACGGGTGCAGACCTACGACGACCTGCTGCGGCTGACCCGCGACGCCCTGTCCGATCCGGCGCAGGGCGAGGCGCTGGCGGGCCGCCTGCGCCGTCGCTATCCGATCGTGTTCGTCGACGAATGCCAGGATACCGATCCCTGCCAGTGGGAGATCCTGCGCCGGCTGCATGCGCCGACCTTCCGCGGGGAGACCGATGCGGCGCTCAGCATGGTGCTGGTCGGGGATCCGAAGCAGTCGATCTATTCGTTTCGCAACGCCGACATCTTCGCCTATCTCTCGGCGCGGCAAGGCGCTCGCCGGCGCCTGCGCCTGTCCCGCAACCAGCGCGCCAGTGACGAACTGGTCGCCGGGATCAACGAACTCTTCGTCCGGCCCGATGTCTTCGTCCTCGACGAGATCGCCTTCGACCGGGCCAAAACCGGCAACCGGGTGCTCTCGCGCTGGCAATCGCCGGCCGCGGACGAGCGGCGGGCGCTCAACCTGGTCGGGATCTCCGGCGTGGAAGGCGTGCCGGCCATCGAGAACGCCGCCCTCGAGGCGACGGCGAGCGAGATCGCCGGCCTTCTCGCCGGCGCCCGTGGCGAGATCGTCGCGCCCGGCGCCGCCGGCGCGCCGCCGCGGGCGGGCGACATCGCGGTGCTGGTGCGCAGCGCGCGCGAGGGCCAGATGGTGAAGCTTGCCCTGCGAGCCCGCGGCATCGACGCGGTGGAGATCACCCGCGAGAGCGTGTTCGCCACCCCCGATGCCGTCGACCTGCTGCGGATCGTCGATGCGATCGCCGACCCGGCCAGCGCATCGGCCGTCAGCAGCGCCCTGTACACCGCGATGCTCGGCTTCGATGCGCCCACGGTCGAGGCGGCGATGCTCGATCCCTTCGCGTGGAGTCGCCTCGTCGGGCATTTCGCGCGGGCGGCGGGCGCCTGGCGCCATGTCGGCCCGGTCGCCGCCCTGCGTCGCCTCCTGTTCCACGACTTCGAGGCGGCGTCGCGCCTGGCGGCCGACCGCGATGCCGAACGGCGCCTGACCAATCTCATGCACCTGCTCGAGTTGCTCGGGACGATGCCGCAGGCGCGCGAGGAAGCCGGGCAGGCGCGTGGCGCGCTTGCCGAACGGATCGCCCGCAGCGAGGAGGGCGGCGACGAAGCCGCCGAACTGCGGCTCGAGAGCGATGCGGACCTGGTGCAGATCCTCACCATGCACAAGTCCAAGGGGCTCGAGTTCCCGATCGTCTTCATGCCCTTCGGCTGGCGCAGGTTCCGCCGCATCGACAGGGACGAGGAAGTCGAGATGCACGAGTCCGACGGCGACGATCGCTGGCGCGCCGTGCTGGTGTGCGGGCCCCGGCACGATGCCGAGCATGCGGACCTCTCCGATCGGCGCTCCCGCGCCGAGCGCGAGGCGCATTCGGAAGCCATGCGGCTCATCTATGTCGCGGCCACCCGCGCCGAGCAGCGGCTCTACCTGTTCTGGTCGGATGTCGAAACCGATGGGCCTGTCGGCCGCCTGCTCGGCGATTCCCCGGCCGAGCGGGTCGCCGCCATGTCGCAGGAGCATCCGCACGCGATCGCCGCGCTCGATCACGAGGCGCTCGTCGGCACGGCGGGCGAGGGATCGGCGGCGCGCGCGCCAGCCGGGTTGCGGGCGCGCGAGTTCACCGGCCATGTGCCGATGCCCTGGGAAGAGCGCAGCTACACCGGCCTGATGCGGGCGATCCGTCCCGATTCCGTCGACATGGCGGCGTTGCCCGTCATCGAGGCGCCGCGTCCCGACCATGATGAATGGGTTCCCGCCGCCCCGCCCGAGGACGAGACGCCCGCCGCCGATGAACCGCCGGTGCGCCACGGCTTCCCCGCCGGCGCCCGCGCCGGCACCGCCCTGCATGCGGTGCTCGAGGCGGTGGATTTCCGCGAACCGGTTTCGCCGCCAGGAGTCGCCGCCGTGCTCGAGCGCCACGGCATCGACGCCGATGCGCGCGCCGTGGCGGCCTGGCTCGATGAAGTCCTCGACACGCCCCTGGGCGGCGGCATCGACGCCGGGCTGCGCTCGCTGGGTCCGGCCGGTGCGATCCGCGAGCTGAAGTTCAGCCTGCCGGCCGGCAGCGCCAATGCCGTCGACCGGACCGCGCGCATCGTCGCGATCGTCCGCGCCGAATTCCCGATCGATGGCGAGCTGATGTCCACCGCCGACTGGCACGGTTATCTGGGCGGCTTCATCGATCTGGTCTTCGAGGCCGACGGCCGCTACTGGCTGCTCGACTGGAAGAGCAATCGCCTCGGACCCGACGATGCCGCCTATCACGATGAGGCGATGGAGGGCGCGATCGCCAATCATGGCTACGCCCTGCAGTTCTGTCTCTACACCCTGGCGCTGCACCGCCTGCTCGCCAGTCGGATCCCCGACTACGATTACGACCGGCACTTCGGCGGCGTCTTCTATGCCTTCCTGCGGGGCATGAGCGGCGCTGCCGGCGCCGGCGTGCATTTCGCCCGGCCCTCGCGCGGGCTGGTTGCCGCGCTCGACGCCCAGCTGGCCGATACCGCGGGGGACGAGGCATGAACGCCGCCGCATCGACGCGGGACGCCGCCCCGAGCCGGCTCGCGCGCCTGGCGGGCGCGACGCTCGCGCGCCTGCACGAGGCCGACGGCGGGGATCCGGCCGCGGCCGCCAGGCTCGATGCGCGGGGCCGCGAACTCTGGCTCGCGGCATCCGAGGGCCATGCCTGCATCGATCTCGACGAGGCGGATGCGGCGCTTCTGGCCGCCAGCCCGGTCGTCGCGATCGCCCCGGCCGATGGCGCGCCCGGCGCGGCGGATTTCATTGCCGCCCGCCCGCTCGTCCTCGATCGCGGCAAGCTCTATCCGCAGCGTTTCTGGGCGGCCGAGACCCGGCTCGCCGCAGCCCTGCTCGAGCATGCGCGGGCCGATCCGCTGGCCGATGCGGCGGCGATCGACGCCGCGCTCGCGCAGGCTTTCGGCCCGGTCGACGAGGCCGAGCCCGACATGCAGCGGCGCGCCGTCGAGCTCGGCCTCACCCGGCGCCTGCTCCTGCTCTCGGGTGGCCCCGGCACCGGCAAGACGACCAGCCTGGCGCGCCTGATCGGCGTGGTCCGTCGCCTGGCGCCCGCGACCCGCATCGCGGTGGCGGCGCCCACCGGCAAGGCCGCGGCGCGGGCGATGCAGGCGATGTCGGCCGAAGCGGGGCTCGTCGACGATCCGGGCGCGCCCGGGACGGCGCCGCGCGGCGGACTCACCCTGCATCGCCTGCTCGGTTCGCGTGGCCCGGGACGAGGCTTCGTCCACGGTCCGGGCAATCCGCTGCCCTACGACCTGGTCGTCGTCGACGAAGCCTCGATGATCGACCTCGAGATGGCCGACGCCCTGCTGGCCGCGCTCGATCCCGCCACCCGGCTCGTGCTCGCCGGCGATCGCGACCAGCTGGCGTCGGTCGAGCCGGGATCGGTCTTCGGCTCGGCCTGCGAAGTGCGCGACGGACCCGTGGGCGCCTGCGGGGCGATCCTCTCGCGCAACTATCGCCAGCGCGATGCGGCGCAGATCGTCGAGTTCGCCGATGCCGTGCGCTCGGGCCGGACCGGGCGCGAACTGGAACCGGCGCCCGGCGGGCCGGTGGTCCTCGTCGGCACCGGCAGCGAAGCGCCGGCGGTGATGATGGCCGGGATCGCCCATCGCGTCGCGCAACACCACGACAGCCTCTGGCGCAGGATCCGCGAGGCGACGGAGACGGCGCCCGGCCACGCGACCGCAGCCGGCCCCGTGACCGGACACGCGGCCGCGACCGCGACCGGCCCTGCAAGCGCGACCGCGACCGCGACCGGCGACCGCCGTGCGATCGCCGCATTCGCCCGCGACGTGCTCGCCGAGTGCGCGAGCCTCGGCCTGCTCTGCGCCCTGCGCGAGGGACCGCTGGGCGCCGGCCGGGCGAACCGCGAGATCGACCGTCGCGCCCGTCGCGCCCTGGGCGTGCCCGACGCCCGCGCCTGGTATCCGGGCCGGCTCGTGATCGTGCGCGGCAACTCGCCCGAGACGGGCCTGTTCAACGGCGAGATCGGCGTCTGCCTGATGGCGGCCGGCCAGGCCGTGGTGTTCTTCGCGCGGGCCGAGGCGCCGCTGGCCGTGCCGGTGCTGCAGATGCCCGCCTGCGACGATGCCTGGGCGCTGACGATCCACCAGTCGCAGGGCTCCGAGTTCGACACCGTGTTCCTCGTTCCGGCGCCGCATGGCCATCCGCTGGCGACGCGCGAGAGCCTCTACACCGGCATCACGCGGGCGCGATCGCGCCTGGAGATCTTCGGCAGCGCCGCAGCGCTGGCCTGGGCCGCCGCCCATCCGACCCGTCGCGACGGGGATCTCGCGCGGCGCCTGTCGGCCAGCGGCTAGAATCGGCAATGGGTGAATTCGACGACGCACGCCAGACCTGGGACCGGCGCTTCGCGCAGGCCGAGGGCCTGCTCTTCGGCGAAGAGCCGAATCCCTGGCTGGCCGAGCACCATCGGCTGTTGCCGGCCGGGGGCAGGGTGCTGTGCGTCGCCGACGGCGAGTCCCGCAACGGGGTCTTCCTCGCCGCCGCGGGCTTCGAGGTCACCGCCTTCGATATTTCCCCGGTAGCGGTCGACAGGGCGCGCGCGCTCGCCGCGGCGCGCGGCGTCGAACTCGAGCTGCTGGTCGCCGATGCCTCGCAATGGTCCTTCGAGCCCGATGCCTTCGATGCGGTGGTGGCGATCTTCATCCAGTTCGCCGGGCCGGACCTGCGAGCCAGGCTATTCGACGGATTCCGGCGCACGCTGCGCCCGGGCGGGGTGTTGCTGATCGAGGGCTACGGGGAGCGGCAGCTGCGCTATCGCACCGGCGGCCCCGGGATCCCCGAGAACCTCTACCAGTCGCGTCGCCTGCATATGGAGTTCGACGGCTGGGAGATCCTCGCCAGCCGCGATGCCGACATCATGCTCGAGGAAGGCACGGCCCACCAGGGGCTGTCGCACACGGTCGCCGGCGTGTATCGAAAGCCGGTCCCGGGCATGCCCTCGGTGCGCGGCTAGCTCGCCGCGGTCAGCTCGCCGCGGTCAGCTCGCTACGGCCCGCGCGTCCTCGGCCGCACTCCCGGCGCCGCGCGCCTCGATGCGCCCGATTTCCTCCTCCACCAGACGCCAGACCAGGGGCTCGTAGACGAGGTCCAGGTGGCCCACGCCATCGAGGCGTCGCACTCGTGCCTCCGCGAGCACCTGTTCGCCCTGCGGATAGACCATGTTGTCGTTCGCGGTGAGGATGATGCTGCATGGCGGCAGCCCGGCCTCGCGTTCATGCGCCGCGAGCGCGGCGAGCCATTCGCTGTCGCGGCGCATCTGGCGGGCGCTGCGGCTCAGGCCCAGGGCGGCGGCGCGGGTGCCGCGATGCGGGCTGCCCAGGGTGATCACTCCCGCCACGCCCGCATGGCCGGCCGCGCGCAGGTAGGCCCGGATCGCCAGCCCGCCCATGCTGTGGCCCACCAGCACCACCGGCCGACCGCCCCGGGCGGCCGCCGCCACCGCACGGCCGATCGTCGCCGCATGCTCGTCGATCGAAGTGAACGTCGGCTTGAGATCGATCGCCTCGACCGGATGACCGGCGGCCGCGAGATGCCGGAAGAACGGACGCCAGACCGCCCGGTTGCAGAAGTAGCCGTGCACCAGCACCACCGGCGCGTGCTCGCCCGCCGTCGAGCGCAGCGCCCGCCGGCCGAAGAACGGGATGGCGACGAGAAAGGTGCGCATCGATGCGCCGACCTCGCCCAGCCAGGCCGCGCCGATTCCCCGCCAGTGGCGATCGCCGAGCAGGGCGCCCGCCAGGAACTGGATGCCGAGCACGATTCCGAAGCCGGCCGGCACCAGGAGCGGCACGAGCAGCAGGAGGAGCCATCCTTGCGAGGGATTCATCGCCCAAGTATAATTTCCGGTTCCTTGCCGAAACCAGCATGACGCCCGGGGTTTCGGCCACGGCCCAACAGCGGCCACAGCCCACAAGGAGAATCGATGCGTCACTATGAAATCGTGTTCATCGTGCACCCCGACCAGAGCGAACAGGTCGGCGCCATGGTGGAACGCTACAAGACCCTGGTCGAATCCCAGGAAGGCAAGGTCCACCGGATCGAGGACTGGGGGCGGCGCCAGCTGGCCTACCCGATCCAGAAGGTCGCCAAGGCCCACTACGTTCTCATGAACGTCGAGTGCCAGCCCACGACCCTGGCCGAGCTCGAAACCGCATTCCGCTTCAACGATGCCGTGATGCGCCACCTGACCGTGTCGATGCGCAAGGCCGAGACGGGCGCGTCGCCGATGTGGAAGCAGCTCCAGAAAGAAGAAGCCCGCAAGGCGGCGACCGAGTCGGCAGCCTGAGCGGTTTCGCCAACCGGGTCGTGATCGGCGGGGTGCTGGTTGCCTCGCAGGCCCTGCGCTACACCCCGGCGGGCGTGCCGATCCTGGCCGCCAGCCTGCGGCACGAATCCGAGCAGGCCGAGGCCGGGCAGGCGAGGCGGGTCGAATGCCCGCTGGAACTGGTGGTCGTCGGCGAGCAGGCGCACCGGTTCGCGGCCATCGAGCCGGGCAGCGCCCTGAAGCTGGCGGGTTTCCTGGCGGCGCGGCATCGCCACAGCCCGGTGCTCGTGCTGCATGTAAGCGAATTTCGAACGATCGATTCAGACGATTCAGACAGATTGAGGTGATTCCATGGCAGGTTTCCGTCGCGGCAGCAAAGACCGCAAACCCCGTCGCAAGACCCAGTCGGCACTGTTCAAGCGCAAGAAGTTCTGCCGCTTCACGGTCGAGAAGGTCGAGTGGATCGACTACAAGGACATCGACGTCCTGAAGGATTTCATCACCGAGACGGGCAAGATCATCCCGGCGCGGCTCACCGGCACATCGGCGAAGTACCAGCGCCAGTTGTCCGAGGCGATCAAGCGCGCGCGCTTCCTCGCCCTGGTGCCGTTCACCGACAACCACTGATCCGGGGACAACACAGATGCAAGTCATTCTGCTCGAAAAGGTGGTCAACCTCGGCCAGCTCGGCGACGTCGTGCGGGTGCGCGACGGCTTTGCGCGCAACTACCTGATTCCCCAGGGCAAGGCCAGCCGCGCCACCGAGAAGGCGATCCAGGACTTCGAGGCGCGTCGCGCCGAACTCGAGAAGGCGCAGGCCGACCGGCTCGGCGTCGCCCAGGCCCTGGCCAACCGACTTTCCGGTCACACGGTGCAGATCACCGAGCGCGCCGGCGTCGACGGCCGCCTGTTCGGCTCGGTCACGCCGGCCTCGATCGCCGAGGCCCTGGTCCGCGACGGCTTCGAGGTCAACCGCTCGATGCTGCGCATGCCCGACGGCCCGTTCAAGACGATCGGCGACTACAAGGTCGAAGTGGTGCCGCATGTGGATGTCGCGGCCGAGGTCAACATCTCGGTGCTGGGCGACCACGGCTGATTCGATTGCCGCGTCCTACGAAAGGGAGCGCGTCGCGCTCCTTTTTTGCGATGACTCCAATCTGGTACATCTTTGGGCAATGCGGCCGCAACGACTGCCTCGAGTCGCGTCTGGGCTGTAGTCTGTAAGCACGCCGAACGGCGTCCCAGTGAGTTGTTGGGGACAGACGAACCATGGTGCACGGTCCATGAGCTACAAGGAGGCCGAGTGCAGACTGAGCTGTCAACTGCCCAGATCCCGTACATCTACAGCGAATTCGCCGACCTTGTTGGCGAGAAGCATTGGCGTAAGCGCGTCAAGAAAATTAAGGAGGAAATCAAAGGCTTTCCCTTCCTGGCAGCACACCTCGCAGATGAGAACGAAATCGCCTTTCAATTGGACGAGCTACGCGAGCTCCAAGAGCGTTATGGATTCGCGGGACGCTGGCCGGAGATCGGGCAACAGCTTTATTCCGCCGCCGAACTGGCAGTTCAAGTTATCTCAATGGCGAAGAGTCTCGATGCCGATACCCGGCGGAGGCTGATCAGGCGTGTGCATGGAGCGCTGAAGAATCCGGATGACATGCGAGGCATGCGACTTGAACTCTCGGTCGCAACGCACTTTCTGCGTCGCGGTCAATCAATCGTCTGGCCAGAGATGGAAGGAGAGGGAACATTCGATCTATTGCTGCCAGACATGGGGAAGAAAGGGTTGGAAGTCGAATGCAAGTCGATTTCCGGTGCGAAAGGTTACCCGATCAATAAGCGTGAGGCTCTGACCTTCTTTCACCATATCTCCAGGCAATTGCGACCGATGGTCAAGTCGCTTCGTACTGGGGTTGGTGTCGTCGTGACGGTTTCGGATCGTCTGCCCGCTATGGAGCGCGACCGGATTGTTCTTGCAGCTGATGTGGCGCGTCAGATCCGGGCGGCGCAGAGTATTGAACTGCCCAGCGGTGCTCGGATTCGCCTTGTCGAGTTCGACGTTTCACGACTATCCGGTTTGCCAGATGGGGCCGACGTTCGATCTGCCTTTGAAGAGACAATGGGCACTCGAAACCGCCACACCATGACGATTGGCGGTGGGGCGGGTGGCGGTATGATTGTAGTGGTAGTTCAGTCGGCCCGGGATGATGCGTTTCTCCAGGCGACCTTTGAGTTGCTTGGAGATGCAGCCCGCCGCCAACTTACAGGACAACGCGCAGGAGTACTGATCGCCGGACTACACGGGGTGGCGGGTGATGAACTCTTGTCTGTAGCAGGTCAAGACCACAACCCGTGTGAGCCTCCAACGGCACTGGCTTTGCAGGTAAGCGGTTTCTTATCTTCACCTTCCCGGAGCCACCTTGTTGGGTTGGGTTTCCTCAGCCGAGGCGCCGTGAGAGCCGAAGTAGATAACATTGTTGACTCCGGTGGCGTTGCCTATCACTTTCCGTGTC
>JBAYRO010000035.1:0-32401 GCA_041676645.1 Burkholderiaceae bacterium | reverse complement strand
GGCGAGATCGCCAAGGAAGGCGCGTCGGACGCGCTGCTGCACGACGACGAGGTGCGCAGCGCCTACCTCGGGATATGACGATGAGCGGTGCTGCCAGCAAGGCCGGCGCCGCGGGATCCATGGGCGGCATGCCGGAGGCCTTCGATCTCGATGTCTCGCGTGATGTCGTGTCGCTACGCCAGCGCGTCACCGACAAGCTGCGCGACGCGATCCTCGCCGGGCGCTTCGCACCCGGACAGCGCATCGTCGAGCGCGACCTCTGGCAGTCGCTCGGCATCAGCCGCACCGTCGTGCGCGAAGCCCTGCAGCACCTGCAGGCCGAGGGCCTGATCACCATCATCCCCCACAGGGGGCCGGTGGTGAGCACCCTGTCGGCCGAGGAAGTCCACGAGCTCTATGTGGTGCGCGGCGCGCTCGAGGCACTGGCCGGCGAAGGCTTTGCCCGTAACGCAAGCGATGCCCAGGTCGCCCGACTGCGCGAGGCGCTCGAGTACCTGCGCCTGCCCGAAGCCTCGGCGAGCACCGAGAGCCTGCTCGCCGCCAAGAACGCCTTCTACGCCATCCTGCTCGAGGGCTGCGGCAACCGGATCATCGGGCAGATGCTGACCCAGCTCAACAACCGGGTCACGCTGCTGCGCCGAGTGTCGCTCGGCACCGCCGGCCGCCTGCCGCGGACCATCGCCGAGCTCGAGGCGATCGTGACCGCGATCGAGGCGCGCGACGCCGAGCGCGCGCGCATCCTGTGCGCCCGCCACGTCGAGAGCGCCGCCGAAGTGGTGCGCCGCTCCTTCGCCAGGGAAAGAGAAATGAGAGAAATGGGGTCAGACACCATTTCCAAAGGAAATGGTGTCTGACCCCATTTCTCGCGTCGTGGTCAAGACAAGGGCTCCGCTGGGCAGGAAGCTTGCCGGCTCTCGGTCACATCGGGCATGTATGGTCTCGACATGAGCACAGCCATCGTTTCCAGGACGCAGACCCTCGGCGAGGAGATCGCCAACGCGATCAGTCACGGCATCGGCTTGCTGCTGGCCATCGCCTCGTTGCCGATCCTCGTCTGGCAGGCTGGCCGCATGGGCGGCGCGGCCGACGTCGTCGGCGCCAGCGTCTTCGCCGGCACGATGATTCTGCTCTATCTGGTCTCCACCGTTTACCACGCCCTGCCGGCCGGTCGCGCCAAGGCATGGGCGAATCGCTTCGACCATGCGGCGATCTACGTCTTCATCGCGGGCAGCTATACCCCGTTCACGCTCGGGGTGCTGAATGGCGCGTGGGGCTGGACGCTCTTCGGCCTGGTCTGGGCGATGGCGGCCGTCGGCGTCGTCGCCAAGCTGACCGACCGCCTGCGCCACCCCTGGCTGTCGACCGGCCTCTACATCGCCATGGGCTGGACCGTGATCATCGCGATCGCGCCCCTGCTCGAGCGGGTGCCGGGCCCCGGGCTGGTCCTGCTGCTGGCGGGCGGGCTGTCGTACACGGTCGGGGCGCTGGTGTTCCTCTTCGACCACCGGGTCCGGTACGCCCACTTCGCCTGGCACCTCTTCGTGCTGGGCGGCACCGCCTGCCACTTCTTCGCGGCGCTCGGCTACGCCGTCGCCCGGTAGGGAAATGAGGGAAATGGGGTCAGACACGATTTTCTCGCAGAGAAAATCGTGTCTGACCCCATTTCCTCAGGGCCTCAGCGTCACCGTCGAGATCGCATGGCGCGCGATCTCCTTCCAGCTGTAGCGCATCGGCACCATCTCGCCGCGGGCCCAGGCCGCGTTCTGGTCGAAACGGTGGGGCGAGCCGGCCTGGCCGGAAGCGCCGTCGAGCACGATCCAGCGGCTGGCGTCCCAGTTGCCGATGTCGAAGGCATAGCGGGCGACCGAACCCGAGGCGGCGGCCAGGCCGCAGGCCGGCACGCAGCCGCTGGCCATCACCGTTTCGTTGTCGCCCGGCAGGGGCAGCGCGGGCCCCGCCAGCTGTTCGCGCGCCGTCGCCGACAGCGACTGCAGCGGATGGGCCAGCAGGACGCGATGGTGCTCGCCCCAAGGCTTGCCATCGAAGCGGGCGCCCGCTTCCTCGAGCGCTGCGGCCACCGCCGCCGGCCAGTCCCGGCCGCCGAGCAGGGCGGTATCGTCCTCGCGCACCAGGCTCGGCAGCACCCACCAGACCTGCAGTGCCGGCGAGACCCCGGGCGGCACCCGCAGCAGTTCATGGTCGGCAAGGCTCGCCAGGCCGCTGCTCTGGGCGACATGTTCGGCGAGCGTCCAGCGCAGGAGCTCGTAGGCGGTGGCGCCGACCGAATCGGTGGCGAGTTCGCCATCCCAGTCGAGGATCCGCTGGCGCAGGGCGAGGGCGGCATCGCCGAGGCCGTCGGCGCGGGTGACCAGCGCCTGGAAAAGCGCGGCATTGGGGCAGCGGACATCGCGATGCAGCGCCGCCATGTCGTCCACCGTCGCCGCCGGCAGCGCGGCGATCAGTTCCTCGAGTCGGCGCGCCCGGTAGGGCGGATGACAGTCGGTGCACAGGTAATGGGGCGAATCATCGGCGACGAAGCGGTTGTTGGCGGTGACCAGGAATCCGCGTTCGGGATCGGTGGCGTGCGGCATCTCCTCGAAGGGCACCATGCCGCGCCATTCATGCTCGCCGGTCCAGCCGGGCACCGGCAGCCAGCCGTTGCTGCGCGGGCGGACCGGCACGATCGCGCGCACCCGGTGGGCGATATGCCCGGAGGTATCGGCCGCCACGACGTTGTGGTCGATCAGGCCCCAGCCGCGGGTGGCCTCGAAGAATTCGTCGGTGTTGCGGGCGCAGAGCATCCGCAGCAGGCATTCGAAGGAGCGGTCGGTCTCGGCGAACTGCATCGAGCGCAAGGCGAGCGCGCTGCCGCGCTGCGGGTCGCCGGCGATGACCGGGCCGTGGTGGGTCTCGTGGATGTCGATTTCGTGATCCTCGCCATCGCGCACCCGGATCGTCTCGCGTCGCGAGCGCACCGGCAGCCAGCGGTCCTCGAACAGGTAGTGCCAGGCGCCGTCGCGCTGCTCGAAGCGCTCGACGAAGAGATCATGGATGTCGGCGAAGGCATGGGTGACGCCCCAGGCGACATGGCCGTTGTGGGCGAAGTGCGGGAAGCCCGGCACGCCGGGGATCTCCAGCCCGATCGCATCGAACTCCTCGCAGCCGACATGGCCCTGGGCATACATGCCCGGCATCTCGAAGAGCCGGTGCGGATCGCCGGCGAGCAAGGGCCTGCCGGTGGCGCTGCGGCTGCCCGTGATCGCCCAGTTGTTGCTGCCGCCATCGGTCATGTCGGGTGCGGCGATCGCCTCGAGGGCGGAGATCGCCGGCCCGAGCGCCGCGAGATCGGCGGCCCAGCGCTTCGCATCGACGCCGGGCGGCAGGCACAGGCGGTCGACTCCGCCATCGTCGATGCGCAGCTTCGCGACCTGTTCCGGCGGCAGCACCCGCAGCGCCGCGGCACGCCACAGCTTGAACCAGAGCGAACCCATCAGCCAGCCGCGCCAGCGCATCGCCGCGATGCAGTGCCAGGGCGCCCAGGGCTCGGGCGCGCCGGTGAGGAAGGCGTACTCGGGAGCCGGCAGGGGTTCGCCGGTGCCGAGCCAGGCGTTCACGCCGGCGGCATAGGCGTCGATGATCTCGCGGGCGTCGTCGTCGATCGCGGCGTAGTCGCGGCGGCAGGCCTCGGCGGCGCCCAGGCGACGGGCGAGCGCATCGGATTCGATGCCGGCTTCGCCGACCCATTCCGCCCAGCGGCCCTCGACCCGGCGGCGGGCCGCATCCATCTGCCAGAAGCGATCCTCGGCGTGGACATAGCCCTGGGCGAAGATGGCGTCGCGCCGGTGGCGGGCGCGGACATGCGCGATGCCCCATTCGTCGCGGTAGATGGTGGCCGATTCGTCGAGTCCGGGAAGCCGTTGCGACATGCTTGCTCCATTTCAGCCGGTGCCGGTGTCCTTGCGGGTCGACCATTGCGGATGCAGGGTCGCGACGACCATGCCGTCCGACGCCCAGGCATGGCAGCCGTCGATGAAGCCCGGTTTGCCTCCGGCGGCGCGCGTCGGTCCGAAGTGGATCGGCCCGTCCGGGCCGTCCTCGGGCCAGCTGAACACCGTCTGGAAGGCGACCGTCGCCATCGGGAAGAGCAGCTCGCGCACATGGGTGCAGCCGCGGGTCGCGCCGACCGTCTCGTTGACCGACTTGCGCCAGCCCCGCGCGATGCAGGCGCCGACCAGGCCATCGAAGTTGGGAATCGCGCCGGCGCAGCTCGGGTAGGGCGTCTGCGGCATGTCCACCGCGATCGCGTGGACCACAAGATCGTTGTCCACCGTCAGCCGCACCGCCATGTGGTGCACCTCGCTGCCCGGCTCGCGCATTCCGCGAAACGGCTCGGTGTACTGGAAGGGCTTGGTGTCGATGATCCGGCCCTCGATGTCCCACATGCCGTCCTCGCGCAGGAAGCCCTCGCAGTGGACACGGCGGGTGTGCACATGGCGGCGTGGGGCGGGATCGGGCAGGGACATGGCGGGCCTTCGATGCGATGCACTGGAACCCGGCAGTTTAAGCCAGAGGGGGGCGGCTCGGCGGCTGGTCTCGCGACAGGGCTGCCGGCGGTCCGGCGGAGGTCCGGCGCCCGGCCGTCGCAACACGCCGACGCCGCTTGCGTCACAATCGATGCTTTGTTCGACTTCCCCGGTGTTCGCCCGATGAAAACTCCGCTCGAAGGGATCAAGGTCCTCGACCTGTCGCATGCGCTGGCCGGACCCCATTGCTCGACCCTGCTCGCCGATTTCGGCGCCGACGTCTACAAGCTCGAAACGCCGGGCTTCGGCGACATCGCGCGCGCCTGGGGCTCGCCGCTGCCCGGCGACGAAAGCTCCTACTTCACCTCCCTGCACCGGAACAAGCAGGGCCTGTCGATCGACCTCAAGAGCGAGGAGGGCAAGGCGCTCTTCTTCGAGCTCGCCGGCAAGGTCGACGTGATCCTCGAGAACTTCCGCGTCGGTGCGCTCAAGAAGCTCGGACTGGGCTACGAGGAAGTGCGCAAGCACAACCCGGGCATCGTGTACTGTTCGATCTCCGGCTTCGGCCAGGACGGGCCCTACACCGAGCGCGCGGCGATGGACCTGATCGTGCAGGCCGAGAGCGGCATGATCAGCATCACCGGTGACGAAGGCACCCACGGCGCGCGCTGTGGCGTGTCGATCGCCGACCTCACCGCCGGCATGTACGCCGCCCTGGGCATCGTGATGGCGATGCGGGTCAAGGAGAAGACCGGCATCGGCCAGCATGTCGACATCTCGATGCTCGAGGGCCAGCTATCGCTGCTCAACGTGCTGATCGCCGGCTACATGGCCGATCGCGAGATGCCCGAACCGCTGGGCACCGCCTACAAGGCGCTGGCGCCCTACCAGACCTTCCGCACCGCGACGCGCGACCTGGCGCTGGCGGTCGGCAGCCAGAAGCTTTGGGACATCTTCTGCCCGGCCATCGGCCGCGACGATCTCACCCGGCATCCCGACTACGCGACCAACATGGGCCGCAACCGCAATCGCGCGGCGATGATCGCGACGATCCAGGAGACCTTCCTGACGCGCAGCTACGAGGAGTGGGAGAAGATCCTCGTCGAGGCCGGGGTGCCGGTGGGCGCGGTCAACAAGATCGACCAGGTGGTCGCGCATCCGCAGGTCAAGGCGCGCGGCGCCATCGTCGAGCAGGAGCATCCGCGGGCCGGCCCGGTGCCGATGACCGGTGTCCCGTTCCGCCTGTCGGAGACGCCGGGCGCGATCCGCTCGGGCTCGCCATCGCTCGGCGAGCACAGTGCGCAGGTCTTGCGCGAACTGCTCGGCATGCCGGCGGCGCGAATCGACGAGCTGATCGACCGCGGCATCGTCTCCGGTCCCAAGGGCGGCTGATCACGGCGCGCTGGCCCGCGATTTGCCGGCCGCGCCCATTCTTGCTAGCCTGAGCTTTCCCGTTGGGGTGCCCCCGAGGCTGAGAGGCGCGCAAGCGCCGACCCATCGAACCTGATCCGGGTCATACCGGCGGAGGGAACGGATGACGCACAAGCCAGCGCCGATCGCGCTCACGATCGCCGGCTCCGATTCCGGCGGCGGCGCCGGCATCCAGGCCGATCTCAAGACATTCTCCGCACTGGGCGCCTACGGCGCGAGTGTCATCACCGCGCTCACGGCCCAGAACACCCGCGCGGTCACCATGGTCGAGGAAGCCTCGCCCGCGATGGTCCGCGCGCAGCTCGCCGCCGTCTTCGACGACCTCGCGGTCGCCGCGATGAAGATCGGGATGCTCGCCTCCGTCGACATCATCGAGGCGGTGGCGGCCGGGCTCGAGGGGCGCGAGCAGCCGATCGTGCTCGACCCCGTCATGGTCGCCAAGACGGGCGACGCCCTGTTGCGCGACGATGCCGTCGCCGCCCTGCGCGGCCGCCTGGTGCCGCTGTGCACCGTGCTGACCCCGAACCTGCCCGAGGCGGCGCGCCTGCTCGCTGCCGAGCCGGCCCGCAACGAGCGGGAAATGATCGAACAGGGCCGGGCGCTTCTCGAGACCGGGCCCCGGGCGGTGCTCATGAAGGGCGGGCATGCGCGAGGGGCGTCCTGTGTCGACCTGCTGGTCGAGCATGGCGGCGTGACGCGGCTCGAGGCGCCCCGCATCGAGACGCGCAACACGCACGGCACCGGCTGCACGCTCTCGGCCGCGATGGCGGCATGGCTGGCGCATGGGGCGCCGCTGGCCGAGGCGACGACGCGCGCGCATGCCTGGCTGCAGGAGGCCATCCGGGCCGCCGACCGCCTGCGGGTGGGCTCGGGCCACGGGCCGGTGCATCATTTCCACGGAGTCTGGACCGATGGCTGAGATCACCGTGGTCGGCGCCGGCGTCGCCGGCCTGTGCGTGGCGACCGAGCTCGCCGACCGGGGCCTCGCCCCGCGCATCGTCGACCGGGTGGCCCGGCCCGGCCCGCATGCCTGCTCCTGGTGGGCGGGCGGCATGCTGGCGCCGCAATGCGAGGGAGAATCGGCCGAGGAGCCCGTGGTGCGCCTGGGTCGGGAATCGATCGACTGGTGGCAGCGCCACGCCGGCGGCGTGACTTCGCAAGGCACCCTGGTGCTCGCCCTGGCGCGCGACCGGCGCGAGCTCGAGCGCTTTGCCCGGCGCACCGAGGGCCACCGGCGGCTCGATGGCGAAGGCCTGGCCGGCATCGAGCCCGATCTCGCCGGGCGCGCCAGCGATGCGCTCTTCTTCCCCGACGAGGCGCATCTCGATCCCCGCGCGGCGCTCACCGGCCTGGTCGACGGACTGGCCCGCCGCGGCATCCGGATCGAGCCCGCCGGCGACGAGCCGCCCGCCGACGGACTCGTGATCGACTGCCGCGGCCTGGCCGCGCGCGATGCCCTGGCGGACCTGCGCGGCGTGAAGGGCGAGATGGTCGTGCTGCGCAGCGCCGAGCTGTCGCTGGCGCGGCCGCTGCGGCTGCTGCATCCGCGCTATCCGCTCTACATGGTGCCGCGCGGCGACGGGGTCTTCATGCTGGGCGCCACCCAGATCGAGACGGGCGAACGACGGCGCGTCACCGCCCGCTCCCTGATGGAGCTGCTCTCGGCGGCCTATGCGCTGCACCCGGCGCTGGGCGAGGCCGAGGTGCTCGAGACGGGCGCCGATGCGCGCCCGGCCTTTCCCGACAATCTGCCGCGCATCCGCAGGCGGGGGCGGGTATTGCATGTCAACGGCCTGTTCCGCCATGGCTTCCTGCTTGCGCCGGCGCTGGCGCGCATGGTCGCGGACTGGCTGACGACGAACGAACGACCGGAGCTGATGGATGAGGATTGAGGTCAATGGCGAGGCGCGCGAGCTGGGTGTCGCGACGCTCGATGAACTGCTGCGCGAGCTGGGCCTGGCCGACGCCCGTGTGGCGACCGCCGTCAACGGTGATTTCGTGCCGGTCGGTGCGCGCGCCCAGCGCCGGCTGGCAGACGGCGACCGGGTGGAAGTCCTGGCGCCGATGCAGGGAGGCTGAGAATGCGTGATTTCTATGGCGTCGAGCTCGAGACGCCGCTGATGCTGGGTACGGCGGGTTATCCGTCGCCGGCGATCCTCGAGCAGGCGATGCGGGCCGCCAGGGCCTCCGTGCTGACCGTTTCCCTGCGCCGCGAGTCCGGCGCCGGCCAGGATTTCTGGTCGCTGGTGCGCGGCCTCGGTATCCGCATCCTGCCCAACACGGCCGGCTGCTATACCGCGAAGGAGGCGATCACCACCGCGCGGATGGCGCGCGAGGTGTTCGATACCTCCTGGATCAAGCTCGAGGTGATCGGCCATGCCGAGACGCTGCAGCCCGATCCCTTCGGCCTGGTCGAGGCGGCCGGCATCCTGTGTCGCGACGGCTTCGACGTGTTCCCCTACACCACCGAGGACCTGGTCCTGGCGGAGCGCCTGGTCGACGCCGGCTGCCGGGTGCTGATGCCCTGGGCCTCGCCCATCGGCACGGGCCTGGGGATCAACAATCGCTACGGCCTGCGCAGCCTGCGGGCCCGCTTCCCGGATGTGGCGCTGGTGGTCGATGCCGGCCTCGGCGTGCCCAGCCATGCCGCCGAGGCGATGGAATGCGGCTACGATGCCGTGCTCGTCAACACCGCTGTCGCAAAGGCCGGTGATCCGGTGAAGATGGCCGAGGGCTTCGCGCTCGCCGCCCGGGCCGGACAGCTCGCGTATCTCGCCGACCCGATCGAGCCGCGCGACATGGCAGCCCCTTCGACGCCGGTGATCGGCAAGGCTTTTCTGACATGAATCTCCCCCGCTTCTATCCGATCTTCGAGAACACCGACTGGCTTGCCCGCATGCTGCCGCTGGGCGTGCGCTTCGTGCAGCTGCGCATCAAGGACCGCCCCGAGGCCGAGTTGCGCGAGCAGGTCCGCGAGGCGCTCGCGCTGGCGCGCCGGCATGACGCCACGATCGTGGTCAACGACTACTGGCGGATCGCCATCGACGAAGGCGCGGACTGGATCCATCTCGGCCAGGAGGATCTCGCCGATGCCGACCTGGCGGCGATCCGGCGCGCCGGTCTGCGCGTCGGGATCAGCACGCACGACCACGAGGAGCTCGAGCGGGCCCTGGCCGCCGATCCCGACTACGTCGCGCTCGGGCCCGTCTACCCGACCATCCTCAAGAAGATGAAGTGGCACGAGCAGGGGCTCGAGCGGGTCACCGAATGGAAGCGCCTGGTCGGTGCGCGGCCGCTGTGCGCGATCGGTGGCATGACGCCCTCGCGCGCCGCCGACGCCCTGGCCGCCGGCGCCGACCTGGTTTCGGTCGTGACCGACATCACCCTGAATCCGGATCCGGAAGCGCGCGTGCGTGAATGGCTGGAGCGGGTGTGAGCGGTCGCCATGCCCGCCAGGTGATCCTGCCGGAAGTGGGCGAACAGGGCCAGGCGCGGCTGGCGGCCGCCCGGGTGCTGGTGGTGGGCGCGGGCGGCCTCGGCGTGCCGGTGCTGCAGTATCTCGCCGGGGCGGGGGTCGGGCGCATCACGCTCGTCGATCCGGACGAAGTGGCCGATCACAACCTGCATCGCCAGCCCCTGTACCGGATCGCCGACATCGGCCGACCCAAGGTCGAGGCGGCGCGCGATGCGCTGGCGGCGCTCGATCCGGCCGTGGCCGTCGTCGCGATCCGCGAGTGGTTCGATCCGGCCAATGCGCCGGCGCTGCTCGCCGATTGCGACCTCGCGCTCGACTGCGCCGACAACTTCGCCGTCTCGTATGCGCTCTCGGATGCCTGCCAGGCGGCCGGCAAGCCGCTGGTGTCGGCTTCGGCGCTCGCGCTCCAGGGCTATGTCGGCGGCTTCTGCGGCGGCGCGCCATCGCTGCGCGCGGTCCTGCCCGAGCTGCCGGAGCGGGCGCCCAGTTGCGATACGGCGGGCGTGCTGGGGCCGGTGGTCGGGATACTCGGCGCGATGGAGGCGCAGATGGCGCTTTCGGTGCTGCTCGGGCTACGGCCCTCGCCGCTGGGGCGCTTCGTGACGCTCGATGTGGCGGACTGGCGGATCGGCGGCTTTCGCTTCGATTCGGCGCCGGAGCCGGGCAGTCCAGAGCCGCGCTTCGTCGCGCCGTCGCAGATCACGCCGGCGGACATCGCGATCGACCTGCGCGATGCCGACGAGGCGCCGCTGCCGGCCGCCCCGCACGCATTGCGCATCGCGCCGCACGAACTGGCGGACTGGTCCCCGCCGCCGGCCGACCGGCGGGTGGTGATGTGCTGTCGCACCGGCCTGCGCTCCTGGCATGCCGCC
The DNA here is from genome assembly GCA_041676645.1 of Burkholderiaceae bacterium. GTDB lineage: Bacteria > Pseudomonadota > Gammaproteobacteria > Burkholderiales > Burkholderiaceae_E > JAMLIN01. The sequence goes on along the minus strand of JBAYRO010000035.1, from coordinate 22,100 downwards.
CGGGCGCTGCGCGAACGCTGGCCCGGCGAGGTCGTCGTCGCCGCCTTCGGTGATCGCCAGGCTTGATGCTGATCGCTCGCCGCGCTCAGTGCCCGGCGCTCGGCGCCGGCGGCGCGATGTCTGCCGCGGGGGCTGCACCGCCCTCCTGCGCGCCTGGCGTTGCGGGTTCCCGCGCGGGGGGCGTGCCGGGCTCCTTCGTGAACTGCACCGTATCCGGTGAGGTGGTGCCACCGGTCATGATGAAGCTCATCGCTTCCTCGACGCTCCAGTCGACGAAGATCACATCATCGACCGGCACGATCTCGATGTAGCCCGAGGTCGGATTGGGCGCCGTCGGCACGTAGACCACGGCGAGCTCCCGGCCCGAGGCCGAATCCCGGATGGTGCGCATCACCATCCCGATGGTCTTCATCCTGTCGTTCGGAAACGCGATCAGCACCACCCGCTGCCCGGTGGCCGGTGGCGTGCGCAGGCTGTGCAACAGCCGCTTGGTGCCGCCGTAGATCGTCTGCACCAGCGGCAGCCGCGCCATCAGGGATTCGAACCAGCCGATCAGCTTGCGCCCGATCACGATGGTGGCGAACACGCCGACGGCGTAGAGCGCGGCAAGCACGATGATCAGGGCCACGACCTGCTCGAAGGCGGACTCGAGCATCCAGGAGGCCAGCGTCGGCGAAAAGTTGCTGACCGCCCGGGCGGCGGCATAGAGCAGCGGCCGACCGGTGCGCACGAGGATGCCGACCACGAAGTCGAACACCAGCCAGGTGACCCAGAGCGGTGCGACGGTGAAGAATCCGACCAGGATGAAGCGACCGAAGTGGCCAAGGCCGCGGGATCGGGGTTTTTCTTTGCTCATGTATCGCTTGTCGCGGTCGGCGTTTCGCTTGGGGGCGTCGATCCGGCCGACGCCTTGTTCGTTTCATCGAGCGAGCGACGCAGCCCGCTTGCCGCCCGCAGCCAGCATTCCATTGCATCCAGCGGGAGATCGCCTCGCGCGCCACTGGCCAGCAGGCCGGACTTGAAGCGCTCGTAGGCCGCCGCGAAGTGGTCTACCGCCGATTCCCCCGCCGGTTCTGCCCCGGGCTGCGTCGGCGCCGGCGAGATCCCGGCGAGCAGCCCTTGCGCCGCTTCGCGAAATGCAGGATACCCGAGTGCGGCCCCTTCCGGCCCGGCGGCCGGTTCCTCGAGCGCATGAGCCGCCTCGAGCGCGAAGCGGGCGGCCGATGCATGGTGCCTCGCGACACGCAGGATGTCGGGCAACCGGTGTGCCGATTCCTCCGACATCTCCGCCCGGCTCAGCTGGCTGATGAACTCGTGGATGGCATCGCCCATCGCCTCGACCCGGCGGGTCTGGTCCTCCGGAGGCAGCCGCGGTTCGGCGAGGATCCGGTGCACCAGTTCGCGGCTCGCCGCGCCCATCGCATCGAGTTCCTGCTCGAGCGCGGCGATGGCCAGTTCGGGCACTGCGAGCACGGTCCGGTCGAGAAACTCCGAACGGACCTCGTCGTCCTTCGCACGGAATCGTGCCTTCAGGAAGGCGATCATGCGATCGGCAAGCGGCCAGACCAGGGCCACGCCGAGCAGGTTGAAGGCGGTGTGATAGAGCGCGATGGTGGGGGCGGGCGCCGAACCCAGCCCGATCCACTCGGTGGATGCCGCGATGGCCCGCGGCATCCAGGGCAGCAGCGCCAGTGCGACGGCCGCCGCGATCACGTTGAGCAGCACATGCGCGGCCGCCACCCGCCGCGCATTCGGTGTCGCGCCGATCGCCGCGATCACCGCGGTCGCGGTGGTGCCGACATTGGCGCCGATCACCACCGCCGCCGCGCCCTGGATCGTCAGCAGGCCGCCTTCGGCAGCGGTCAGCGCGATCGTCAGCGAAGCGGCCGAGGACTGCATCACCAGGGTCATCACGAAGCCGGCGAGGACCTGCAGGAGTACGCTCGACCAGTCCTCGCCGGCGGGCAGGGCGAAATCCGCCGGCAGGGCGGTGAAGGCCTCGCGCAGCATGTCGATGCCGAGAAAGAGCAGGCCGAAACCGGCAAGCGCCGTGCCGAGCGAGCCGCGGCGCACGCCCTGGCCGGTGAGACGCAGCAGCATGCCGATGCCGATGAGTGGCAGGGCCAGCGCCTGGATGTTGAACTTCAGCCCCACCAGCGCGACCAGCCAGCCGGTCATGGTGCTGCCGATGTTCGATCCGAAGACGACCCAGATCGCCTGCGAGAGGTTCAGCAGCCCCGCATTCACGAAGCCGATCGTGGCGACCGTGATCGCCGTCGACGACTGGACCAGCGCGGTCACCAGGGTGCCGGAGGCGAGCCCCCTGAAGCGGGTGCTCGTCCAGCGCGCGAGAATGCGCTCGAGTGCCGGACCGGCGGCCAGTTTCAGGCCGTCGGTCATCAGGCCCATGCCCAGCATGAACAGGCCGATGCCGCCGGCCAGGCTTCCAATGATCGCGAACATGTTCATGGCCGGGATGTCGGTCTGGCCGTTCGTCGGGCCATGGGCGCCGTCGGTCGGCAATAGCCGGATTGTCTGCTCGTTCGCCCTCGCGAGCCAATCATGCGCACTGCAAGGGCGCGGCTTGGGGTACGCTTCCACTAGTTCGAAACGTTCCGACTGGAGACATGATGCCCGTCAATCTCGATGCGATCGGTCAGCAGGCCGGCCCGGTGGAAGTGGGCTGGGATTCGCGCGATGTCATGCTTTACGCGCTGGGCGTCGGCGCCGGCCAGGCCGACCCGCTTGCCGAGCTCGACCTCACCACGGAGAACACCGAGGGCGTGCAGTTGCGGGCACTGCCGACCTTCGCGCTGATCCTCACGCAACTCGCTGGAGTTCGGCCCGACTTCGGTGATGTCGACCACACCAAACTGGTGCATGCCGAGCAAAGCCTCGAACTCGATGCGCCGATGCCCCTGGAGGGACGCGCACGGATCGCGGCGCGGATCGAGTCGATCGCCGACAAGGGCTCCGGAGCGCTGGTCACCACCGCCTTCGAGGCGCACGATGTCGCCAGCGGCAAGCGGATGTTCACCTCGCGCGCCTCGGCCTTCATCCGTGGCGAGGGCGGCTTCGATCCCAACCGCAAGTCCGGAGGCCAGCGGCCGGCGGTGCCCGACCGCGCGCCGGACATCGAGGCGCGGGTCCAGACCCGCACCGACCAGGCGCTGCTCTACCGGCTCTGCGCCGATCGCAATCCGCTGCACAGCGATCCCGCCTTCGCCGCGCGCGGCGGGTTCTCGCGACCCATCCTGCATGGCCTGTGCACCTACGGCATCACCACCCGGATCCTGCTCGGTGCCCTCGGCGCCCAGCACCTCGGTTCGATCTCGGCGCGCTTCACCAAGCCGGTCCTGCCGGGCGAACTCCTCGTGGTGCAGGGCTGGCGCGGCAACGATTCGATCGCGTTCCGCACGCTCGACGGCAAGGGCGAGGCGGTCATCGACGGGGGCATGCTGGTACCGGCCTGAGACTTGCCGGGACCCGGCCTTGCAACAGGGCGGGGTCTTCGGCCCCAGGTAGGACCATTGCCAAGCAGATCCGGGAAGCCTGCGGCCGAGGGGCCGGTCATCGCGCTGCTCGCGGTCGCCTGCGGCGTGCTCGTCGCCAACAACTACATGAGCCAGACGCTCATCGCCGAGATCGGCGCCGACATCGGCCTGTCGAGCGCGATGACCGGCGCCACGGTCACCCTGACCCAGTTCGGCAGCGGCCTCGGCTTCGCGCTGCTCGTGCCGCTGGCCGATCGCTACGAGAATCGTCGGCTGGTGCTGCTCTCGGTTGCCGGGGTCGCGCTCTCGCTCGCCGCGGTCGCGATGGCGACCACGCCGGCCGTCTTCCTCGTCGCCTGCATGATGCTCGGCGTGTGCGCGACCGCATCGCAGGTGATGGTGCCGATGGCCTCCTTCTTCGTGCCCACCCGGAACCAGGGCCGGGCCATCGGGCTGGTCACCGGCGGGCTGCTCGGCGGCATCATGCTGGCGCGGCCCTTCGCGAGCTTCGTGACCCATCTGGCGGACTGGCGTGCGGTGTTCTGGCTTGCACTGGTCCTCACCATCCTGCTCGGCCTGCTGCTCGCCCGCTACCTGCCGCGCCGGCAGCCGCCGCGGCAGCCGGGGCCCGGCGAGCTCTTCGGTTCGCTGCTCACCCTCTGGCGCGACGAACCCCTGATCCGCCGGCGGGCGATCTGGCAGGGGCTGATCTTCCTCGCCTTCAACATGTTCTGGACCGCCGCTCCGCTGGAGCTCGCCGGTTCCTTCGGCCTGGGACAGGATGGCATCGCCCTGTTCGCTCTCGCCGGCGCTGGCGGCGCGCTGGCCGCGCCGCTTGCCGGGCGCTTGGCCGACCACGGTCATGGCCGGGGCGCCACCGGGATCGCGATCGTCGGCACCTGTGCGATGCTGCTGCTCACCGGCTGGGTGGTGCCGGCCGGCGCGCTCGTCGGCTTCGCCCTCGCGGCGCTGCTGATCGATGCGGCGGTACAGACCAACCAGGTGGTCGGCCAGCGGGCGCTCTACCAGTTGTCGGAGTCGGCCCGCAGCCGGATCAACGCGATCTACATGACGGTGGTGTTCGGCATCGGCGCCTTCGGCCCCTTGCTCGGCACCGCGCTGCACGCACGCTTCGGCTGGCATGGGCCGGCCTTCGGTGGCGCGGCTTTCTCGGCCGTCGCCGTGGCGCTCTGGCTTGGGGCACAATGCACTGCAACAAGACCGAGGCCGTGAATCGATGAACCCGCTCCATCCCTTCGATGAAGCCAGCAAGCTGGTCCGGCGCGACGATGGCGTGCTGGTCGGGCGTACATCGCCCTTGTACTGGAACTTCGCCGGGCCGTTCGGAGGCCTGACGGCCGCCGTCCTGCTGCGGGCGGTGCTGGACGATCCCGCTCGCCGGGGCACCCCCGTCGCGATGACGGTCAACTTCGGCGGCCTCGTCGGCGAGGGGGAGTTCGAGCTCCTGCCGCGGCTTACCCGCGGCGGTCGCACCACCCAGCACTGGTCGGTCGATCTACGCCAGGGCGATCGGATACTGGCAACTGCCTCCTTCGTGTTCGCCCGGCGGGTCGAGACCTGGGAGCACCATCCGGCCGGCATGCCCGAGGTGCCGCCGGCCGAATCGGTCGAGCCGCTCGACACGACGAAATGGATGGCCTGGCTGTCGAACTACCGGTTTCGCTTCGTCTCGGGCGCGCCGGTCCTCGCGCGCAGCATCCATGATCCCCTGCATGCCCAGCGCTCCGTGGTCTGGCTGAACGACATCGTTCCGCGGCCGCTCGACTGGTTGTCGCTCGCCGCGATGTCCGACGCGTTCTTCCCGCGGGTGCTGCATGCGCGCGGCATCGGCGCGAAGATGGGCACCGTCACCCTGACGACGTACTTCCATTGCGATCAGGAGGAGCTGGACGCCCAGGGCAGCGCGCCCCTGCTCGGAGTGGCCGACGGCGATCGCTACTCGCGCAACTTCCAGGACCAGCGCATCCAGCTCTGGGGCCGCGACGCCCGTCTGCTGGCGGCCGGCACTCAGGTGCTGTGGTACGAAAGCTGACCGGCCCGGCCGACCGCGTTCGTGTTCTCCGGGCGGGGCGCCAGCGGTCGGATCGGCCAGACCGGATCCTCGATGCGCAGCGGTGCGTCGGGGCTGCTGAATTCGGCGCGCGCGAGTTCGAGCGAGGCGAGCGTGCCGACATCGCGCCAGTACGGCCATGGACTGGCGGCGCCCGGGATCCGGTTGGTGGTGAAGTCGTAGGCGACGACCCGCTCGCGAGCGACTGCGGCCGGGAGCACGTCGCGGCCGAAATCGACATGGCCGTGTAGCGCGGCCAGTCGCAGGGCGATGCGCAGCGCCCGCGCATCGAAGATGTAGTTGCCCATGGACGCATGGGCGAGCCCCGGGTGGCCGGGCATCGGCGTCGGCCGCTCCGGTTTCTCCTGGAAGCCGATGATCCGGCCATCGGTGCCGGTTCGCAGCACGCCGAAGTCGCGCGCCTCGGCAAGCGGTACCGGCAGTGCGGCCACCGTGATGCCGGCTCCCGAACGGCGGTGGGCGTCGATCATCTGTCCGACGTCCATCCGGTAGACATGATCGGCGGCGAATATCGCCACGCGGGCGGGGTCGGTCGCCAGCCAGTGCTCGCTTGCCTTCGAAACCGCATCGGCGGTGCCGATGAAGCGATCGACGGGCGAGTCCGAGCGCGGCATCACCACGCACAGGGTCCGCCCGCTCGCCGCGAAGAGCGGCGCCCAGTATCGGCGCAGGTGCTCGAGCAGTGAATCAGGCTTGTACTGGACGAGGACGACGATCCGCCGGATGCCCGAGTTGGCGAGATTGGCGATCGCGAAGTCGACGATCCGGGTGGTGCCGACGAAGGGAACCGCCGGCTTGCACTGATCATCGGTCAGGGGTCGCAGCCGGCTGCCTTCGCCGCCGGCGAGCACGATCGCCACCGTCTCCGCATGGATGCCGAGCGGATCGCTGCGTTCCGGAAGGCCGGGTGGGCGGACAAGCGAGGCGATCATGGCGTTGCTCCGGTCTGCCCTGGACGATGCCGGGCTCCGTATGCGGCAAGGAATGCGCCCGCGCGCATGCGGTCAAAGCTACCGACCGCCGCTCACCGCGGCAGGACCGGGCGCAGCGGCGTCGGCGATGCCGACCAGGACCGCGCACGGCAGGCTGCCCAGCAGGCCCGAGACCGGCACCATGGCCTCTTCGATACGGCAGTCGCGGCCATCGAGAAGATCGTGGTAGCGCCCCAGGGGCAGTGCGGCACCGGCGACATCGATCGTGGTGCCTTCCCAGAGCGCTTCGTCGCCGGGATGCCGGCCCGGTTCGAGTCCCAGCGCCAGCGGCAGCCGCAGCGCGAGCACGAGCAGCAGGCGTTCGCCGCTCGCATCGGCAAGCCGGCGGGCGAAGGCGACCAGGTGGCGCGCGCGCGGCCCGCGCACGACCACCGGCAGGTAGTCGGCCCGGGCAAACAGTGCCGGCTCCTCGCGGCGCGCGACGAGCAGGCGATGCAGGCACCAGAGCTTCAGGCGATCGAAATCGCGCCCGGCCCACCAGGCGGCGAGCCGCTTCGCGAACGCCCGGGGCGCGATGCCGGCGAGTTCCCCGAGCAGCGCCCGGCGTCTGTCGAAGTCGACCGGACGCCGGTTGTCGGGATCGACGAGCGAGTCGTCGATCAGCTCCGTGCCGCGATAGATGTCGGCAACCCCCGGCGCGGTGAGCTTGAGCACCACGAGCGAGAGCGAAGCGATGCCGCCGTGCCAGCGCAGGCGGGCGGCGAACCGGGCCGGCGCCGCGTCGGCGGCATCGAGCAGGCGCCCGATCGCTGCCGTGATGGCGGCTTCGTAGCGGGTATCGGGTGCGGTCCAGCGGGTCTCGCGTTTCGCTTCGCGGCAGGCCTTGCGCATGTAGGCCTCGAGCCTTTCGGCCAGGGCAGCGCGTTCCGGTCCGGACAGGGGCGATTCGGCCGACGGCGGTTGCGGCACCGGCCAGGCGCCGAGCGCCGTCTGCATCAGCAGGTACAGGTCGCCCGGGTGCGGCGGTGGCAGCGCGCCCTCCCCATCCCGGGGCGGATCCTCGGCAAGACGCATGGCGGCGCGCCAGTCGGAAGCAAGCGCCGCCCATTGGGCGGGAGCCTCGCTGATCACGGCAATGCGCATGGTGACGTCCTCGCTGCGCTTGTTGTCGTGGGTCGAGGTCGCCAGCATCGTGTCCGGCCACCCGGCCAGGCGACGCTCGCAGGCCTGGTGGAAGCGGTCGACCGAGAGTCCGACCAGATCCGGGTCGCCGCCCACGCCGTTGACCGCCGCGATCCGGGCGAAGCGATAGATCGCGGTGTCCTCGACTCCCTTGGCGGCGATCGGCGCGGTCAGCTGCTGGAAACGCGCGATGAACTCCCAGCCGAGCGGATCCTCCGGCATGCCGAGCAACAGCCCGGTGGTCGAATCGAGCGAAGCAAGTGCCTGCTCCCGGACTTCACCCTCGATTGTCGCGATCCTCGCGCGGGCGTTGCGGGAAGCGGTTTCGATCGCGCTGCGGTCGGCGGCGCCGGGCGGCTCGCCGGGCACCCGGTAGCTGCGGTAGACCGGAAAGGCGGCGAGCAGTTCGACCAGGGCGGGCCAGATGCCCGGCTCGTCGCCGGCCCCGGCCGCGAGCGCGAGCCCGACGAGCCGGCGCAGTTCCGCGCCGAAGGCATCGAGTAGTATCTCCCGGCGGGCGGCATGCGCCACCTCGGCGAAGCTCGCCACGCTTGCGCCGGTGAAGGCGCGCCATGCGGCGTCGAGCGCCGGCACCTGGTCGCCGTCCACCATCAGGCCGGCCACCTCGTTCGCGAAGTCGTAGCCGGTGGTGCCGGCGATCGGCCAGTCCGTCGGCAGCGATTCGCCCGGCGCCAGGATTTTCTCCGCCGCGATGTAGAAGCGCGGTGCGTCCGGCGACCGGCGCGCGGCGATCGCGGCCTGCAGTCGGCGGAAGTAGGCGGCCGGGTCGCGCAAGCCGTCGGGATGGTCGACACGAAGCGCGTCGACGCGGCCTTGCCCGATGAGTTCGAGGATGCGTTCGTGGGTCGCCGCGAAGATGGCCGGATCCTCGACCCGGATGCCGGCCAGCGTCGAGATTTCGAAGAAGCGCCGGTAGTTGATCGAGCGCGCCGCCTCGGTCCAGTGCAGCAGGCGATAGTGCTGCGCCTCGAGCAGTGCGTCGAGCGCCACGCCATCGCACAGCACGCCCGGGCGCACCGCTGCTTCGCTGCGCTCGCGCAAGGCCTCGATGCCGGCGGTGGCGACCGGAAGGTCGTGCTCCCCGTAGCGCAGGCGCCAGGCGCCCCCGTCGGCGCGCACCAGTTCGAAGCGGCCCGCCGCGCGCGCTTCATCGAGCGATTCGCCCAGGATCGGCAGGCGCAGCCGGCGCTCGGGATCGGCATCCCAGTCGATGTCGAAGGCCCGTGCGTGCGGTGAAGCGGGTCCACGCAACAGGACATCGTCCCACCAGCGATTGGCCGGCCCGGCGATGCCCATGTGGTTCGGGACGATGTCGAGCATGATTCCGAGGCCCGCGGCATGGGCGGCTTCGACGAGTCGGTCGAAGCCGGCATCGCCGCCCAGGGAAGGCTCGATCCGGGCGGGATCGGCGAGGTCGTAGCCGTGGGTGCTGCCGGGCTGCGCGGCGAGGATCGGCGAGCAGTAGACATGGCTCACGCCGAGCCGCGCAAGATAGGGAAGCAGGCGGGTGGCCGCGGCGAAGTCGAAATCCCGGTTGAGCTGCAGCCGGTAGCTTGCTCGCAGCGGCGCGGGGCCGTCGGCGCCCGGCAGCGGCCGCTCAGGGGTGGTGGGCATGGATCGCCAGCGAGAAGCCGCCCAGCTTCGTCGAGCATGGCCCGCTCGCGACCTCGCCGAGCCGCCAGGCGGGCAGCTTCGGTGTCGACAGGGCGAGTGGCGTCGGGATCGAGGCGAGCGTGGGGCCGTAGTTCGCCAGCAGCATCAGCCAGCGCCCGTCGTCGAGATCCCAGCGCACCGACAGGGCAGCGGCATCGGCGCGCCGCCAGCTCGCTTCGGCGAGTGCCCCGTTCGCGAGCAGCGGCACCACGATCCGGCGGCGCGCCGCGATCGTCTCCCTGCAGAATGCGCGCATCGCGCGCTGCTCCTCGTCGAGCTCGGCAAGCGTCTCGATCCGCGAAGCGGCGAAACTCGTCTCGGCCAGCGGGTCGGGCAAGCGGTCGATGGCCTGCCCGGAGGCGGCGATGAAATCGGCGAATTCCCGGCGCCGGCCCGCCCGGACCCGTTCGCCGAGTTCGCCGGCGTGGTCGCAGAAGTAGAGGAAGGGCGATCGGCTGTCGAACTCCTCGCCCATGAACAGCATCGGGATGCCCGGGGCGAGCAGCACCGTCGCCATCGCGAGCCGCAGCGCCTGCGCGGCGTGCTCCGGATGGCGCTGGCGCAGCAGCATGCCCAGGCGCTCGCCGAAGACGCGGTTGCCGACCTGGTCGTGATTCTGGGCGAAGTTGACGAAGGCCGTGGTCGGCAGGTGGCGGCTGGGCTCGCCGCGCGGCCGGCCGCTGCGCAGTGTCGGCTCGCCCTGGTAGGCGAAGCCCTCGGCAAGGGCGCGCGCGAGTCGGCCGGCGGGATCGTCGGCGAAGTCGGCGTAGTAGCCATCGTGCTCGCCGGTCAGCAGCGCATGCAGCGCGTTGTGGAAGTCGTCGTTCCATTGCGCGGTCGCGCCCGGCGCGCCATCGGCATCGGGCGCCAGCAGCCGCGCCGCATTGTCCTCGTTCTCGAGCAGCAGGAAGATGTCGCGGCCGGCAGCCGCTTCGGCCACTCGTTGCGCGATGTCGCGGACCAGGTGTCGTTCCGAGGTGTCGAGGATCGCGTGCACCGCATCCAGGCGCAGGCCGTCGAAGCCGTAGTCGCGCACCCAGTGGACCGCATTCTCGATGAAGAATTCACGCACCGGCCCGGCCGTGGGTGAATCGAAGTCGATCGCCGCACCCCAGGGCGTGCGGCGCTGCGGGTCGAAGAACTGCGGCGCGTAGTGGTGCAGGAAGTTTCCGTCCGGACCGAAGTGATTGCAGACCACGTCGAGCAGCACCGCGAGGCCGCGCGCGTGCGCGGCGTCGATGAGCGCAACCAGGTCGGCGGGCTCGCCGTAGCAGGCGTCGGGCGCGAAGGGCAGCACCCCGTCGTAGCCCCAGTTGCGCCGGCCGGGAAACTCCGCGATCGGCATGAGCTCGATCGCGGTGATGCCGAGTTCGGCCAGCTCGTCGAGTCGGTCGATCGCGGCGCGGAAGCTGCCCTCGGGCGTGAAGGTGCCGACATGCAGTTCATAGAGCAGCTGTTCATGCCATGGCCGGATCCGCCAGGGCGACCGAGGCGCCGGCGGCTCGATCCAGTGGCTGGCGCCGTGCACATCGGCGGGCTGGAAGCGCGAAGCCGGATCGGGAACCGCGAGTCCGTCGGGCAGGCCGAAGCGGTAGTACGCGCTTTCGGAGAGCGGTTCGATGGCCTCGTGCCAGCCCGTTGCCAGGCGCCGCATCGGGCGCCGTTCGACGAGCTGCTTGCCGGCGGGATCGGCATGGACGAGCAGTTCGATCCGCATCGCGGCGGGCGCCCAGATGCGCGGGCGTCGTGTCGCCGGTCGGCGGGCCGCGCCAGGGTGCGGGCGGGGTTCAGTCGCCGGCGCCATGGAGCCGGGCCTTGAGGCCATCGAGTATTGCGCCGGTCTCGCCATCGGACTCGAGGGCGAAGAGCAGGCTGGACCGACCGGTCACGAGATAGGCCTCGCGCGGGCGCAGCACCGGCAGCGAGGCCGGCGCCGGATTGTTGGTGTCGACGAGGCAGCTCCAGTGCATGTTGCCCGGGGAGTCAGGCAGGGTGAACTCGACCACGTCGTGGTGGGCATTGAGCACCCACAGCAGGGTGGCGTCCGCCCCGGGGCGTGGGATGTTGGTTTCCCGCGCCCGACCGTCGAGCACCAGGCCGAAGCAGCGCATGTGGTCGTCGTTCCACTGGTCGGTGGTGAGGTCCTCGCCGCTTGGTGACACCCAGCGCAATTCGGTCACGTCGCCGATGCTGTCGTAGGCGGTGCCAAGGAAGCGGCCGCGATGCAGCACCGGCATGGCCCGGCGTACGCCCAGCAGCGCGCGGGTGAACTCGAGGAGCGAGCGACCGGGGTCGTCGTCGACGAGTCGCCAGTCGACCCAGCCGATCTCGTTGTCCTGGCAGTAGGCGTTGTTGTTGCCGTGCTGCGTGCGGCCGAACTCGTCGCCGGCGGTCAACATCGGCGTGCCCTGCGAGAACAGCAGGGTGGCGAGCAGATTGCGCTTCTGGCGTTCGCGCAGCTGGCTGATGGCGGGATCGTCGGTCGGTCCTTCGTGGCCGTGGTTCCAGGACAGGTTGTGCGAATGGCCGTCGCGATTGTCCTCGCCATTGGCTTCGTTGTGCTTGTGGTCGTAGCTGACCAGGTCGTTCAAGGTGAAGCCGTCGTGCGAGGTGATGAAGTTGACGCTCGCCCAGGGCTTGCGTCCGCGCTTGTCGAAGAGATCGGCCGAGCCGGTGATCCGGGTGGCGAGCAGGCGGGCCGCGCCGCTGTCGCCCTTCCAGTAGGCGCGGGCGGTATCCCGGAAGCGATCGTTCCATTCCGCCCATCCGGGCAGGAACTGCCCGACCTGGTAGCCGCCCGGCCCGCAGTCCCAGGGTTCCGCGATCAGCTTGGCCGCCCCGAGCACCGGATCCTGCAGGCAGGTCTGCAGGAAGCCGCAGCTTTCCGAGAAGCCGGTATCGAGCCGGCACAGGATGGTGGCGAGGTCGAAGCGAAAACCGTCGACGCCGATCACCTCGCTCCAGTAGCGCAGGCTGTCGGTCACCATCTGCAGGACACGCGGATGCGAGAGGTCGACGGTGTTGCCGGTACCGGTGTCGTTGACGTAGTAGCGGGGCCGCTCGGGCATCAGGCGGTAGTACGAGAAATTGTCGATGCCGCGAAAGCACAGGGTCGGCCCGAGTTCGTTGCCCTCGGCGGTGTGGTTGTAGACGACGTCGAGGATGACCTCGAGCCCGGCGCGATGGTAGTCGTCGACGATGTCGCCCAGGTCGATCCAGCGGCCCGGCGGAAAGAGCCGCGGGTCGGCGGCGAAGAAACCGATCGAGTTGTAGCCCCAGTAGTTGCGCAGGCCGCGCTCGAGGAGCTGGGCATCGTCGAGCCAGGCATGGATCGGCAGCCATTCGACCGCACTCACGCCGAGCGAGCGCATGTAGTCCAGCACTGCGGGGTCGCCGATGCCCGCGAAGGTGCCGCGGTCCTGCTCGGCCACCCGGGGATGGCGCATCGTGAAGCCGCGTACCGACATCTCGTAGATGACGGTGCGCTCCCAGGCAGTACGCGGCTTCGGGGGCCGGTCGGTGCGCAGCGGCGGATTGGGCATCACCACGCATTTCGGTACGAAAGGCGCGCTGTCGCGGGCATCGAAGGTGAGGTCGCGTGTGCGTGCCCCGAGCTTGTACCCGAAGATCTCGGGGCGCCATTGCAGGCTGCCGCGATGGGCTCGCGCATAGGGATCCAGCAGCAGCTTGTTGGGATTGAAGCGGTGGCCGAGCTTCGGAGCGTACGGGCCGTGCACCCGGAAACCGTAGAGCGTCCCGGCCTCGATCCCGCCGATATGGCCATGGAACACTTCGTTGCTGTATTCGGGCAGGGTGATCCGGGCGGTCTCGTGCCCGTCCCGCGGATCGAACAGGCAGACCTCCACCTTCTCGGCATGCGCCGAGAAGAGCGCGAAGTTCGCGCCGTCGGCATCGAGCGTGACGCCAAGCGGATAGGGGCGTCCTTCGGACAGGCGGTGGTCGCGCATGATGTTTCCTTCCCGTCCCCCGACGCGGCCGCGTCGAGCCGGACGGCGATCCGGCGCTGGGCCGGTGCAATCGGCGTGCCCGCGCGGTGCCGCGCCGCACCGATCGTGATCCGCGCGATTCACTCGCGACCGACCGGGAACGCCGCTTGCGCCCGGAGCGCATGATGAGGAACCTGAAAGGAGGCGACATGACCCCGTTCCGTCCCATTGCGCACGCCGCGGCGCTGGCGCTGTGCACCGCATTCGCGCAATCCGCGATCGCAGCCGACCCGCGGCCGATGAACCGCGCCGAAGAACGCGCCTACCGGGCCGACCTCGAGCGCGAACGTGAACGGCTGGAGAGCGCGCTGAGCCGGGTGACCGACCGCACCGGGTTCGCGGCGGCGATCGAGGCCGAAGGCTATCGCCTGGCGGCGGTCAATGCCGACAAGCCCGACTATCTCGAGTTCGAGATCGTCAAGGACCAGGCATCGCATGAAGTCCGGATCGAGTTCGATCGCGATTCGCAGAAGGTGCGCGACCTTGATGTCGATCGCAACATCTGGCGCGCCGAGACGACCGAGAGGATGCTGGCGGATCCCGGCTACGTCGCGGCGGCTCCGCTCGCGCCCGCCACGGACGGCGGCAGCAGCGACCGGGAGCGGATCGATGCCTGGGAAGACGAGAAGGATCGGCTCGAAACCCTGCTCCGGGACCGGAAGGTCGACGAAATCGTCGCCGAGCTGCGCGAGGCCGGCTACGAGATCACCGCAACCAACGATCGCGAGCCCGGCTACGTCGAGTACGAGATCGTCAAGGGCGACAACAGCTACGAGGTGCAGGTCGATATCGATGAGGATTCGCAGCACGCCGAGGATGTCGATGTCACCGCCAACCTGTGGCGCGCCCGCTCGACCCGGGAATCGCAGCGCGCTGGAGGCTGAGGCCGCGGCGCGATGCCGGCGGCGCGCCCTCGCGCGTCGCCATGGGGCGCCGTCACTGGAACGGATTGGCGGTTGCGAACCACATCGCGATACCGGTCGCGATGATGAAGGCGCCGTCGGTGACGCCGACTCCGAGGAAGAACAGCGTCTGCAGTCGCGGGATCAGTTCGGGCTGGCGTGCCGATGCCTCGAGCAACCTCGAGGTCGCGATCCCGATCCCGAGGCAGGAACCGAGGGCGGGAAGCGCGATCAGCAGGGCGACCGCGAGGGGAAGGAAATCCGATGTGGGCATGATGTGGCTCCGTGCTGGTGTGTCACCTTGTACGGAGCCAGTGTCGAGCCGCGGACGCGGCGGATCAATTACCCGCCGGGTAGTGGGATCTCCTCAGGCGAGCCGGGGTCGCTGCACGCTTGCGAGCGAATCCTGCATGAGCCGGTGGATCCAGGCCATCTTGTCTATCACCACGGGTGGCGGCGTGAGGGAGAAGGGCGTCTCGCGCGCGTAGGCCGATTCGGGGGCCGGGCGCCGGTTCCGGTCGGCGCGCAGCGAAGCGGGCAGCCAGCGGCGCAGCAGCGCCAGGAATCCCTCGTCCGGCGTGGCCGTGCATGCGAAGGCCAGCGCCTCGCGCTCCGCAAGCCCGGCGAGCGGGCGGGCCGCCTCGGTGTCGGCGACCAGCGCCACCAGGCGCAGGTAGTAGGCCCAGGTTTCGGAGAAATCCTCCCAGGGATGGGCCGATGCGTACGGACTGACGTAGTACGACTGCCAGTCGGCCGGAGGGCCGTCGTGGTAGTGCGCCCGCAGCGCCCGGGCATAGTCGCGGCGTTCATCGCCGAACTGCTCGCGGCAGGAGAGCAGCCGGGCGGGATCGTCGGCCACCAGGGTCTGCCAGTAATAGTGGCCGGATTCCTGCCGGAAATGGCGCAGGATGCGTCGGCAGGGTTCGAGCAGCAGGCCCTGCCGCGACAGGCTGGAACCATTGGGAATTGCGGGATGCGCGCAGTGGTTGTAGCGATACAGGCGCATGGGGTACCTCGATTGACGACTTGGAACGGCGGACCCGGGAGCAAGCAATCCGCGTTCCCGATCTGATCGGTCGCATGGTCGCCTCGGGTCGTACCGGTGGATCATCGATCCGCCATTGCCGGGCGCTTGCGCTCCGGAATGCGGTACTGTTATCGGCACCAGCCTACCGTCATCCGATGACATCGGGATGGCGCATAGATCACATGGCGGTCACGAAGCGCGAGAGCGCGGGGTCGAGTCACCTGAAAGGAGGATGTCATGAACCAGGCACACACGGTCGGCACCGTGGCCTTCGAGCGCAGCCACGACATCGTCGTCGACGCGCCCGCCGCGGTTGTCTTCGACTACGTGACCAATCCGCGGTCCTGGCCGGAATGGATCGCGGTCTCGCATCATGTCGAGAGCGAGGACCGGCCGCTCGGGCGCGGTGAAACCTTCACCGAGCAATGGTTTTCGCGCGAGGAAATCCGGCTCGACTGGACCGTTCTCGAAGCGGACTGGCCACGATTGTGGGTCGCCGAGACCCGTGCCGATTTCCTGGGCCCCATCGTGATCCGCTACGACTTCGAATCCCTGCCCGGCGGCGCCAGCCGCTTCACCCGGACGGTCGGCAACCCGGCGCGGCCCAAGGCGCCATCGGCGCAGGTGGTGGAACGCATCGATGTCGAGGCGGCGACCGCGCTGGCCAACATCAAGTCCCGGGTCGAGACGGCTTACGGCGCGCGCGCCGCCGCCCGGCTCGAGGCGATCGACGCCGCGATGTCGGACATCCGTGCGCTCGCCGGCCCGGGCGAGCCCGACCGGGCGGCGCTCTCGAAGATTCGCGAGCGCCTGATAGCGCTCGCCTCGCGGGCCGACCTGTTCCCGCGCGGCGACCTGCCGCCGCCGTTTCCCGGATCCGGCGGCCGCTCCATCCTCTACCGGCTCGCCGAGGACGATGACCACGGCTTCGCGCTTTATGCCAATGCGTCGCTGGGCGGCTACGGCACGCCCGCGCACAACCACACCACCTGGGCGGTGATCGCCGGCGTGCACGGCAGCGAGCTCAATCGCTTCTACGATCGCAGCGACGATGGCGGCGTGACCCAGCGTGGCGAGCTCGAGGTCGTGGCCGGCCGGGGCGTGGCCTTCATGCCCGACGACCTCCATTCGATCCATATCGATGCGCCGCTGCTGAACTTCCATCTCTACGGCATCGGCCTAGAGCAGCTGCATCGTCGCGAGTATTTCGACCCGGACTCGCGGCAATGGGCGGTCTTTCCGGCCCATTCGGATATCCGGGACGCCCGGTCGGGACGGGCATGAGCCAGCCTAGGGCCAGGCGGATCGACGTCGCGAGCCTGCGCGGCCTGCTCGAGGCTGGCGCCGAGCTGGCATTGCTCGACGTCCGCGAACAAGGGGTGCATGCGCGCGGGCATCCGTTCTTCGCGGTCAGCGCGCCGCTGTCGCGCCTCGAGCTGCTCGCGCCGGCGCTGCTGCCGCGAGCGGGCCTGCCGGTGGTGCTGCTCGATGACGGCAGGATCCGGGGGGCTGCGGATGTCGCCGACGGCGATGCCGCACTGGCCGAGCGTGCCGCCAGGGTGCTGGTGCGCCTGGGCTACCGGGATCTCGCGATTCTCGACGGCGGCTGCGCGGCATGGGCCGCGGCCGGCCATGAGGTCTTCACGGGCATCAACGTGCCTTCGAAGGCCTTCGGCGAGTTCGTCGAGCACCATGAGGAGACGCCACGCATTGCGCCCGGCGAGCTCCAGGCCATGATCGATGCCGGCGAGTCGGTCCTGATCCTCGATTCGCGTCCGATCGAGGAGTTCGAGCGGATGAACATTCCCGGTGCGATCGACACCCCGGGCGCCGAGCTCGCCTGGCGGGTCCACGATCTCGCACCGGACCCGGCCACGACCGTGGTGGTCAACTGCGCCGGCCGGACCCGCAGCATCATCGGCTGCCAGTCGCTGCGCAATGCCGGCATTGCGAACCGGGTCGTCGCCCTGAAGGACGGGACCATGGGCTGGGAGCTCGCCGGCATGCAGTGTGAGCGCGGGTCGCGGCGCGAGGCCCCGGCGCCATCGGCGCAAGGCGCGGCGCGTGCGCGCGCCGCCGCCCAGCGCGTCGCCGATCGCTTCGATGTCGGATTCGTCGACGCGGCCACCGTGCAGCAGTGGCAGGCCGACGAATCCCGCGCCCTGTACCTGCTCGATGTCCGCGGCCCGGCGGAATTCCGGGCGCAGCACATCGTCGGTTCGCGCAACGCGCCGGGCGGCCAGCTGGTGCAGGCGACCGACGCCTATATCGCCGCGCGCGCCGCCCGCATCGTGCTCGTCGATCCCGAGCAGGTGCGCGCGGTCATGACCGCTTCCTGGCTCAACCAGATGGGCCTGCCCGATGTCCATGTCCTGAGGTCCGAGGGCGTGGATGGATTCGCCGGTTGGGAGACCGCCAGCGGCGCGACGACCGCTCCCGTCGCGGCAGGCGCGCTCGCCGCGTCGCAGGCGCAGGCGGGCCCGGGCGGACCGGCCATGCCTGCCGTACCCGCCGTGCCGTCATGGCGCGAGATCGCGCCGGAAGAGCTTGCCACCCGGCTGGCCGACCCCGGTGTCGCGGTGCTCGACCTCGCGAGCAGCCTGCGTCATCGCGATCGCCATGTGGCCGGCGCCTGGTGGGGCGTGCGCTCGCGCCTGGACCAGGCTCGCAACGCCCTGGCCGCATTGCCGGCGCTGCGCGAGCTGGTGCTGACCGCCGACGATCCGGCGCTGGCCCGGCTGGCGGCACCGGAGGCGGCGGCCCTGTGGCCGGGCATCGAGGTGGTGGTGCTCGCCGGCGGCAATCCGGCCTGGTTCGAAGCCCGCCTGCCGATCGGCACCGGACTCGATCGCGCCACCTGCCCCACCGACGATGTCTGGTACCGGCCCTACGACCACGTCACCGACTACGAGCATCACGCTCGCGCCTATCTCGAATGGGAGGTCGGCCTGGTCGACCAGATCACGCGCGACCCGACGATCCGGTTCCGGCGCTACTGAATCTGGTGCAACCGAGTCTGGCATCCCTGTGGCCGCATCCGTAAGGCTGTTGACCGGTGGATCGCCAAGGTACATAGTATCTACATCAATGTCTCTACAGAGAAGAGTCATGCGTTTGCAGATTGCGAGGTGGGGTAACAGCCTGGCGATGCGCCTGCCTGCCGACCTGGTGCGCCGATTCGGCCTGCGCGATGGCGACAGCGTACAAGCCCGGATCACGGTGGATGGCTCCCTGGCGATTCGGCCCGCAAGCTGGAGCCGGCATGCTTTTGCCGCCGAGCTGGCCGAAGCCCGGGCGGGGTTGCCGATGGGCCGGTCGGTCATGGAGGAGCTGCGCAACGAAGCGCGCTACTGATGATCTACGTGGACACCAGCGCCATCGTGGCGCTGATCGCCAACGAGCCAGGAAGCGCCGGCGTTGCGGCCTGGTACGCGGCCAGCAGGAGCGAGCTGGTGTCGGCTGCCTGGTGCGTGACCGAATTCGGCAGTGCGCTCGGCATGAAGCAGCGCACGGACCAGCTCGATACCGAGCAGGCGCGAGCGGCCTGGCAGCGTTTCGAGCGCCTGACGGCGAACGACTTGCGCTTGTTGCCTGTCGAGACGCTGGATTTTCACCGCGCCGCGATGTTGACGCTGGACGCCGCGAGCGGTATCCGGGCGGGCGATGCACTGCATCTCGCCTGCGCCGAACGGGCCGGGGCCAAGTCCCTGGCGACGCTCGATCGTGTCATGGCAAGGAACGCGCAGCGGGTCGGGCTTGCGCCCGTGCTGCTGGGCTAGCTCCGGATCCGATACCCCGTCCGAAAGATCCAGGTCACGAGCGCAACGCACACCGCCAGGAAGCCCGCGATCATGCCGATGCTGATCCAGATGTTGACATCGGCGACCTCGAAGAATGCCCAGCGAAAGCCGCTCACGAGGTAGAGCACCGGATTGGCGAGGCTGACCGTCTGCCAGAACGGCGGCAGCATGTGGATCGAGTAGAAGGTGCCGCCGAGAAAGGCGAGCGGCGTGATGATCAGCAGCGGCACCAGCTGCAGCTTCTCGAAGTTGTCGGCCCAGATGCCGATGATGAAGCCGAGCAGGCTGAAGCTGATCGCGGTCAGGAGCAGGAACAGCACCATCCAGACGGGATGCGCGATGTGCAGGTCGACCAGCAGCGAGGCGGTGATCAGGATGACGGCCCCGATGAACACGGATTTGGTTGCTGCCGCGCCGACATAGCCGATGATCAGCTCGAGCGGCGACACCGGCGCCGAGAGCAGCTCGTAGATCGTCCCCGAGAACTTCGGGAAGAAGATCGCGAACGAGGCGTTCGACACGCTCTGCGTGAGCAGCGACATCATGATCAGGCCGGGCACGATGAAGGCGCCGTAGCCGACGCCCTCGACCTCGGGAATGCGCGAGCCGATCGCGGCGCCGAACACCACGAAGTACAGCGATGTCGAGAGCACCGGCGAGACGATGCTCTGGAACAGGGTGCGTTTCATGCGCGCCATCTCGTACATGTAGATCGCGCGGATGCCGTGCCAGTTCATGTTGCAGCCGTCCGGGTTTCGGCGACCAGGCCGACGAAGATCTCCTCGAGCGAACTCTGGTCGGTGTACAGGTCGCGAAAGGCGATGCCGGCACTCGTCAGTTCCGCGAGCAGGGCGGGTATCGCGTTCTCGTCGCGCTTCGGGTCGTAGTCGTAGACGAGTCGCATCCCGTCGTCGACAAGGCGCAGGTCGCGGCTCGCCAGCCGTGGCGGCAGGACGGCCAGCGGCGCCGCAAGCTCGATCGCGAGCTGCTTGCGCCCGAGCCGGCGCATCAGCGCGAGCTTCTCCTCCACCAGCAGGATGCGCCCCCGGTTGATCACGGCCACCCGGTCGGCCATCTCCTCGGCTTCCTCGATGTAGTGGGTGGTGAGGATGATGGTGGTGCCGGCATCGCGCAGGGCGCGCACGACCTCCCACATGTCCTTGCGCAGCTCGACGTCGACTCCGGCGCTGGGTTCGTCGAGGAAGAGCACCGAGGGTTCGTGCGACAGCGCCTTGGCGATCAGCACCCGGCGCTTCATGCCGCCCGACAGGGTCATGAGGCGGTTGTCCTTCTTGTCCCAGAGCGAGAGGTCGCGCAGCACCCGTTCGATGTGCGCCGGATTCGGCGCCCGGCCGAACAGGCCGCGGCTGAAGGACACCGTGTTCCAGACCGTCTCGAAGGAGTCGGTGGTCAGTTCCTGGGGGACCAGCCCGATCATGGCGCGGGTCTTGCGGTAGTCGCGCACGACATCGTGGCCATCGACGGTGACCCGTCCGCCACTGGCGCTGACGATGCCGCAGACGATGCCGATCAGGGTCGTCTTGCCCGCGCCGTTCGGCCCGAGCAAGGCGAGGATCTCGCCACGCTCGACATCGAGGCTGGCCTTGTCGAGCGCGACGAAGCCGTTGTCGTAGGTCTTCGACAGCCGGTCGATCGAGAGCAGGGGCATGGATTGGACGGAACCGCGGGCAGGGGAGCCCACAAGCTTAACCGATGCGCCATCGGGCCATGCGCGGCACGGCTACACTGGCCGCATGAAGTTGCGCGCCGATGCAGTGACCCTGCTCTTCAACAAGCCTTTCGGGGTGCTCTGCCAGTTCACCTCCGACGGTGGCCGGCCGTGCCTTGCCGACCATGTAGCGGTCCCCGATGTCTATCCGGCCGGCCGGCTCGATCGCGACAGCGAAGGCCTGCTGGTGCTGACATCGGACGGCGGCCTGCAGCACCGGATCACCGATCCCGCCCACCGGATCGAGAAGACCTATCTCGCGCAGGTCGAGGGCGAGCCGGGCGAGGATGCCCTGGCCGCGCTGCGCGCCGGTCCCGCGCTGGGCGACGGGCCGACGAAGCCCTGCAAGGTTCGTCGCATCGAGGCGCCCGACTGGCTCTGGCCGCGCGATCCGCCGATCCGGCATCGGGAACGGATTCCCACCGCCTGGCTCGAGATCGTCCTCACGGAGGGCCGCAACCGGCAGGTCCGGCGCATGACGGCCGCCGTCGGGCTGCCGACGCTGCGGCTCGTGCGGGTGCGCATCGGCGACTGGACCCTGGCCGGGCTCGCACCCGGGCAGTGGCGCCGCCTCGGGAAACGCCGGCTCGAGCCTTGAACGCCCGGGCCGATCCGGCGATGCCCGGGCGCCGGATGAGCCCGCATCGATGACGTGTCCATGGGGCGCGCCCACCGGTGCTGGCTATACTGGGCCGACATGCTGTCGATCCGCGGTACAGGAGGACCCATGCGACGATGGGTACTGGCGGTGCTCGCCTCGGTCGCGCTCCTGGCCGGCATCCTTCCGGTAGCCGGCCCGGGCAGGGCGGCGGACGGGCCGGTGACTGCCGACGAGGCCGGGGCCACTGCGCCTCCCGATGGTGCGACGGGCGTCGCCGCGCCGATCCATGTCCTGCGGCTCGAGGGCCCGATCGGGCCGGCGAGCGCCGAGTACATCGCCCGCGGGCTGAAGGACGCGGCCGAGGCCAGGGCGCCCATGGTGGTGGTCGGCATCGACACGCCGGGTGGCCTGGCCAGTTCCACGCGCGACATCGTGCGCGAGATCATCGGCTCGCCGGTGCCGGTTGCCGCCTGGGTCGCCCCGGGCGGGGCGCGGGCGGCGAGCGCCGGCACCTACATCGTGATGGCCAGCCATGTCGCGGCCATGGCGCCGGCCACCAACATCGGTGCCGCGACACCGGTGTCGATCGGTGGCGGGCCCTCGCCAGCGTCGCCGGGACAGCCGGAGTCGCCCGACGAGGAATCGGCGACCGAAGGCGAG
>JBAYRO010000034.1:0-33657 GCA_041676645.1 Burkholderiaceae bacterium | reverse complement strand
GAGATCGCTTTCGGCGGCCAGCTCCTGGGCGGTGGCGAGATCGAAGCGCGCCTGCGCTTCCTGCTCGTCGGTGATGGTGGCGGTGCCGACTTCGAAGTTGCGCTTGGCGGCGGCGAGCTGCTCGGAGATCGCGCGCTTCTGCGCCTGGATGGTGAGCAGGTTGTCGCGTGCCGCCAGCAGGTCGAAATAGGCTTCCGAGACCCGCAGGATGAGGTCCTGGCGGGCGATATCGTACTGGCGGCTCGCGATCTCGAACTGCAGCTTGCTCTGCTCGTAGGCGATCGTGTTCTGCGGCCGGTACAGTGGCTGGCTGAGCTGCACGCCGTAGATCTGCGACAGGTAGCTGCGCGACGGCGCCATGTTGGTGTCGACATGGTTGCCGAAGACCTCGGCCGAGGCCCCGACCTGGGGCAGCAGCCCGGCCCTGGCCTGCGGTACCTGTTCGCGCACCGCGTCGAGGGCCGCCTGCGCGCTGCGCAGCTCGGCATCGGAGGCGAGCGCATCGCGGTAGGCGGCCAGCAGGTCGTAGGCGAACACCGGGGCGGTTCCGAGCCCCAGGCCGGCCGCCAGTGCGAAGCTCGCGGCCATGGACTGGATGTTCATCAGCGTGTCTCCTCGGGCATGCTCTTCTTCTAGTAGGTGGCGCAGTCCGGGTCGACTTCGCGTGACCAGGCATCGATGCCGCCGGCCAGGTTCATGACCTGGCCGAAACCGCGGCGCGAGAGGAACATGGCCACCTGCATGCTGCGTATCCCGTGATGACAGATGCAGACCAGCGGCCGGTCGGGGTCGAGCCGGTC
Source organism: Burkholderiaceae bacterium (assembly GCA_041676645.1). GTDB lineage: Bacteria > Pseudomonadota > Gammaproteobacteria > Burkholderiales > Burkholderiaceae_E > JAMLIN01. Next base: position 32,857 of record JBAYRO010000034.1, on the reverse strand, counting down.
GATCTCGGCCGGGACCCGCTCCATCGGCAGGTGGGTGCTGTCGGGCAGGTGGGCGATCTCGTACTCCCAGCCTTCGCGCACGTCCAGCAGCTGGATCACGCCAGCGCCGGATTCGGCCAGCAGCCGCGCGAGTTCGGGAGCCGGGATCTGCTGCATCGGGTGATGCCGGCTCAGAACGCGAACGCTGGACGGCGGGGGAATCCCTGCAGCGGCCTGGTCGCCGTATCGAACAGGATGTCGGGCACCGTCATGCGGTCGCCCTGCTTCTCGAGAATCTGGGCGGCCTGGACGGGTTCGTCGCCGACGATCGCGACTACGCGGCCGCCCGGGTTGAGCCGGTCGAACAGGGCCGGCGGGATGAACTGGATCGCTCCCGACAGGACGATGACATCGAAGGTCTCGTCGCCCGGTTCGAGCAGCACGGCGCCGTCGCCGGTGATCACCTCCGCATTGGAGATGCCGGCGCGTCGCAGGTTCTCGCGGGCGAACTCGGCGAGTTCGGGGCGGATCTCGTAGCTGCGCACCCGCCGGCCGCGATGGGCCAGCAGCGCCGCCATGTGGCCCGAGCCGGCGCCGACCTCGACGACGGTTTCATGCTTGCGCAATTCGAGGTGCTGCAGCATGCGGGCCTCGACCTTGGGAGCGAGCATGAATTCGCCGCTGCGACTGCCGTCGATGTCGAGCGGAATCTCCATGTCGGTGAACGCCAGCGCCCGGTAGGCTGGCGGCGCGAAATCCTCCCGGTGGACCACGAAGAGCAGGTCGAGGACATCCTGGTCGAGGACGTTCCAGGGCCGAATCTGCTGTTCGACCATGTTGAATCGCGCCTGTTCGATATCCATGGAATTCGCCGTTGTCGTGGTCACTGGGTCGGAAACCCTTGATTCTAGCAATTCGGGCGGGCGCGACGCGTCTCGCGCAGGCATCGTTGTGCCCGCATCCTCACCGGGTCGGCGGCTGGGCCAGATAGGCCAGCAGCTGGTCGAGATGGCAGGCGAGGAAACGGTCGAGCTCGATGCCGCCGACCGGGCAGATCGGCTCGATCGAATGCTGCCAGATCGCCCGCATCACCATCGGCGACAGGCTGATCTCCACGAGGCATTCCACATCCACCCGCCGGAATTCGCCCCGCGCGATGCCGCGCTCGATGATGCCGCCCAGCAGCCGTGCTTCGGGCTCGACGACTTCCTGCTGGAAGAAGCGCGCTACATCGGGGAAGTTGCCCGATTCGGCGACGATCAGCTTGCACAGGCCGGCGAGCTGGGTCGAACCGAAATACCGCCACCAGTCCCGGAAGAAGGTCTCGAGCAGTTCGGCCGAAGAAGCCTCGGATCCCGAGACGGTACGCTCGTAGTCGCTCAGCAGGGGAACGAGGGATTCACGGATGACCGCCAGGAACAGCGCCTCCTTGCTCGGGTAGTAGAGGTAGAGTGTCCCCTTGCTCACGCCGGCGCGCGCGGCGACGTCGTCGAGCCGCGTGGCGGTGTAGCCGCGCTCGGTGAACTCGACCAGTGCCGCCGCGAGCAGGTCGCCCGGTCGGGCATCCTTGCGGCGTTCCCAGCGCGGAGAAGCAGTGGTGGCGGACATCGGATAACTGACTCCTTGGTCATCAATGTACCGATGGCTGGAGCGATGCGTCAATCCGGAGCGCTGCGGGTGGACAATACGGTATGACCATCATCGGACCCGGCGGGCCCTCGGCAAGTCCCGACGACCCCATTGGCTGGATCGAGGCCTGCCATGCGCGCATCGAGTCGCGCCTGGCGACCCTCGGGCGACTTGCCGCGCACCATGCGGGCCATGGCGCCGATGCCGCGCTTGGCCGGGCGATCGACGGCATCGCGCGGTATTTCGACGCGGCCGCCCCCGATCATCACGCCGACGAGGATGTCGACCTGTTCCCGCGCCTGCGCCGCCATGCGCTCGAGCGCGGCGCGGCCGAGGTCCTCGCCGCGCTCGACGAGGCGGGCGCCGGCCACGATCCGCTCGAGGCTGCCTGGATCGCACTGCGCGCCGACCTGCTCGCGGTCGATGACGATCGCGGGCCCGACCCCGTGTCCATCGCAAGCTTCACCGCGGCCTATCGCGAGCACATGCAACTCGAATCGGACATCATCCTGGCAGCGGCGCGTGACTGGCTGGGCGCCGATGAATGCCGCGAGATCGGTGCGGCGATGGCCAGGCGTCGCGGCATCGACGACAGCGGTCGCGCATTGTTCGTCCATTCCCGCAAGCGATGAAGGAGCGCAACCGGTGAATCTCGAGAAGGTGGTCTTCGCTTTCGTCATCATCCTCGCCTGCACGCTGAACTTCGGATTCTTCATTGGCGAGATCGACAACCCCGCTCATCATGATCCGACCGAGCTGTTCCTCGCGATCGTGGTCAACCTGGTCGCCACCGTCCTCAAGTTCGGCGATCGCACCCAGCTCGGCGCCACGCACCTCGCGACCAGCCTGGTGGCCACCGCCCAGCTCTTCGCCGCATCGGGTTTCTGGCTCTGGCATGTCCATCTGCTCGGCCAGCCGATGGATGGCACCGTGATGGCCACCATCGTCTCGGTCGCCGGGGGAGCCTTGCTCGCCAATCTCGTCTCGGTGAGCCTGCTGATCGGCGAGACCCTGCGCCAGGCGCGCTGAAACAGGGGCACGGCGATTTTCCCGATCCCCGACCAGCAGCCGGCGGTCCGCGGGCCGGCGGGCCGCCATCCCGCGCCGAGCGTGCCCGATGTGCTGCTGATGATCCTGCGGCGGCTGCGGGCGCCGCTGATCATCCTGGTCCTCGTCTATGCGGTGTCGGTGGGCGGGCTCACCCTCATGCCGGGGATGCTGCCCGATGGCACGCCGGCCCGGCTCGGCTTCTTCCACGCCTTCTACGTCGTCACCTACACCGCCACCACGATCGGCTTCGGGGAAGTGCCGTACCCGTTCACCGATGCCCAGCGGCTCTGGCTGACGGTGACGATCTACATCGCGGTGATCGGCTGGACCTATGCGCTCGCCTCGGTGTTCGCGCTGGTCAACGACAGGGCCTTTCGCGCCGCGGTCGCCCGCAGTCTCTTCGCCCGGCGTGTGCGCGGCATCGTCGATCCCTTCGTGATCATCTGCGGCTACGGCCAGAGCGGCGCCACGCTGGCGCGCGCGCTCGATCGCATCGGCCTGCGGCTGGTCGTCGTCGAACTGCATGCCGAGCGGGCCGCGCACATCGCGATCGAGGATTACCGCTCGCCACCCCTGGTGCTCGCCGCCGATGCCCGCCTGCCCGATGTCCTCGCCGATGCCGGTATCGCCAAGCCCGAATGCGAAGGCTTGATCGCCCTGGCCGGCGACGACAGCGCCAACCAGGCGATCGCGATCGGAGCGCGTACCCTCGTCAGCGGGATGAAGATCGTCGCCCGCGCCAAGGCCCAGGTGGCGCAGGCCAATCTCGAGGCCTTCGGCGGCATGCATGTCATCAATCCCTTCGAGACCTTCGCGACCAATCTCGCGCTGGGTCTCGATGCGCCGGAAGCGTTGCAGCTCGAGGAGTGGCTGACCGCATCGCCCGGCACCCCCTTGCCGAAGATGGTCGAGATTCCTCGCGGCACCTGGATCCTGGTCGGTTATGGTCGTTTCGGGCAGGCGATCTCCAGGGTGCTGGACGATGCGGGAATCCCCTGGAAAGCCATCGATCCGCAGGTCGATGTCGATGATGCGCAGCATCTCTCGGGTGGCGACAACATCGACCTGGCGCTGCGTGAGGCGGGTGTCGCCGAAGCGGAAGTCCTGGTGGCGGGCACCGATGTCGATGCGGTCAATCTCGGCGTCACGACCCTCGCGCGACGCATCAACCCGGACATCTTCGTGGTGATCCGCGAGAACCAGTCGGCCGACCGGGTGCTGATCGAGGCCGCCCGCGCCAGGCTGCGCTTCGTCCAGTCGGAGCTGATGGTCCACGAATGCCTGCAGGTCCTCAAGACGCCGATGCTGGGGCGTTTTCTCTGGCGGGTCCGTGGAGAGGGGCGCGAGTTTGCCCGCCAGGTCATCGAGCGACTCACCGCGGCCGGGAACAAGGGCGCGCCGCGCGCCTGGCGCTTCCAGTGCGATGTGATGCAGCCGGGCATGTTCACCGCCTTCTTCCAGAAGTCGGCCGAACCGCTGCGCATCCAGCACCTGCTGGCCGATCCGGCCGATCCGGCCAGGCCCATCGCCGCCAATGTCCTGATGTGCGAACGTCGCCAGGAGACGATCCTGCTGCCGCCGCAGGACATGGTTCTCAAGCCGGGCGACCAGCTGCTGTTCGTGGGTCGCGAGGCGGCGCAGCGACTGCAGGCTCGCTACCTGTCCGATCCCCACAGCGTCGAGTTCGCGCTCACCGGCGTCGAGCCGACACGCAGCTGGGTGTTGCGCCGGCTTGCCGAGCGGCGCCGCCGGGCGCGGCTGGCCAGGCAGGAGTCGGCCTGAGCCATGTAGCCGCGGCTGCGCTCGCGGCTGGTACAAATTGTTACCGAACTTGCAGACTGTCGGCTTCTCCCGTCGTTGATTGCGTCGGTCAGGGGCTACCGTGCTGCCATGAACGCTCAGCGACGGAGATGGCCATGAAATTCAGTCGAATCATCATCGTCGGCCTGCTGGCCGGCGGGCTTGCCATGACCACCCCGGCCCGGGCATCGGATGCGGTCGCCGGCGCGATCATCGGCGCGGGCGCCGGCGCCCTGTTCGGCCAGGCCTTCGGCGGGCGCGACGGCGCCATCGTGGGCGGGGCGATAGGCGCCGCCGCTGGCGCGAGCGTAGCCCACGGCCACTACCGGCACGGTCGGCACTATCATCACTCGCCGGCGCGGGTCTACCACTATCATCCGCGCCCGCCGGTGTATGGTTACGCTCCGACCTATCGGGTCTACACGCCACCGCCGACGATCATCATCCATGAACGGTCTCGCCACTACCGGCCGCACCGCCATGTGCACAGGCCGCACCGCCATGGGCACCGCCACCATCATCATGGGCATCGGGGCGGGCATCGCCACCACCATCGCTGATTTCGCCCGCCGCCCCTGGCGGCGCCGTTCCATGACGCGCCGCGCCCGATGACCGGGGGCGGCGTCTTCATGCCCGGTCGGGGCACCGGCATCGAGCATCTCGCCGCCTGGATCGGCGGACGCTTCGGCACGGCGCCCGGCGGCAAGCCGGCGCCCGCCTGGCTGGCGCAGCCCCTGGCCGAATGCCGGTCGGTGGTGCTCCTGCTGCTCGACGGAGTCGGCGTGCGGCAGATCGCCGACCATGCGCCGCAAGGCGCGCTCGCGCGGGCGCGGCTTGCGACCCTGCGCTCGGTCTTTCCCTCGAGCACCGCGCCGGCGATCACCGCGCTCGCATCGGGCCTGCCGCCGCACCGGCATGGCAACCCGGGCTGGTTCGTCTGGCATCCCGGCATCGGGCGGGTCGTCCGCAGCCTGCCCGGCGACTTCCGGGGCGATCCGCCCGGCATCTTCGATGCCGACGGACTCTGGCGCTGGCCGGCCCTGAGCGCGGCGATGGATCCGCCGGCGACCGTGGTCCAGCCGGCCTTCATCGCCGATTCCGACTTCTCCCGCTACGCCTATCGTGGCGCTCGCCGGGTCGGCTACGAGGATCTCGACGGACTGCACGACCGCATCGTCGAGGCGGTCGTGGCCGGCGATGGCGGTTACGTCTACGCCTATGCGCCGCATTTCGATACCGCGGCGCATGCCCATGGCTGTCGCCATCCCGATGCGGGCCGGGTGCTGCTCGCCTTCGATGCCCTGTTCGAACGCCTGGGCGCGTCGCTGGCCGGCAGCGATGCGCTGCTCCTTGCCACCGCTGACCACGGCTTCGTCGATATCGCGCCCGAATGCCAGCTCTCGATGGCCGACCACCCCGAGTTGGCCGAGCTGCTCGCGAGGCCCCTGGCCGGTGAGCCGAGGGTGGCGTTCGCCGAACCCTTGCCTGGCGCCCGCCACGAATTCCTCGACCGGGCAGCACAGGCGCTGGGCCATGCCTTCGACATCCGTCCTACCGCGGCGCTGGCGTCGGCCGGCTGGTTCGGCGAGGGCGAGGCCGATCCGGCCTTTTTCGAGCGCTCGGGCAGCGTCGCCCTGGTCGGGCGGGACGGCTGGGCGCTGCTCGATTCGGTGCCGGGCGAGACCGCGCATCCGTTGATCGGGATGCACGGCGGTACGACGGTCGACGAGATCGCGGTGCCGCTGGCTGCCGTTCGTCGGGGCGTCCCGCTGCCTGGGGCAGGTTCCGCAACGCAGGGCTAAAGTCGCGGGGCGCAGCGCCGATACAGCGGGGACACGCCTGCGATGACGGAAGACTGTTGTCGTCCGGATCGAGCCTATGCAACCCGGTACCCGATGGCCCACCCGCGCCTGATCGAAAGCCTGGCGGACATCACCGCCTGCCGCGACCGCGACGAAATCGAGGTGGCGGTCCTCTCGGTGATGTTCGAGATGCTTCGACCGGTGGGTCTGAAGCTTTTCCGGCCAGTGGATCCGGCGGGCCGCTCGGGCGTACTGCGCTCGGCGATCGGTCGCTACGTCGGCAACGGTGAACTCGAAGTGGTGGTTTCCGATCCCGTGCCGGTGGGCCTGGAACGCATGCCGAGCGGGCCGCGGCGACGCGCCTCCGACGATCCGACGACATCCCAGCCCAAGGGCGAGTACTACAGCACGAGCCTGCCCATCGTCGGCGACACCGGCCCGATCGGCTGGATCGAAGCCGAGACCGCGCTGGCGCTCGAGGGCGAGCAGCACCGCCTGGTGTCCGGCCTGCTGCGGATCTACGCCAATCATCTCGCGGTGCTCGACTACGGCGAGCACGACACCCTGACGGGCCTGCGCAACCGCAAGACCTTCGATACCCTGTTCCTCAAGCGGCTTGCGGAGATGCGCCTGGCCGGTGGCGATCCGCACTGGATCGGCGTGATCGACATCGATCATTTCAAGCGGATCAACGACCGCTACGGACATCTGTTCGGCGATGAGGTGCTGATGCTCATCGCAAGGATCATGCGCGCGGCCTTCGCGCCGGCCGAAATCCTCTATCGCTTCGGCGGCGAGGAGTTCGTCGTCCAGATGTCGGCGGCCACGCCGCCAGCCGCCCGGGGGGCTTTCGACATCCTGCGCCAGCGTGTCGCCCAGTACTGCTTTCCGCAGGTGGGTCAGGTGACGGTCAGCGTCGGCTTCACCCCGATCGAGCGCAACGACACGCCGAGCAGCGCGTTCGACCGCGCCGACGAAGCGCTCTACGAAGCCAAGAAGCAGGGGCGCAATCGCTGCATCGCATCGCGCGCCGGCCAGGATGGCCGCATGTCGGCGGGGCCGACCGTGCAGGGCGAAGTGCTGCTCTTCTGAGCAGAAATGGGGTCAGACTCGATTTCACTCAGAGTGAAATCGAGTCTGACCCCATTTCGAACACCAGGTCCCAGACCCCGTGGCCGAGGCGCAGGCCACGCTGCTCGAACTTCGTGAGCGGACGATACGTCGGACGTGGCGCGAAGCCGGCGCAGTCCTCGATCGATTCGGCGATCCGCACCGGTCCGGCGCTGTTGGCGAGCAGGGGCTCGGCGCCCAGCACTTCGAGCATCTGGATCGCGTAGGGCGCCCAGTCGGTGGCGCAATGCAGGTAGCCGCCGGGGGCGATGCGGCTCGCCAGCAGCGCGACGAAGGTCGGCTGGATCAGGCGACGCTTGTGGTGGCGCTTCTTGGGCCAGGGATCCGGGAAGAAGACATGCACCCCGGCCAGGCTTGCCGGCGCGATCATGTCGCGCACCACCTCGACGGCGTCGTGCTCGATGACCCGCAGGTTGGCGATGCCCGCTTCATCGATCCGGCGCAGCAGCGCCCCCACCCCGGCCGGGTATACCTCGACGCCGATGAAGTCGATATCCGGCTGCGCCGCGGCGATGGCCGCGGTGGTCTCGCCCATGCCGCAGCCGATCTCGAGCACGAGCGGAGCCTTGCGCCCGAAGATCGCTTCGGCGTCGAGCGCCTGCGCGCGGTACGCGATGCCATGGCGCGGCATGAGCTTGTCGTAGGCATCGCGCTGGCCCGCGGTGAAGTGGCCGCGGCGGGTGCCGAAGCTGCGGATATGGCGATGGGTCGGCGCCCCCTCGGGGCGGCTCTCGGATTCTTGCGGCTTCATCGTCTGCGGGCGCGATTCTCTCATGCCAGTCGGTCGGCGACGAGGCTGGCGAGCGCGAGGCTGGAGGTGAGCCCGGGCGACTCGATGCCGAGCAGGTTGACGAGGCCGGGAACGCCGTGGTGCTCCGGGCCGTGGACGAGGAAATCGGCGGGCGGTTCGCCCGGCCCGTGCAGCTTCGGGCGGATGCCGGCATAGTCGGGCGCCAGGGCGCCCTCGGGCAGCGCCGGCCAGTAGCGGCGGATCTCCCGGTAGAAACCGTCGGCACGTTGCGGATCGACCCGGTAGTCGAGCTCGTCCACCCATTCGACATCGGGACCGAAGCGCGCCGCGCCGGCGAGATCCAGCGTCAGGTGCACCCCGAGGCCGGCGGCTTCGGGCACCGGAACCGGATAGACCAGGCGCGAGAAGGGCGCCCGCACGCCGGTGAGCGAGAAATAGCTGCCCTTGGCGAAGTGCGGCGTCGGTGTCGTCCCCGGGCGCGCGCCGATCACGCCCGCGGCCAGATGGGGGGCGGCAAGGCCCGCGCAATTGATCGTGCGTGCGGCGCGCAGGCGCATGGAATCGGCGCCGCTGGCGACCTCGAGTTCGATGCCGTCGCTGTGGGCTTCGATCGCCAGCACCCGGCAGCCGGTGGCGAGCTGGCCGCCGCCAGCCTCGAGCCGGGCGAGCAGCGAGAGCATCAGGCCGTGACTGTCGACGATGCCGGTCGAGGGCGAGAGCAGGGCGGCCGAGCAGGCAAGCGCCGGTTCCAGCGCCCGGGCCTCGCCGGCGTCGAGCCAGCGCAGGTCGTCCACCCCGTTGGCGGCGGCCGCCCGGCCGATCGCGGCGAGCTGTTCGTGTTCGGCCGGGCTCGTGGCGACGATCAGCTTGCCGCAGCGTCGATACCCGATGCCGTTGGCTTCGCAGTAGCGATACAGGCGCTCGCGCCCTTCGACGCACAGCCTCGCCTTGAGCGAGCCGGCCGGGTAATAGATGCCGGCATGGATCACCTCGCTGTTGCGCGAGCTGACGCCGGTGCCGAAGGCGGCTTCGGCCTCGAGCACAAGCGGCGCGCGACCGCGTGCCGCGAGTTCGGCGGCCACCGCGAGCCCGACGACTCCGGCGCCGATCACGATCGTGTCGACGGATTCCATGTCAGAGAGGGGTCGGCCGACCCCGTTCGCCGTACGTATGCCCGGGCCCGATGATTCAGCGTGGCTCGACTCAGCGCTGTTCGACAGTGACCGGGAAGTTCACCGAGTTGGACATGAAGCAGTTGCGATGCGCCCGCTCGTGGTAGTCGGCGAGGCGATCCTGGTGGGCGGCATCGAGCTCGACCCGCGGGCGCAGGGTGACCGACACGAATCCCGTCTTGCCGTTGTCCTTCCGCCCGAGCTTGCCGACCGCGCTGTCGTCGTACGAGAGGACGGTGGCGCCGGACTTGGCCGCCACCGCCATGAAGGTGAGGAAGTGGCACTGCATCAGCGAGCCGAGCATGAGGGTCTCGGGGTTCGCGCGGGAGTCGTCACCCATGAACTGTGACGGCGCGGACGCATCGATCGCGGCGCCGCCGGGGAACTCGAGCCGCGTCGAGCGTTCGATGGTCTCGTAGGTGAAGGGGCGATCGGCAGGCTGGCCCTGCCAGCTGAGGCTGCCTTCGAAGGTGTCGTCCTGGGCCATTGCAGTGTCCTCGGTCGTGCGACCGCCTGAAGGTGGCGGGCGTTGCTCGATTCTCGCATGCGCGGCGGTGTAGAATGCCGGCCATCGCGGGTGTAGTTCAATGGTAGAACGGCAGCTTCCCAAGCTGCATACGAGGGTTCGATTCCCTTCACCCGCTCCAGAGATCGAGTTCCGTGGAGATCCCGTGGCGTCCCGGGAGGATGTGGGCGGACACGCCGTACTCGACTCTCCCAGGCCAGCTTGCCGGACGGGTCGATGACCATCCGTGTACAAGATGCACCTGCTCGGTGATGCGGACCGGACCTTCGTACTGGCCAGTGGCGGGCGCAACGCCGGCAGGCAGAGTTTGACAACTGTTGTCAAACCGCACAGGATGGGCGCATGAGTCGCCAAACCATGAGTTTCGCCTTGCCCGAGTCGATGCGGGAGTACATCGACAACCGGGTCGCTACGGGCAACTACGGCAACACCAGCGAGTACATCCGCGACCTGGTCCGGCGCGACCAGGAAGAGCAGGCCAGGAAGCGAATTCGCGACCTCATCGAGGAAGGGCTGGCGTCCGGGCCCGGCCGTCGTCGCACCAAGGCGGATGAGAAGGAACTGCTGGCGATCGCTCGCGGCGAGATCGATTGAAGCCGGCGGTTCTGCGCCCGCAGGCGCTGCGCGACCAGCAGGGCGAAGTCAGGTACTACCGCAAGCAGCGTGGCACCCGCGTGGCGGTGCGGGTGGCCAACGCCACCAACGCCGCGCTTGATCAGATCGAACTCGACCCTGGTATCGGCTCACCGACGCTGGGAAAGCTTCTTGGCATTCAAGGGCTTCGGACTTGGCGGGTGGCGAAATTCCCGCTGCTCTGGTGCTACTTCGAACGCGCAGAGGACCTTGATGTGGTCCGGCTTCTGGGCGAGCGCCAGGACATCGCCGCGATCCTGGGCGACGAGTTCGCTTCGAGCTGACGGCACTGGAGAAATCCCCCAGGTTCGTGCCGACGGGCCCGCGAAGCTATGCCGACGGATCCACGAAGGAGAAGTCGTACCCGCCGCGGCCCTGCGCATCCCCGATGACGAGGAACCGGACGTCGCGGTCGCCAGCATTCATGACGACATGGGCCTTCCCCGCCGGGACCGCGAACATGTCGGTTGCTCGAAGCCGCGATTCCTCGAGGGGTTCTCGCGTCCTGATCAGCAATTCCCCGGCCATCACGTAGAACGAGTCGCGGACATGGCTGTGGACATGCCAGGGAATCTCCTGGCCCGGCGCCAGGACGAGTTCGGTGATCTTGAAGCCCGTGCGTTCGCCGTACTTCTTGCGATCCTTCACCGGGTAGAGATGGGTTGCGTCCTTCAGTGGTTGATTGACAGTGGTCATGGTGCCCTCATCCGTCATGTATCACGTTGCGCCTGGTCCGGTCGCATCGCGCAGTACACGCGATCGCCACGCTTTTGCCAAGCTTGCCGGGTGGCTGGGTTGATCGATGAAGTGAACCCGAAATTAAACCGATCGGTTGACATTAGGGGCTTCGGCATAAATACTCAACCATATGGTTGAAAAACGGCTCGATGCAACGTTTGCCGCACTGGCCGATCCGACCCGGCGCGCAATGCTGGCCGATCTGATGCTGGGCGAGAAGTCGATCGGTGAGCTCGCCGCACCCTACCGGATGAGCTTCGCGGGTGCCGCGAAGCATGTCGCGATGCTCGCGCGCGCGGACCTGGTCGAGCGGCGCAAGGTCGGGCGCCGGCAGTTGTGTCGACTGAAAGCCGACCGGCTGAAGGAAGCCAGCGACTGGCTCGGTCAGTGGGAGCGATTCTGGAGTGATCGCCTCGACGCACTGGAAGCCGCGCTGAAGGAAGACCCACGATGACTATGGAGGGACGAATGGCAGATGCAGTTTCACCGCGAAGCCTGCGCTTCGAGCGATTGCTCGACGCACCGCTCGACAAGGTCTGGCGATACCTGGTCGACCCCGAACTGCGCGCACGATGGTTCATGGGTGGGCCGACCGAGTTGAAAGTCGGCGGCCATTTCGGTCTGACGATGGATCACGACAACCTGTCCGATGAGGATGTGCCCACGCCTGAACAGTACCGGCCCTATCTCGGCAAGAGCTGGGGGGAGCGCGTCACGCGGTGCGAGCCGCCGCACCTGCTCGCGATCACCTGGGATAACGGCGAAGCCGGTGAGGTCACTTTTTCGCTGAGCGTCGAAGGCGGGAAGACCCTGCTGGTGCTGACCCACACGGGCTTGCGCGGTCGCGATGATGCAGTCAATTTCGGTGGCGGCTGGCACTCGCATCTTGCCGTGCTCGAGAGGCGCATCAAGGGCGAAGCCGTACCCGACTTCTGGGCCTTGCATGCGCTGGCCGAAGAGACGATCGGGAAAGCGCTGGAGCGATCCCGTGTTGGATGAAGTCACGGGAGAGATCCATACTGCCACCATGAACAGTGCGCGACGACAGGAGCTCTCCCGATAAAGATCGATCTTGCCGGCAAGAAGGCCATCGTCACCGATTCCACCGGCGGCATCGGCCTTGCCATCACCACCGGCCTGGCCCGGGCCGGCGCTGTCGTCACCATCGTCGGACGCCGACATTCCGACCGAGATGGTGCATTACGGCGCGAGCAAGGCCGCGCCGCAGGGCCTGTCGCGAGGCCTGGCGCAGGCGCTGGCCGGCAGTGGTGTTACCGTCAACAGCATCCTGCCCGGCCCCACGGTCCCGAGGAGGTTACCAACCTGAGTATCTATGTCGCCTCTCCGTAGGCCAGCGCCACCACCGGCGCCGCGCTGCGGGTGGACGGTGGCACGGTCGAGAGCATCGCCTGATGTATCGGGCATCGCGCCATGCGTCGGGCATGGCGCGACAGCCCGGCGACCAATACCATCCAGAACATCACAAGGAATCGATCATGAACAAGCGTCGACTCGGCCGCTCCGGCCTGGAAGTTTCCCCGCTGGTCTTCGGCGGCAACGTCTTCGGCTGGACCGCCGACGAAACCCGCTCCTTCGAACTGCTCGACCGTTTCGTCGAGCGTGGCTTCAACGCCATCGACACGGCCGATGTCTATTCGGCCTGGGGCCCCGGCCTGTCCGGCGGCGAGTCCGAGATCGTGATCGGCGACTGGCTGGCCAGGCGCGGCCGCCGCGACGACCTCGTGCTGATGACCAAGGTCGGCATGTGGGAGCCGCGCAAGGGCCTGTCGGCGGCCAACATCGCCGCCGCGGTGGAGGATTCGCTCAAGCGCCTGCGCACCGACTACATCGACGTCTACTTCGCGCATCTCGACGACCAGGAGGTGCCGCTGGAGGAAACGGTCGGCGCATTCGCGAAGCTGGTCGAGTCCGGCAAGGTACGCGCGCTCGGCGCTTCCAACTACAGTGCCGAACGCCTTCGCGAGGCGCTGGAGATCTCCGCGAAGCAGGGCCTGCCGGGCTACGAAGTCATCCAGCCGCAATACAACCTCTATGACCGCGCCGACTTCGAATCGGGGCTGGCTGGCGTCGCGCAGGAGCACGACCTGGGTGTGGTCAGCTACTTCTCGCTCGCCAGCGGCTTCCTGACGGGCAAGTATCGCAGTGCCGACGACCTGAAGGACGTGGCGCGCGCCGGCTTCCTGCAAGGCTACTTCGATGCGCGCGGCCTGAAGCTGCTGGAGGCGCTGCGCGAAGTCGCCGCGGAACAGTCGGCCACTCCGGCGCAGGTTGCGCTGGCCTGGCTAATGGCCCGCCCGGCGGTCACCGCGCCGATTGCCAGCGCCACCAGCCTGGAACAGCTCGACGACATCCTGCGTGCCGCGCAACTGTCCCTGCCCGCGGCGGCGGTCGAGAAGCTGGAGGCCGCCGGGCAGTGACGGCGGGAGCGGCCCACAGGATCGGGTATTGATGGTTTGCGCCGGTTTCGGCCGGCGCGTTGCAGCAGGAGTCACCCGTATTGCAGTCGGATGAGAGTTGCGATGTGCTGGTCGTGGGCGGTGGCCCCGCCGGGTCGACCGTTGCCGCACTGCTCGCGCGCGAAGGCCGCAAGGTGGTGCTGCTCGAGAAGGATCACCATCCACGCTTTCACATCGGCGAGTCGCTGCTGCCCGGCAACGTGGCCTTGTTCGACAAGCTCGGTGTGCGTGACCAGATCGACAGGATCGGGCTGCCGAAGTACGGCATCGAGTTCATTGCGCCGGACCTCGACTATTCCAGCTATGTCGATTTCGCCGAGGGCTGGGATCCGTCGATGGCATCGGCGTGGCAGGTCCGACGCTCCGAAATGGATGAACTGCTGTTTCGTCACGCCGCCAGCGCTGGAGCGCAGGCGCTCGAGGGCGCAAAGGTTCGCGACGTCGCGTTCGACGACGATGGCGCCCGGGTCGCGGCGGTCCTGGACAATGGCGAAATGCGCGGCTGGCGCGCACGTTTCGTGGTCGACGCCACCGGCCGCGACACCTTGCTGGCGAACAAGTTCCGGTCCAAGAGGAAGAACAGGGACCACAACAGCACGGCCCTGTTCGGCCACTTTCGCGGCGCCCGACGCCTGGAAGGCAAGCGCGAAGGCAACATCAGCATCTGCTGGTTCGAGCATGGCTGGTTCTGGTTCATCCCGCTGGCCGATGGCACCACGAGCGTGGGCGCGGTGTGCTGGCCCTACTACCTGAAGGCGCGCGACAAGCCGCTCAAGGAATACTTCTTCGAGACCATCGCCCTGTGTCCGGAACTGGACGATCGGCTCAAGGACGCAACGCTGATGGACGACAAGGTCCATGCGACCGGCAATTTCTCGTACTCCAGCACGCATGCCACGGGTGAGCGCTACGTGATGCTGGGCGACGCCTTCGCCTTCATTGATCCCATGTTTTCCTCGGGCGTCTTCCTGGCAATGCAAAGTGCCTTCGACGGTGCGCAGTTCGTCGCTACGGCGCTCGATCGCCCGGAGCGCCTGCCCGCTGCCCGCGCTGCGTTGGAAAAGCGCATGCGCGTCGGTCCGCGCGACTACTCCTGGTTCATCTATCGCGCGACCAACCCCACCATTCGGGACATGTTCATGCACCCGAACAACAGGTTCAAGGTCAAGCAGGGCCTGATGTCGCTGCTGGCAGCCGACATTCACCACGGCCCGGCCTATCGGCTGTCGCTGCGGATGTTCAAGCTGATCTACTACGTCGTCTCGGTAGCGAACTGGCGTCGCACCTATGCCGGCTGGAAACGACACCGCCGCAATATCCGCGACATGGGGCCCTTGCGTGGTGAAACGATCATGAAGCCCGATTGAGATCAGTCCGCGTCGGCCGCGCGCTATTGCCCGAAGCGGCGTGACAGCGTCCTGCGCAGGCTCGCCATGGTGAGTTCACCCAGGTGCGAATCCACCAGGCGCCCCTGCGCATCGAAGAACAGGGTGGTGGGCAGCCCCCGCGAGCCCACCGCCCGCAAGGTCGTGGTGTTCGGGTCGAGCAGCACGTTCTCCAGGCTCAGGCCTTCGCGTTCGAGGAAAGCCTGAGCCTGTTGCGCGCTTTCGCCCTGGTTGACCATCACGATGGCGACTCCCGGGTACTGCGCCTGTGCCTGCTCGAAGACGGGCATCTCGCGGCGGCACGGAGCGCACCAGCTTGCCCAGAGATTGAGCACCACAGGCCGCCCCGCATAGGAGGCCAGGTCGATGGGCCGTGCATCGAGGGTGCTCAACTGCAGGTCGGGCAGGGGAGGGGCGGCGCGCTGCAGTAGTCCGAGCACGCCGCCCGCGGCAAACCAGGCCAGTACGCCTACTGCGATACCGGCCAGCACCGAACGGCGCAGCATTCGAGCCCCCCGGGTTCGCCACCAGACCATGGCCAGCGCCACCGGAAGGCCCACCCACCAGGAAAACCCGAGATCGCCGATCGCGATCATGGATCGCGGTGAAGCCGCGTAGTCCTCCCACCACTGCACGACGTACGCCGCGCGTGCCATAACCAGCGCGAGGAACATCGCATCGAGAAGGATCACGCCCGCGGCCCTGTGCGATGCGTCGGCCAGGCGTCGGGCCAGCAGGCGGGCCGTGCCCCATGCCAGGACAAGGGCACTGAAGGCGATGACGACCTGGATCGAGAACGGTCCGACGCCGATCATGGCGAACCCGGGGATTGTGGAATCTCGATCCGGGGCGATCGAGCCGGACGCAGGGTCGGGGCTGGGCGAGCGCTCAGCTCAGGCTCCCTTTGCCGGAATCTGCACCGCGATCATCTCGCCCGTCGCGCACAATTCGTCGTGCGCTCGCAGCTCCAGCGTGATCGATGCCTTGCGCCCTTCGAGGGAATGCAGCATGCCGCTGACCGTCAGCTCCGCCCCCAGCGGCGTGGGGCGCAGGAAGTCGATCTTCAGCGAGGCGGTGACGAAGCGGATCGCGGGCAGCTCGTTGCCCATCGCGCGTCCCTGATCCCGATAGGCGAACGCCGCCGCGGACGCCGTGCCGTGACAGTCGAGCAGCGAGGCGATCATCCCGCCGTAGACATTGCCCGGGTAGCCGCCGCTGTACATCGGATCCGGCGTGAAGCGCGCCACCGTCCTCTCGCCCTCCAGGTAGCTCTTGAGATGATGGCCGTGCGGATTGGCGGGTCCGCAGCCGAAGCAATGGGCGAACTGCGGCGGATAATGATCCTGGATGGCTTTCATGATGTCGGCGCGGGCCCTGCGGGCAGCGCGCGATGCGTCAGTGGGTGCCGTGCACGTGAGGCCGTTTCGCCGGCGCTTGTACGTTCACCGCCGCCGTATCGAGGCCGCTGAGGATGCCGCAGTCGGCGACCGCATGCGGAGTGTCGCAGCGGGCGCGCAGCGCCTTGAGGTCCTTCTCGAGTGCGCGAAGCTCGCGGATGCGTTGCGCCACATGGCCGATGTGCTCGTCGAGCAGGGCGTTGATCTCGCCGCAATCCCGGGCGGGAGTTTCGCGCAGCTCGATCAGTGCGCGAATCTCGTCGAGCGTCATGTCGAGGTTGCGGCACTGGCGCACGAAGGCCAGCCGCTCGACGTGGGTCGGCAGGTACATCCGGTAGTTGTTCTCGGCGCGCGCCGGCGGCGGCAGCAGGCCTTCGCGCTCGTAGAAGCGGATGGTCTCGACCGGGGTTCCGGTGGCTTCGGCGAGGGCGCCGATCTTCATTCGCGGCACTTGCGTGTCCTGAGCGTGGTGCATGCCCATAGTCTACAACAACTACAGGGTTTGACGAAGGCCGCATGACCCGACGAAGTCCTCCCGGAAGCGGTCGATCTGGTGCATCCGCTCGTGCAGGATGGTCACGATGCCGACATCGCCATTCGAGAGCCGGCGCCAGTAGACGAAATGTCGTTCGTATCGGAAGAAGCAGCCCGCGACACCGAACTCCGCGGGAATGGGGCGTGAAGGCGTCTTGCCTGGATCCGGACCACGCCCTCAGCCGCGGTTGCGGGCGATCACATCGGCTGCCGTCAGCGGCCGATACGAGGTGCCTTCTGCGTGTACGAGGAGAAGGGGTGACCATAGAGGGCGAGCGCCATCATGGCGCTCCCGCCACGCTTGGCGTTCTTCCGGCGCGCGCCGCCTCGATCGCGGCGATGTCGATCCTGCCCATCGTCATCATCGCCTGCATCGCGCGTTTCGCGGCGGCGCGATCCGGATCGGCCATTGCCTCGTTCAGCGCGCGCGGCGTGATCTGCCAGGAGAAGCCCCAGCGATCCCTGCACCAGCCGCACTGGCTTTCGCTGCCGCCGCCGTCGACGATCGCGTCCCAGTAGCGGTCGGTCTCGACCTGGTCGGCGGTGATGAGCTGGAAGCTGACCGCTTCGTTCGGCTTGAATGCGGGCCCGCCGTTGAGGCCGAGGAACTTCCGGCCCAGCACCGTGAACTCGACCGTCAGCTCGTCGCCTTCCCGGCCGTCGGGATAGTCGGCAGGCGCCCGGAGGGCCTCGCTGACGCGACTGTCGGGAAAGGTCGCGGCATAGAACTCGGCCGCCTTGCGCGCTTCGCCGTAGTCGAACCACAGGCAGGTGATCATCTCGGGCATGTTCGTCTCCTGTTCACGGGAAAGGGGGCAGGGGCGGGCTTCAGTCGTCGAGAATCGAAGTGAAGCCGCCGTAGATCATCCGTCTGCCGTCGAAGGGCATGTTGCTGGGCGGTGTCTTCATGCGCTCGTCCTCCATCATCCTGGCCGAGCCCTCGTCGCGGACCTGCTTCGATGGCCACTCCACCCAGGAGAAGACGACCTTCTCGCCGTCCTCGAGCAGGACCGCACGGCGGTAGTCGGTGGTCTTGCCCTCGGGGACGTCGTCGCCCCAGGCCTCGACCACGCGCAGCGCTCCGTATTCGAGGAACAGGTCGGCCACCTCGCTCGCGAGCCTGCGATAGGCTTCGCGATTGGCCTGCGGCACCGCCAGCACGTAGCCGTCGATGTAGCTGCCACGACCGTTGCCGACTTCGATGATGGGTTCGAAGCCGGCGAAGATCATGCGCTTGCCGTCGCAGGGCATCTCCGGCATCTGCTGCATGCGCGGATCCGACATCATCTTTTGGTTCGCCGCATCGCGGGTCGCCTTGTCCGGGTATTCGATCCAGCTGAACACCACGGTCTCCTCATCGGTGGCCTTCACCGCGCCCTGGAAGTCGTTGACCTTGCCCCTGGGCACGTCGTCGCCCCAGGTCTCCACCATGCGTGTTGCGCCGAACTCCTTGAAGAACGGCAGCGCCTGTCTGGCATGTTCCCTATAGGCATCCTGGTTGGCGCTCGGCACGGCGGCCACGAAGCCTTCGAAGTAGCTCATCTGTTTCTCCTGTCGGTGGGGTTGCGGCCCGGTCTTCAGGCCGCGACCGGATCGGGCCGGAAATCGGCCAGTTGCGCGGCCAGCGCCGCCCGGAAGGCGGGGCGCGAGGTGCCGCGATCGACATAGGCCGCCAGGCGCGGACGGCGGTCGAGCAGGTCGGTTCCCGCTGCATCGCGCAGCACCGTCACCATGGCGATGTCGGCGATGCTGAAATCGCCGGCCAGCCATTCGCGTGCACCCATCGCGGTCTCGAGCCGGTCGAGCCGCTGTCCGGCTTCTTCGAGCAGGCTCGGCCGGCGCAGCTTCGCCCATTCCCTGTCGGCGGCGAAGATCTCGACGTTGCCGATCTCGAAGAACAGCGGTTCGACCGAGTTGTAGGCGGCGAACAGCCAGCTCGTCACGCGGGCGCGGGCTTCCCGATCGCGTGGCAGCAGTCGTTCGTCCTTCTCGCCCAGGTGCAGCAGGATCGCGCCGCTCTCGAACATGCACAGGCCGTCGTCCTCGATCACCGGCACCTGTCCCCAGGGCTGCCGGGCATAGTGGTCGGCGGGCCGTTCGACGGCGCTGATGAGTCGCGTCGAGTAGGGCAGGCCGATCTCCTCGCAGGCCCAGCGCGGGCGCAGGTCGCGTACGTAACCGCGCGCGAAATCGGGCACCCAGTCGAAGGCGGTAATGCGAAAGGGTGCGTCGGGATGGGTCGGCATGGGATCCTCCATGGAACGGATTGCAGCTGGTGCGGCCGTTGGTTGCTCATCCTGACGGATTGAGTTATAAAATACAACTATGGAGTTACAAAAATTAACCAAAGACGATGATCCATTGGGCAGGCGCCGGTACGAGGACGCCTGCGGCACGGCGCTGGCGCTCGAATTCATTGGCGAGCGCTGGGCGCTGCTGGTCATCCGCGAGTTGATGCTGGGGCCGCGCCGTTTCTCCGACCTTCGGGCCGACCTCAACGGGATCAGCGCCAATGTGCTGACCCAGCGGCTGGAGGGGCTGGAGCGCTCGGGGATCCTCCGGCGGCGCAGGCTGCCGCCGCCGGCCGCTGTCCAGGTGTATGAGCTGACGCCCTGGGGCTACGAGATGGAGCCGATCTTCCAGACGATGGGGCGTTGGGCGCTGCGCTCGCCGCGTCACGATCCGATGCTGCCGCTCTCGCCCGTTTCGGCGATGCTGTCGCTGCGCACGATGATCAGGCCCGATCGCGAGCCCGTGTCGATGACGCTGGCCTTCCGCTTTTCCGGCGATGCGTTCATCGGCCGCCTCACGCCAGAGGATCTCGTGATCGAGCGCGGCGACACCAATGCCGCGGACGTCATCTTCGATACCGATACGACGACCTTCATCACCTTCGTCTACGGCAAGCGTCCGGTCGAGACGGTGGAGGCTGAAGGCCAGCTGCGTCTTGCGGGCGATCGGGCGCTCGCCCGGCGCTTCATCGACTGTTTCGCCCTGCCGCCGAAGCTCGGATCGGAAGATGTCTGAGACTGGACCGAACGCCTCGTTCGAAGCAAGGACGGCTGTTTCGGCGACACCGCCGCGTGCCTGGATGCGCCTGCCGTCCGGCGCTCATCTCGACCTCGTCAATCCCGCCCCGGATGCGTGGACCGACATGGACCTGGCTGTGCGTCTTTCTCGCACTGCGCGCTGGGGCGGCGAATCCGCCTGGCCGCTTCCGCTTTCGGTTGCGCAGCATTCGTTGCTCGTGCTGGAGTTGAGACGAGCAGGCGCATCCGGTCCACTGGGCCCCGCCGAGGAGCTGCTGGAACTGTTGCATGATGCCGAGGAGGGTTTCCTGGGATTCGACTGCATCGCCCCGCTCAAGTCGGTCCTCGGCGAGCCTTTTCGGGATGTCGCAGAGCGGCTCATGGAAGCCGTCTCGCGGCGCTATGCCTTGCCACCCTGGAGTGCCGAAGGTCACCGTCTGCACAAGCTGGCCGACGTCGCAGCGGCAGCCAGCGAGGCGGTGCATTGCGTGGGCTGGACGCCTTCGGAGGTGCGCGACATCCTGCGGATCGAGGCTCCCGTGATCGAGGTCGATCCCCTGGCCGTCCGCTACGGGGGCGTGCCGTGGGAGCCGTGGCCGCTGGACCTGGCCGCGCAGCGCTTCCACGATGAGCTGGTGACGCTTCTGGGTCGGCGAGACGGCGCAGCGCTCGCGTGACCGGATATCAGCGCACCATCGATCGCGCGCCGGGTAGCTTCGATGCGCCTTTGTCGAAGGTCCACAAGGGTTGCTCCCCTGCCTGGGCCGCCAGGGCGACATGCAGGCAATCGGCGAAGTCGGCCCCGTTCCGTCGATACAGATCCAGCGCGACTTCCAGAGCCTGCTCGGATTCGAACGACAACTCGACAGCCGACAACAGGCTCGACAGCACGAGGATCGTCGTGTCCTTCGGGTAGCCGAAGCTGGAACGCAATACCCATTCCAGCTCGAGCGCCACGGTGACGGGCACGAAAAGCGTCTGCTGCTCGTCGACGTACTTGCGGATGAGTTTCCGGGCCGCGGCGAGTTGTGATGCGTCGTCCTGGATCAGATAGCGGACTAGGACGTTGGTGTCGAGGGCCGGCATCAGCGCCAGGGGTTCATGTCTTCGACAGAGACCTTCCTGTCCTGCGGCGCCTTCAGCATACCGGCCATGTCGAGGATGGATCCGGTCTTTGCCCTGACAATGATGGTGCCGTCCGGCGTGACCGACCACACCAGACGGGTTCCGGGCGTGGCATGGATCCGTGCCCGGACATCGGCCGGCACGGTTGTCTGCCCCTTCGCAGTGATAGTGGATTCCGCCATGTTGATTCCTTACTTTTATCGTTATTGTAATGAATCAGCGGCATTGAGCAAGGCTGGACGATGGCGGGCCCCTTGCCCACGGACTATCTGAGATAGGTCCGCAGCAGCTTCATGAGCGCTTCGATCTCGGCGTCGGCATCGGCGGCGGCCCGGTCCGCGGTCCCTTGCCTGGCGGAGCCGAACAGTTCGCGCAGATGGCTGTCCAGCACTTCGGCCATCAGGCCGTTGGTGGCTCCGCGCAGCGCCGCGATCTGCTGGAGCAGGGAAGCGCAGTCGGTGCCGCTCTCGACGGCCCGCTCCAGGGCCTCGGCCTGGCCCCGGATCCGGCGCAGGCGCATGACGGCGCGCCTCTTGTCTTCTGGCGAATGGGGCATCGGTGTGCCGCTTCCGTCGGGACGAACGCTGCCGCGGTATCCAGGGGCGAACCGGTGGGCGGCCCGGCTAGCGCTTCAGTGCCGCCGCATGGTGAGCGATATGCTCGCCGATGAAGCTGGCGATGAAGTAGTAGCTGTGGTCGTAGCCCGGGCGCAGGTTGAGAGTCAGCGGATGGCCGGCCTTCTCGCAGGCTGTGCGCAGCCGCTCGGGGGCCAGCTGCTCGATGAATTCATCGTCGAGCCCCTGGTCCACCAGCAGCGGCAGGCGTTCGGTTGCCGATTCGACCAGCTCGACCGCATCGTGGGCCTTCCAGGCCTCGGGGTCGTTGCCCAGGTAGGCGGTGAGCGCCTTCTGTCCCCAGGGCACGCTCGATGGCGCGACGATGGGGGCGAACGCAGACACGCTGCGGTAGCGGCCCGGCTCGCGCAAGGCGATGGTCAGCGCCCCGTGCCCGCCCATCGAGTGCCCGAAGATCGCGCGTTCTGCGGTGACGGGCAGCGATGCCTCGACCCAGGCGGGCAGTTCATGGACGACATAGTCGTACATGCGGTAGTGGGTGGCCCAGGGCTGCTGCGTGGCGTTGACGTAGAAGCCCGCGCCCTGGCCGAGGTCGTAGGCGTCGTCGTCCGGGACGCCCGCGCCGCGCGGGCTGGTGTCGGGGACGACGAGGATGATCCCGTGTTCCGCCGCGTACCGTTGCGCACCGGCCTTGGTGATGAAGTTCTGCTCGGTGCAGGTCAGCCCCGACAGCCAGTACAGCACCGGCAGCTTGCCGTTCTCCGCCTGCGGCGGCAGGTACACGCCGATGTTCATCGGGCAGCCGAGGGTTTTCGACTCGTGCTGGTAGACATCCTGCCAGCCGCCGAAGCTGGCGTGGCGTTCGATTCGGTTCATGCGGCGTTCCTGATTCAGTAGTGGATGACCGAGCGGATCGACTTGCCTTCATGCATCAGGTCGAAGGCTTCGTTGATGGCGTCCAGCCCCATCGTGTGCGTGACGAAAGGCGCCAGGTCGATTCTTCCGCTCATCGCATCCTCGACCATGCCCGGTAGTTCGGTACGTCCCTTGACGCCGCCGAACGCGGTGCCCAGCCAGCGGCGGCCGGTGACCAGCTGGAAGGGTCGGGTGGAGATCTCCTGGCCGGCGCCGGCCACGCCGATGATGACCGACTGCCCCCAGCCCCGGTGCGCGCATTCCAGCGCGGCGCGCATGACATCGACGTTGCCGATGCATTCGAAGGAGTGGTCCACGCCCCAGCCGGTCATTTCGACGATGACCTGCTGGATCGGCTTGTCGTAATCCTTCGGGTTGACGCATTCGGTCGCGCCGAAGGTGCGCGCGAGATCGAATTTCGCCGGATTGGTGTCGATCGCGATGATGCGCCCCGCCTTCGCCTGGCGGGCGCCCTGGACCACCGCCAGCCCGATGCCGCCGAGACCGAACACGGCGACGCTCTCGCCCGGCTGGACCTTCGCAGTGTTGCGCACCGCGCCGATGCCGGTGGTGACGCCGCAGCCGAGCAGGCAGACATGCTCCGGGTTCGCCTTCGGATCGACCCTGGCCAGCGACACCTCGGCCACCACCGTGTACTCGCTGAAGGTCGAGCAACCCATGTAGTGGTAGATCGGTTGTCCGTTCCAGGAAAAGCGCGTGGTACCGTCGGGCATCACGCCCTTGCCCTGGGTGGCTCGAACGGAAACGCACAGGTTCGTCTTGCCCGACTTGCAGAACAGGCATTCTCCGCATTCGGCCGTGTACAGCGGAATGACATGGTCGCCGGGCTTCACGCTGGTGACGCCTGGGCCGACTTCCATCACGATGCCCGCGCCTTCGTGGCCGAGGACGGCGGGAAACACGCCTTCGGGATCATCACCGGACAAGGTGAAGGCATCGGTGTGACAGACGCCGGTATGCGTGATCCTGACCAGTACCTCGCCCTGGCGCGGCGGCTCCACGTCGATCTCGACGATCTCCAGCGGCTTGCCCGCCTCGAACGCTACGGCTGCACGTGACTTCATGGCTTGTTCCTCGGGAAACGGAGAGCGGATCGGTCGGCGCCCAGGCCGTTCGCCGACGATACGTGAGATCGGGATTCCGGTCGACCCGCATGGATATCTTCCAGATACTATAGGGGAGTATAGTAGATGCCCGGACCCCGTGCCTGGATCCCGCTGTTCTTCGCGACATTGCTGGTTTGCAGCGCAGTGGCGCCGGTGTCGGCGGCAACGCTGGACGCCCTGCTCGACGAGGCCGGCTCGCTCACGCCGCTGGAGACGGTGATCGTTGCCCGCGACGGGCGAATCGTCGGCGAGCGTGGCTACCGGGGCCACGACACCAGGCGCCCGACCAATATCAAGTCGGCCTCGAAGCTGGTGGTCTCGGCCCTGGTCGGCATCGCCATCGACAGGGGTGTGCTCGAGGGCACCGACCAGCGGGTGGCGCCATTGCTGGCGCGCGACCTGCCCGCCGATCCCGATCCCCGCATGAAACAGCTGACGATCGGCCACCTGCTGTCGATGCAGGCGGGGCTGGGGTCGACTTCGGGCCCGGAGTACGGGGCCTGGGTGACGAGCCGCAACTGGGTGCGCGCGGCCCTGGCACGGCCCTTCGAGGACGAGCCGGGCGGACGGATGATCTACTCCACCGGCTCCACGCATCTGCTCGCGGCCATTCTGGCTCGCCAGTCCGGGCGTTCCATGCTGCGCCTTGCCCGTGACTGGCTGGGGCCGCTCGAGGGCTTCGCGATCACCGGCTGGACGCGCGATCCGCAGGGCATCCACATGGGCGGAAACGAGATGGCGATGAGCCCGCGCTCATTGCTGGCGTTCGGCGAGCTGTATCGCAACGGCGGCGTCACGCCCGCAGGCCGGCGCCTGGTCTCGCGCGAATGGATCGAGGCGTCCTGGCAGCCGCGTACCCGATCGCCCTGGACGGGCGACGAGCATGGCTACGCCTGGTTCCTCACCCGGCTTGCCGGCGAGGACGTCCACTACGGCTGGGGCTACGGTGGACAGATGCTCTATATCGTCCCGCGGCTCGGGCTGACAGTGGTGATGACCTCGGACCACAGCGTATCGGCCGCTCGCAGCGGCCATCGTGGCGACCTGCATCAGCTGATGGCTCGCATCATCGACGCGACCCCAGGCCTGCCCGAGACGGATCATCCGCCGGCGTCACACCATGAGGTCGGCGAGTGACTTCATGTCGTCGACCCGGATGTCCGAAACGCATCGCATCGCATCGCTGACGCTGCGCGATCTGTCCGCAAGCATGACTAGAATCAATGCGTCCGATTCCCACGACGCTATCGTGGACTCGAGCCGGTCCTCCCGCCACCTCGCCCGCCTACCATCATGGCCATCGATTTCAAGAAAAAGCTGATTCCTGCCCTCGTCGTCATCGGCCTGTTGGCCGCCGGCTGGTATGTCTGGCAGGAACAGGCCGCCGGCGAGGGCGACAGCGCGTTTCTCGCCAGCAACGGCCGGATCGAAGCCACCGAGATCGATATCGCCACCAAGCTGGCCGGCCGGGTCGATGACATCCTGGTCGAGGAAGGCGCCTTCGTGCAGGCCGGGCAGGTGCTGGCGACGATGCAGGTCCAGACGCTGCAGGCGCAGCTGCGCGAAGCGCAGGCCCAGCGCCAGCAGGCCATCAACATGGTGGCAAGCGCCAGGGCGCAGGCCGCGATGCGCGAGAGCGACAAGGTGGCGATGCTGGCGCAGGTGCATCGGACCGAGGCGGAACTCGATGCCGCGCGGCGCCGGCAGGCGCGCTCGGAAACCCTGGCCCGGGAGGGCGCCACCTCGGCCCAGATCCTGGACGACGACCGGGTCCGCACACGCAGCGCCGAGGCGGCGATTGCCGCCGCGAGGGCGCAGGCCGCTTCCGCCGATGCGGCGATCGCCGCGGCGCGGGCGCAGGTGGTCAGCGCGCAGTCGCAGGTCGAGGCGGTCGACGCCACGCTCGAGCGCATCCAGTCCGAGATCGACGACAGCCAGCTGCGGGCGCCGCGCGACGGCCGGGTGCAGTTCCGGGTCGCCCAGCCCGGCGAAGTACTGGGGGCGGGTGGTCGTGTGCTGAACCTGATCGACCTGTCCGACGTCTACATGACCTTCTTCCTGCCCACCGAGGCGGCGGGCAGGCTGGCGCTGGGCTCCGAGGTGCGCCTGGTCCTGGACGCGGCACCGCAGTACGTGATCCCGGCGCGGATCTCCTTCATCGCCAGTTCGGCGCAGTTCACCCCGAGAACGGTGGAGACCGCCAGCGAGCGGCAGAAGCTGATGTTCCGTGTGCGCGCGCAGATCGATCGCGCGCTGCTGCGCGAGCATCTCGAGCAGGTCAAGACCGGGCTCCCCGGCGAGGCCTGGGTCCGGCTCGATCCCGCGCGCGAGTGGCCGGAGCGCCTCGCATTGCGAGTACCGTGACCACCGCGCACGAATCACCACCGTCGGCGCCGGTCCGGCTCGAAGCGGTCGGGCTGCGCTACGGGGAAGTCCAGGCGCTCGCCGACATCACGCTGGCGATTCCGGCCGGCCGGATGGTCGGCCTGATCGGGCCCGACGGCGTCGGCAAGTCCAGCCTGCTCGCGCTGGTGGCCGGCGCCCGGGCGATCCAGCAGGGACGCATCGAGGTGCTGGGCGGGAGCATGGGGAGCCGGCGCCATCGCAGGGAAGTCTGCCCGCGTATCGCCTACATGCCCCAGGGCCTGGGCAGGAACCTGTACCCGACCCTGTCGGTCGAGGAGAACCTGCAGTTCTTCGCCCGGCTCTTCGGCCACGATGCCGCCGAAAGGCGCCGGCGCATCGACGAGCTCACCGACGCCACGGGCATGCGCGAGTTCCTCGCCCGGCCGGCCGGCAAGCTCTCGGGCGGCATGAAGCAGAAGCTCGGCCTGTGCTGCGCGCTGATCCATGACCCGGACCTGCTGATCCTCGACGAGCCGACCACCGGCGTCGATCCCCTGGCCCGCGCCCAGTTCTGGGAGCTGATCGCGCGCATCCGCGCACAGCGCCGGGACATGAGCGTGATCGTCGCGACCGCCTACATGGACGAGGCCGAGCGCTTCGACTGGCTGGTGGCCATGGACGAAGGCCGGGTGCTCGCCACCGGCACACCCGCCGAGCTGCGATCGCGCACCGGTGGAGAATCGCTCGAGGCGGCCTTCATCGCGCTGCTGCCCGAGGAGAAGAGGCGCGGCCATGCGGCCGTCGTGATACCGCCGCTCGATGGCGGCGACGGCGACATCGCGATCGAGGCGAAGGGCCTGACGATGCGTTTCGGCGACTTCGTGGCGGTCGACCACGTCAGCTTCCGGATCCGGCGGGGCGAGATCTTCGGCTTCCTCGGCTCCAACGGTTGCGGCAAGACCACCACGATGAAGATGCTCACCGGCCTGCTGCCGGCGAGCGAGGGCCGGGCCTGGCTGTTCGGCCAGGAGGTCGATACCGCCGCCGCCGGGCCGCCCCAAGGCGGCGGTAGCCCCCTCGGGGGGCAGCGAGCCCCGTGTAGCGGGGGAGCGTGGCGGCGACATTCCGACATGGCGACCCGCCGCCGGGTGGGCTACATGTCGCAGTCGTTCTCTCTCTACGGCGAGCTGACGGTGCGCCAGAACCTCGAGCTGCATGCCCGCCTGTTCGGGGTGCCGGCAGCCGAGATACCCGGGCGTGTGGCCGACATGCAGGAGCGGTTCGGCCTGCGCGATGTCACCGACAAGCTGCCCGAAAGCCTGCCGCTGGGCATGCGCCAGCGCCTGTCGCTGGCCGTGGCCATGGTGCACCAGCCCGAACTGCTGATCCTCGACGAGCCGACCTCGGGGGTGGATCCGGTCGCTCGCGACGCCTTCTGGCGGTTGCTGGTCGAGCTGTCGCGCCGCGACCGGGTGACGATCTTCATCTCGACGCATTTCATGAACGAGGCCGAGCGCTGCGATCGCATGTCGATGATGCATGCGGGCAAGGTGCTCGACAGCGACACCCCGGCAAGGCTGGTCGGGAAGCGCGGCGCGGCCACGCTCGAGGACGCCTTCATCGGCTATCTCCTCGAGGCGGGCGGCGGTACGGCGCCGGCCGATACCGATGCCGATGTCGATGCCGGAGAGCAACCGGCCGCCGCGCCGGCGTCGGACGTCGTCCCGGCGCGGGCCACGATCGCCCGCAGGGCGCACCGTGGCTTCAGCCCGCAGCGCCTGCTGAGCTACCTCTGGCGCGAATCCCTGGAACTGCAGCGCGACACGGTGCGCGCCACACTGGCGCTGGCGGGCTCGGCGATCCTCATGTTCGTGATCGGCTTCGGCATCAGCATGGATGTCGACGACCTGCGCTACGCGGTGCTCGATGGCGACCAGTCCACCCTGAGCCAGGGCTACACGCTGAGCCTGGCCGGCTCGCGCTACTTCGTAGAGCAGTCGCCGATCGTCGATCATGCGGACATGGATCGCCGCATGCGAAGCGGCGAGCTCCACCTGGCCCTGGAGATCCCGCCCGGCTTCGGACGCGACGTCCTGCGCGGGCGGAACGCCGAGATCGGCGCCTGGATCGATGGTTCCATGCCGCAGCGCGCCGAGACGGTGAAGGGCTATGTGCAGGGCATCCACCAGCACTGGCTCGCCGAGCAGGTGACCGCGCGCACCGGCGGATCACCGGCTGGGCTTGCCGACATCGAGACGCGCTTTCGCTACAACCCCGATGTCAGGAGCCTGCCCGCCATGGTGCCCGCGGTCATGCCCTTGCTGCTGCTGATGCTGCCCGCCATGCTGGCGGCGCTCTCGGTGGTGCGTGAGAAGGAGACCGGATCGATCATCAACTTCTACGTCACGCCGGTCACGCGCACCGAGTTCATGCTCGGCAAGCAGTTGCCCTACGTGGCGCTGGCGATGCTCAACTTCGCGCTGATGACGCTGCTCTCGGCAACGGTGTTCGGCGTGCCGATCAAGGGCAGCCTCGCCACCCTGGTGCTCGCCGCGCTCGTCTTCAGCTTCTGCGCAACCGGCATGGGCCTGCTGGCGTCCAGTGTCACCCGCAGCCAGATCGCGGCGATGTTCTTCGCGATGATCGGCACCATGGTCCCCGCCACGCAGTTCTCGGGGCTGATCGATCCGGTTTCCTCGCTGCAGGGCGGGGCGCGCTGGTTCGGCGAGATCTATCCGGCCACGCACATGATCGACGTGAGCCGCGGCGTATTCAACAAGGCGCTGCATTTCGGCGATCTCGGCCCCTCGATCCTGGCCATGGTGGTCGCCGCACCGATCATCGTGGGCGCGGCGATCCTGCTGCTGCGCAAGCAGGAGCGCTGAGCCCGTGCGCCGCTTCCTCGCGAATACCTGGCGGCTCGGCATCAAGGAGCTCTGGAGCCTGTGGCGCGATCCGGCGATGCTGGTGCTCATCGTCTACGTGTTCACGGTGGGCGTGTACAGCGCCGCTACCGCCATGCCCGATACGCTGAACAATGCGCCGATCGCGATCGTCGACGAGGATCGGTCGCCGCTGTCGCAGCGCATCGCTTCGGCCCTGTACCCGCCACAGTTCACGACGCCCCGGATGATCGACTGGCCGCAGATGGATCGCGGCATGGACGAAGGCCTGTACACCTTCGTGCTGGTCATCCCGCGCAACTTCCAGCGCGACCTGCTGGCGGGGCGATCCCCCGGTCTCCAGCTGAATGTCGACGCCACGCGCATGAACCAGGCCTTCGTCGGCAGCGGCTACGTCCAGCAGATCGTCATGGGCGAGATCAGCGAGTTCGCGCAGCGCCATCGCGCCGATGTGGTGGCGCCGGTCGAGCTTGCCCTGCGCGCGCGCTTCAATCCCGCCCTGGAACCGTCATGGTTCGGCAGCATCGTGCAGGTGATCAACTACATCGCGATGCTGTCGATCATCCTCACCGGCGCGGCGCTGATCCGCGAGCGCGAGCGCGGCACGATCGAGCACCTGCTGGTCATGCCGGTGACACCCGGCGAGATCATGCTCGCCAAGACCTGGTCGATGGGCTTCGTAGTGCTGCTGGCGGCCGGCATGTCGATCGGCCTCATCGTGCGGGGACTGCTGGAGGTGCCGCTGGCCGGCTCGCTGCCGCTGTTCTTCGCGGGCTCGGCACTATGCCTGTTCGCCACCGCGTCCATGGGCATCTTCCTGGCCACGCTGGCGCGCAACATGCCGCAGTTCGCCATGTTGATGATGCTGACCATCATGCCGCTGCAGATGCTCTCGGGCGGCGGTACTCCGCGCGAGAACATGCCCGAGCTGGTGCAGGGCATCATGCTGCTGGCGCCGACCACCCATTTCGTCCAGCTCGGGCAGGCGATCCTTTTCCGTGGCGCCGGCCTGGAGTTCGTGTGGCCGCAGTTCGTGGCGCTGGCGCTGATAGGCATCGTGCTGTTCGCCCTGTCGCTGCAGCGTTTTCGCACGACGATCACGCGGATGGCCTGATCCGCCGCCGTTTTCAGAAGGGCCAGAAGACCGGGATGAAGATCACCCCCAGTCCCCAGAAGATCAGGTTCAGGGGCAGCCCGACCTTGACTAAATCGCTGAACCGGTAGCCACCGGCCCCGTACACCATGGTGTTGGTCTGGTAGCCCACCGGGGTGGCGAAGCTGGTGGAGGCCGCGAAGGTCACCGCGATCAGGAACGGGGTGGGATCCACCTCCATCATCGTCGCCGTGGACATGCCGATCGGGGTGAGCAGCACGGCCGCCGCGGCATTGCTCATGAATTCGGTGAGCAGCAGCGCCATCAGGTACAGGGCGCCAAGCACCACCCAGGGCCCGAGGTCGCTGACCAGCCCGACGGTGTTCTCGACGAGGAACTGGGCCGCTCCGGTTTCGCTCATCGCGACTCCCAGGGGGAGCAGGCCGGCCATCAGGATGATGATGCGCCAGTCGATGCCGTCGTAGACATCCTCCGCATCGAGGCAGCCCGCGAGCGTCATCGCGACAGCGCCGGCGAGCGATGTCACCGCGATCGGCGCCCAGCCGATGGCGGAAGTGCCGATGACGAGCGCCATGGTCGCCAGGGCGAAAGGCGCGCGCCAGCCGGCGGGCTTTTCCGACGGGCGCTCGGACAGCACGATCACGTTCCTGTCCTTGCGCAGGGCGGGCATTCCGGATTCGGGGATAAGGATCAGCAGGATGTCGCCGACCTGCAGGCGCACATTGCGCAGTTCGTCCCGCAGGACCTGGCCGCGCCGATGGATGCCGAGCGCCGTCGTGTTGTGGTCCCAGCCCGGATCCAGCATTCCCAGGGTGCTGCCGATCACGCGCGAACGAGGCGCGATCATCACTTCGGTGAGGACCTGCTCGACGTCCTCGAAGGAACGTTGCCTGAGCTTGAATTCGGCATTGACTTCCAGCCCGGCGCCCTTGCGCAGTTCATCCAGCTGCGACCAGTCGCCCCGGGCGAGCAGGACATCCCCCTCCTGCAGCTTCTGCGAGCGGGGCGACCAGACCTTCTCGTTGCCGCGCAGCAACTCGAGGACGAAGACACCGTATTCCTTGCTGAGCCCGGCTTCGCCGACCGAGGTGCCGATCAGCGAGGATTCGGGCATGACCCGCAGTTCGGTGATGTACTTGCCGAGCTCGTAGTGCTCGACCAGTTCGGAACTCCGGGTGTCGGGCAGCAGCCAGCGCCCGATCGTGAGGAGGTACAGGCAGCCCGCCGCGAAGCAGATCACGCCCAGGGGCGCGAACTCGAACATGCTGAAACCGGGATGACCGAGATCCCGGGCCATGCCATTGACCAGCAGGTTGGTCGAGGTGCCCACCAGGGTGCAGACGCCGGCCATCTGCGACACATACGACAGGGGAATCAGGGCCTTGGAGGCCGACATGCCGATGCTGGCGGTGGCCGCGATCACGATCGGCATGAAGACCGCCACGACCGCCGTGTTGTTGACGAATGGCGCGATGAGCGCCAGTACGGCGAAGAGGATGATGAGGAACTGCGTCGGTGACCTGGCGCGGCCCAGCAGGTCGCCGATCCCCGAGAGCGCGCCGCTGTTCTGCAGCCCCGCCGCCAGCACGAACATCGCCGCGACGGTGATGGTGGCGGAGTTGCTGAATCCGCTGAGCGCCTGGGTCGGGTTCACCAGGCCGGTCAGCACGAGGCTGGTCAGCACCAGCAGTGCCACGGCGTCGATGCGCAGCTTCTCGGTGGCGAACAAGGTCACCGCGACCAGCGCGATCGCGAGCACGAGGGCGATCTCGATTGTCATGTTTGCGAATGCAATCGTCTCAGGGCTTGCCGGAACCAGTCGCCGCCGTCTTCACGGCTTCCCTAGTACGCGCTGAGCACGCCGGTGGCAAGCAGGGCCAGTACCAGCACGCCCAGGGCGATCCGATAGTAGA
This sequence comes from Burkholderiaceae bacterium, assembly GCA_041676645.1. Lineage (GTDB taxonomy): Bacteria > Pseudomonadota > Gammaproteobacteria > Burkholderiales > Burkholderiaceae_E > JAMLIN01. The sequence continues at coordinate 806 of JBAYRO010000034.1, read as the reverse complement.
CGAAGGGCATGTAGTCCCGGGTCGACACCAGCTTCAGGAACAGTACGATGACGCCGTAGCCTACGCCGAAGGCCACGATGGTGGCGAGCGCCGTGGGGCCGGCGGGAATCGGGCTGCCGATCTCCCAGCTCCGGTACAGCTGGTAGAAGCCCGAGGCCATGACGGCCGGAATCGCCAGCAGGAAGGAGTATCGTGCCGCGGCTTCGCGGGTATAGCCCATGAGCAGGCCGGCGGTGATGGTACCGCCGGATCGGGAAACGCCCGGGATCAGCGCCAGCGCCTGAGCGAAGCCGAAGAGCAGGCCATGGCGCCAGCCCAGCCTGTCGAGTGTGCGGTCCTTGCGCCCGATCCGATCCGCAGCGCCGAGGGCCAGCGCGAAAAGGATCAGCATGGCGGCGGTGAGATAGAGGTTGCGCAGCGAGCCCTCGATCGCGTCCTTGAACAGCAGGCCGAGGATCGCGATGGGCAATGTACCGATGATGATGAGCCAGCCCATCCGTGCGTCGGACGTGCCGCGGGCATCGGCATACAGCAGCGCGGCGAGCCAGGCCCGGGCGATGCGCACGATGTCGTGCCGGAAGTACAGCAGCACCGCGGCTTCGGTGCCCAGCTGGGTGATCGCGGTGAAGGCCGCTCCGGGGTCGCCTCCCGAGGGCAGCAGGGGACCGACGATGCGCAGGTGCGCGCTGGAGGAAACCGGCAGGAATTCGGTCAGGCCCTGGATGAGGCCGAGGAAGGCGGCCTCCAGCCAGACGGTGAGGTTGCTCATGCGAAAGAGGAGTGTGGCGGGAGGGCGCCGGCAAGCG